>JAFLDU010000149.1 GCA_017309145.1 Zoogloea sp. | reverse complement strand
CAGGCTGTCCCAACTTCTGAGGCCGGCCAGATAAAGATTGGAAAAGGGACAGGTGTAGAAGCGCTCGGCAGGCTCCACCAAGGTCACCTGCACAGCCGGTGCCCAGCGCTTGAGCCAACGGGCCACCGTGGCCCCGCCGAAACCGCCGCCCACCACCACCACCCGGGCCGCAGCACCACCAGCCCGCAGCACCGTCGGAAAGGTCAGTCCCGCCGCCCCGGCCGCCAGACCGGCCAGCACGCGCCGCCGCGACACGCCGCTCACGGCCGTGCCTCCATGGCGAACCAGCAGGCCAGCGCCGCGATCTGGGCCTCGTCGTAAGCCTTCATCAGACGGGTCATCACCGTCGCGTCACCCGCGCGTCCGGCCCGGAAATCCTGCATCCGCGCCCGCAGGCGCGCCTCGTCCTGCCCCCGCAAGCCCGGAATGGCACTCGACGAGCGCCCGTCCGGGCCATGGCAGTTGGTACAGCCGCCGGCCAGCACGGCCACACTCGAAGCAGGTGATTCGGCCGCCGGGGCCGCCACGCACGGCATCGGCCCCAGAACCAGGCTCAGCAGCACCGCACAGAGACAGGAATAAGGAATAGGCATCATGGACCCCGCGGGAGACACCAATCAAAGACATCGGCACCACCGGCCGGTGGTGCTGGAAAGACGAAACACCCGGAGAGAACGAACGCCTTACGGATCGACAACAGAATGGACAGACTCGAACCGCAAGGACATGACATGCCACTTTCCCGGTTGAAGGCCCTGCATAGGCGCTTGCAATTCTAGCGCGACACCCCCTTGGCGGCCAGCCTCGATAGGGCTGGCGCAATGAGGGTGTGCAGCCTCGGTCGGGGAAGACCCAGATCAAGAACGGGCCCGTCGCGCCGGCCGTCCGACCTGGCCCGTACAGGGTGGGTGACAGATGCCGCCGCGGGACGGCATCCGGGGTGACGAAGGGGCGAACACCGCCCCTCAGAGTGAAAGGCTAAGGACGGATCTCAGAACGGGATGTCGTCGTCAAAATCACCGAACCCGCCAGCGGCCGGCTTTCTGGGGGCCGGAGCGCTGGAGGGCGCCGGTGCGCCACCACCAAAGCCACCACCACCGCCACCGTAGCCACCGGAATCGCGACCACCGCCATAAGCGCCACCATCGCGGCCGCCTCCGGCCGGCGCGCCGCCACCGAAGCCGCCTTCGTTACGAGACGGCGCATCGCTGCCACCCATCCCCTGGCGATTACCAAGCATCTTCATCTCATCGGCGCGGATCTCGGTGGTGTAGCGGTCCTGGCCATCCTTGTCCTGCCACTTGCGGGTCCGCAGGGAGCCCTCCACATACACCGGGCTGCCTTTGCGCAGGTACTGACCGGCGATCTCCGCCAGCTTGCCGAAGAACACCACCCGGTGCCATTCGGTGGCCTCACGCTTCTCACCGCTGGCCTTGTCGCGCCAGGTGTCGGTGGTGGCGAGGGTGATGTTGCAGATCGCATCGCCGCTGGGGGCATAGCGGGTTTCCGGGTCCTTGCCCAGGTTGCCGATAAGAATCACCTTGTTGACCGAAGCCATATATCTCTCCTGAAAAAAACGTTGGGGCGGCGCGCGCTCATACCCCTCAAGCGGTCGCGGCGCGGCGGACCGGCGGCGGCGTCATGCCGGCAGCGAGGATCAGCCACACCACCGCCAGGCCACCACCGAGCAGCGGCACTGCCGAAGGCCCCACATGCTTGACCAGCCAGCCACCCAGGGCTCCGCCCAGGAACAGGCCGATGGACTGCAGCGTGTTGTAGATACCCAGGGCCGTGCCCTTGGCGTGCGGCGGCGCCACCCGCGAAATCCACGACGGCTGGGTCGCCTCCAGCACATTGAAGGCCACGAAGAACAGGGTCAGCAGGCAGGCCAGCGGCCACATCCCGGAACCGGCCAGGTACAGCCCGGCCTGCACCACCAGCAACAGCACGATGGCGGCGTTGAAGACCTGCTTCATGGCAGCCTTCTTCTCGGCCATGATCACCGCCGGCACCATCACCACGAAGGACAGCAGCACCGCCGGCAGATAGACCTTCCAGTGCTCGGCCATGGGCAGCCCGGCGGCCACCAGGCCGGCCGGCACCAGCACCCACATGGCGGTCTGCATCAGATGGAGGGCGAACACCCCGAAATTCAGGCGCATCAGCTGAGCGTTGCCCAGCACCTCGGCAAAGCGCCCGGTGGCGCGGGGCACCGGCGGCGCGGCGGGCACCACGAAGAGCACGGTGACGACGGCGCCGGCGGCCAGCACGGCGGTCAGCCAGAACAGCCCAGACATGCCGATCACGCTGTAGAGCAGCGGCGCCGCCACCATCGAGAGGGCGAACACCAGCCCGATGGACGAGCCGATCATGGCCATCACCTTGGTGCGGTGCTGGTCACGGGTCAGGTCGGCGGCCAGGGCGGTCACGGCGGCGGAGATCGCGCCTGCGCCCTGCAGCACCCGGCCGACGAGGACGGTCTGGACATCATGGGCCATGGCGGCCACCGCACTGCCGATGATGAACAGGATCAGTCCGAAGACGATCACCGGCTTGCGGCCGAAGCGGTCGGAGGCGGCACCGAAGGGAATCTGGAGGAAGGCCTGGGTCAGACCGTAGGCACCGATGGCCATGCCGACCAGGGCCACATCGTCGCCGCCCGGCATGCCGGCGGCATGCACGGCAAACACCGGAAGGATCAGGAACAGGCCCAGCATGCGCAGCGCAAAGATCGCCGCCAGCGATACGCCGGCGCGGCGCTCGGCCGGGCTCATCTTGTCGTCAATTTGGGAAGCCATGAAACGTGCTGCGTGGGGAGGGGCAAGAGGCGTATATTAACAGGTTGCCCAAACCCCGAACGCCCCATGGACGCCATCCGAATCCGCGGTGCCCGCACCCACAACCTGAAGAACATCGCGCTCGACCTGCCGCGCAACAAGCTCACCGTGATCACCGGCCTGTCCGGCTCGGGCAAGAGCTCCCTGGCCTTCGACACGCTTTACGCGGAAGGCCAGCGACGTTACGTGGAGAGCCTGTCGGCCTACGCCCGGCAGTTCCTGCAGCTGATGGAGAAGCCCGACGTGGACCTCATCGAGGGGCTGTCGCCGGCGATCTCGATCGAACAGAAGGCCACCAGCCACAACCCGCGCTCGACGGTGGGCACCGTCACCGAGATCCACGACTACCTGCGCCTGCTGTACGCCCGCGCCGGCACGCCGCACTGCCCCGACCACCCCGAGCACGCCCTGGAGGCCCAGAGCATCTCCCAGATGGTGGACGCCGTGCTGGCCCTGCCCGAAGAGACCAAGCTGATGATCGTCGCCCCGGTGGTCAGCGGCCGCAAGGGCGAACAGGCCGACCTCTTCGCCGAGCTGCGCGCCCAGGGCTTCGTGCGGGTGCGGGTCGATGGCATCGTGCATGAGCTGGACAGCCTGCCCGTGCTCGACAAGAACCGCCGCCACAGCATCGAGGTGGTGGTCGACCGCCTGAAGGTGCGGCAGGACCTGCGCGGCCGCATCGCCGAATCCTTCGAGACCGCCCTCACCCACGCCGAGGGGCGTGCCATCGCGGTGGAGATGGATTCCGGCCAGGAGCACCTCTTCTCGGCCAAGTTCGCCTGCCCGGTGTGCAGCTTCGCCCTGGCCGAGCTGGAACCGCGCCTGTTCTCCTTCAACAACCCGATGGGGGCCTGCCCCAAGTGCGACGGCCTTGGCAACGTGGACTTCTTCGACCCCGAGCGGGTCGTCGCCCACCCCGAGCTGTCCCTGGCCTCCGGCTGTATCCGTGGCTGGGACCGACGCAACCAGTTCTACTTCCAGCTCCTCGCCAGCCTGGCCACCCACTACGGCTTCGACATCGAGACCCCCTGGGAGAACCTGCCCGAGGCCACCCGCGAGATCATCCTGCACGGCTCGGGCAAGGACAAGATCGCCTTCCGCTACCTCTCCGACGGCGGCAAGCCGGTGCTCAAGGAGCACGCCTTCGAAGGCATCATTCCCAACCTCGAGCGGCGCTTCAAGGAAACCGATTCCATCGCCGTGCGCGAGGAGCTGGCCAAATATCGCGCCAACCGCCCCTGCCCGGCCTGCCACGGCACCCGCCTGCGCACCGAAGCCCGCTACGTGCTGATCGGCGACCGCAACCTGTCCGAGGTCAGCCGCCTGCCGCTGGCCCAGTGCAAGGCCTTCTTCGACGGCCTCAGCCTGTCGGGCCAGCGCGCCCAGGTCGCCGACAAGATCGTCTCGGAGATCTCCTCGCGCCTGCAGTTCCTGATCAACGTCGGCCTCGACTACCTGTCCCTCGACCGCTCGGCCGACACCCTGTCGGGCGGCGAAGCCCAGCGCATCCGTCTGGCCAGCCAGATCGGCTCCGGCCTCACCGGCGTCATGTACGTGCTCGACGAACCCTCCATCGGCCTCCACCAGCGCGACAACGACCGGCTCCTGGAAACCCTGCGCCGCCTGCGCGACATGGGTAACACGGTGATCGTAGTCGAACACGACGAGGACGCCATCCGCATGGCCGACTACGTGGTGGACATGGGCCCCGGCGCCGGCGAGCACGGTGGCCGGGTGATAGCCGAAGGCACGCCGGACGCGGTCGCCGCCCACCCGGACTCCCTCACCGGCGCCTACCTGTCCGGCACTCGCAGCATCACCGTGCCCAGCCGCCGCAGCCCGGCCGATCCGGAGCGGGTGCTGCGCATCCAGGGCGCCAGCGGCAACAACCTCAAGGACGTCACCATCGACATCCCGGTGGGCCTGTTCACCTGCGTCACCGGCGTCTCCGGCTCGGGCAAGAGCACCCTGATCAACGACACCCTTTACGCCCACGTGGCCCGTCACGTGAACGGCAGCAGCATCGAAGCGGCACCCTGCACGGGCATCGAGGGCCTGGACCACTTCGACAAGGTCATCAACGTGGACCAGAGCCCCATCGGCCGCACGCCTCGCTCCAACCCGGCCACCTACACCGGCCTGCTCACCCCGATCCGCGACCTGTTCTCCGGCGTCCCGGAAGCCAAGGCCCGTGGCTACGGCCCCGGCCGCTTCAGCTTCAACGTCAAGGGCGGGCGCTGCGAAGCCTGCCAGGGCGACGGCCTGATCAAGGTCGAGATGCACTTCCTGCCCGACATGTACGTGCCCTGCGACATCTGCCACGGCAAGCGCTACAACCGGGAGACCCTGGAGATCCGCTACAAGGGCAAGACCATCTATGAAGTGCTCGAGATGACCGTCGAGCAAGCCCTCGACTTCTTCTCCGCGGTGCCCATCGTGGCCCGCAAGCTCGAGACCCTGATGCAGGTCGGCCTGGGCTACATCCGCCTCGGCCAGAGCGCCACCACCCTGTCCGGCGGCGAAGCCCAGCGGGTCAAGCTGGCCCTCGAACTGTCCAAGCGCGACACCGGCCGCACCCTCTACATCCTCGACGAACCCACCACCGGTCTGCACTTCGCCGACATCGAACTGCTCCTTTCGGTACTGCACCGCCTGCGCGACCATGGCAACACGGTGGTCGTCATCGAACACAACCTTGACGTCATCAAGACCGCCGACTGGCTCATCGACATGGGCCCGGAGGGCGGTGACGGCGGCGGCACCCTGGTTGGCAGTGGCTCCCCCGAAGCCCTGGCCGCCAATCCTGCCAGCCACACCGGGCGCTATCTGGCCCGGCTGCTGCCCGGCCCCCAGTCTGCAGCCGGGTGACGAGCACCTATTAGGTGCCGCTCCACGGCCAATTCAATGGAGTATCATCAGGGCTTCGGCACCGAGATTTAAACTGGCCGCGGCCAGGCCGCCCGGACATGCCGGCTACATCGACCGGCCCATTCCATCCGTCGCCCCGCCCCCGCGTCCTGGATGGCATCAACTGTACGCAGGCAATACATGGGATCACGCAGTTTGGGGGCGTTTCCGCCAGCAGAAGACCCGGAGCAGCGCTCCGGGCGCACCGCGCAGCACACGCCATCTTCCCCGGAGCCCGGAGAGCAGCTCCGCGCGCTCCTCGACATGCTCATGCAGGACCGCCACTACGGCGGCCTGATCACCGGCCCGGACGGGCGTATCCGCGAAGTCATCGGCAATGCGGCCCGCTTGCTCGAGCAGAAGCACGCCGACCTGATCGGCCGCCTGCTCGACAGCGTCGTCGACCCGGGCGCCCCGTCGTTCGGCCCTGACAGCCCTGGGCACCCCTGCCCGGGGCGTGTCCAGGGCACCGCTTCGCCGCTGCACTACCTGCAGCTGACCGGCCCCTCGCCCGACCTCCGGATCACCGTGTTTCAGGCCCTTCCGCCCGATGCCGGCCCCCTGACCACGCCGGCGGCCGAGGCTCTCTTCCACGGCATGCAGCACAGCACCCAGGCCATGCTCTGGGTCAGCGACCCGGCACTCCAGACCTTCCTGTATGCCAGCCCCGGCTTCGCCCACCTGTGGGGCCATCCCGCAGACGTGGCACCAGCACCGGGGATCTGGCGGAATGCCGTGCTGCCCGAGGACCAGCCCCGTGTCGATGCCTTCATTGCTGCCCAGCAGGCGGGCCGGATCTCCGACACCGAAGTACGCATCCGCCATCAGGACGGCAGCCTGCGCTGGTTGTGGGCCCACTCCTGCCCCTGGGTCGACCGTCTGCGCCGCACCCAGGTCACCGGCTTCGTGCTCGACATCACCGCCCTGCGCACCGACGCTGGGCCTCAGGCCGCCCTGCCGGGCGTGCTGCTGCGGGAAGGCCACCACCGCATCAAGAACAGCCTGCAGGCTCTTGCCGCACTGTTGCGCCGGCATGCGGACAGCGCCGGGGACCACCGGGAGATCCTCACCGAGGCCGTGGGCCAGATCCGGGCCATTGCCGCCGTCCACGAACTCTACAGCCAGGACGGCCGGCCCCGCGCCAGCCTCGGCGACCTGCTCGCCGCCCTGAGCCGCAGTGTCGGCGGGCTGTACCCCGATCGACCCGCCATCGAGATTGCGCCGCTGCCCGGGATCACCGCGGCACCACTGCCGGAACCCGACATCCAGCCCCTGGCCGTGATGCTCAACGAACTGCTGACCAATGCCCTGAAGCACGGCACGGCTGGCACACGCACCGCCATCCGCATCACTGCGGGCATCGAGGGCGAGCATTGCGTGCTCCGCATCGACAACCCGGGCCGCCTGCCTGCCGAGTTCAACTTTGCGCAAGGCAGGGGGCTCGGCAGCGGCCTGCAATTGCTCGCCGCGCTGACCACCCCGCCCGACATCGTCCTGGACGTCTTCCAGGGCGGCCCCGACACCGTCCGTGCCCGGCTCAGCCTGCACAGCAGACGGTTTTCCTGTTCCAAGGAGGCGCCCTCCCATGCGCGCTGACCCCGTACCCGCTCTTCCGGTCCTACTGGTCGAAGACGACCGCCTGTTCGCCGCCACCCTGCGCCTCGGCCTCGAAGCCGCCGGGCTGCAGGTCTTCCTGGCACCCAGCGCCGAGGACGCCCTGAACCTGCTGGATAGCGTCACGGTGGGCCTGGCGATCATTGACGAAGGCTTGCCGGGATGCTCCGGCGTCGAGTTCGCCGCCCGCCTGCGCGAACGGCACGGCTTGCCGTTCATCTTCCTGACCGCCTGCAACCAGACGGGCTGCATCGAGCGCGCCATCGGCGAAGGCGCCCTCGCCTACCTGGTCAAGCCGGTGGACGTGGCCCAACTGCTGCCCATGATCTTCACCGCCATGGCACGCAGCGCCGAGCTGGCGGACTTGCGGGCCAATCGCGACCAGCTGCAGAGCGCCCTCGACCAGGAGCGCGACATCAGCGTGGCCACCGGGATCGTGATGGCCCGCCTGGATATCGAACATCGGGCCGCCTTCGACCTCCTGCGCCGCTCCGCCCGCAGCAGCCGCCGCAAGCTCGCCGACGTGGCCCGGGAACTGATCGTCAGCCGTGGCTCGGCCCTCCAGCACGAGACCTGCGCCCCCTGACGGGCGCGCACGCCCTACCCGACGCATAAGGCCGGCGTAGACCGGCCTCCGGCGCCCCGCCCCCGCGCCTCCCGATGCACATGCCCCCGGCCGCTCCGGCAGCCGAGGGCACCAGAGGAGACGCATGCCCCCATGAGTGCCACCCCGGACTCGCCCACCCATGCCTTGCCGCCCGCGGCTTGGACGACGGCGCACACCTCCGCCCCCGGCCCCAGCGACGATGTGCTGCGGACCCTGCGGATGCTGGCCCTCGCCATGGAGAACATCGACGACGCGGTGATGATCACCCGCGCGGACGGCATCATCGAATACGTCAACCCGGGCTTCGAGCGCATCACCGGCTACCCGGCTGCTCAAGCCCTCGGGCGCACCCCCGGCTTCCTGCGCTCCGGCGCCCCCTCGCCCGGCTTCTACAGCCAGCTCTGGCAGACCCTCCACCGCGGCGGATCCTTCCGGGCCGTCTTCACCAACCGGCGCCGCAACGGCGAAATCTACTTCGAAGAGAAAACCATCAGCCCGGTCCGCAACCTCGCCGGAGAGATCTGCCATTTCGTCGCCACCGGCAAGGACGTCACCGAGCGCATGGCCGCCGCCCGCCACCTGGAGCGCAAGGCCCACTACGACGCCCTCACCGGCCTGCCCAACCGCAGCCTGCTGCACGACCGGCTCCACCAGGCCATCCAGCGCGCCCAGCGCCAGGGTCGCCTGGTGGCGGTGCAGTTCGTCGACCTGGACCGCTTCAAGCACATCAACGACACCTTCGGCCACGCCACCGGCGACCGCATCCTGATCGAAGCGGCCCGGCGGCTGCAGGGCTGCCTGCGCGCCACCGACACCGTGGCCCGCCTCGGCGGCGACGAGTTCGTGCTGGTCCAGGAGGACCTGGAGCACGCCGACATGGCCGAGCAGGTGGCCCGCAAGGTACTCGACACCTTTTCGGCGCACTTTCCAGTCGGTCACCACGACCTGTGCGTGAATGTCAGCCTCGGCATTGCGCTCTACCCCGTCGACGGCATCGCCCCCGATGCCCTGCTGATGCGCGCCGACCTGGCCATGTACCGGGCCAAGGAAGCGGGTCGCAACAGCTTCCGCTTCTCCGAATCTGCGCTGGACGCAGGCTCGATGCGCAGCCTGACCCTCGAAGACGCCGTGCGCGGAGCCCTCGAACGGCGGGAATTCAGCCTCGTCTACCAGCCGTTGATCGACGCCCGCAGCGGAAGCCCCTTCGCCGTCGAAGCACTGCTGCGCTGGACCTCCCCGCACCATGGCTCCATCCCTCCAGACCACTTCATCCCCCTGCTCGAGGAGAACGGCCGCATGGGCGATGTGGCCCGCTGGGCCCTCCGCCAGGCCCTGCGGCAGACCCGCGCCTTCCAGGACACCGGATACCCCCGACTGCGGCTGGCCTTCAACCTGTCGGGCCGGCAGTTCCGCGACCCTGGCCTGGTGACCGACATCCACAAGGCCCTCGACGAAACCGGCTTCGACCCGGGCCTGCTCGACCTGGAGCTCACCGAGCACGCCCTCACCGACAATCCCGAAGCCGCCACCGCCGTACTGCGGGCCCTGCGCGAGCTCGGCGTGAGCCTGAGCCTGGATGACTTCGGCACCGGCTACTCGTCCATGGCCCTGCTGGCCCACTTCCCCCTGCACAGCCTCAAGATCGATCGCTGCTTCATCCATGGCATGGAACGGGACCAGCAGGCCGCCATCATCGTCCGGAGCATCGTCGGCCTGGCCCGCAGCCTGGGCCTGGAGGTCATCGCCGAGGGCGTCGAGAGCCTCGGCCAGCTCGCCCTGCTGCAGGAACTGGGCTGTCACCGCATCCAGGGCCAGGCACTGGCCCGGCCGCTGACGCCCGAGGAGCTGGGCGCGGCCCTGCCAGCGGGCTGAGCAGTCCGGCACAGCCTCCCCGGCATCCAGTACACTGGACACCCGTCTCCCGTCCTGCCCGCCCATGTCAGACATCTGGTCCGCCCTCCGCCCCCGCCTCGAGTTCCTGTCCTCGCCGCTCCCCCTCGCCGAACTGGCCGGGGCCGACGGGCACCGCAAGGAGATCGCCCCCTTCCTGGTGGCCGAACTCGAGGCCATCGCGGCAGATCCGGCACCGGCCCAGGCCGACGGCTACGTGCTGCACCTCTACGCCATGCTGCTGCTGGCCCGCTGGCGGGACAGCCGCGCCTACCGCCCCCTGGCCGAGCTCGGCCACCTGGACGAAGCAACCGTCGATACCGTCTTCGGCCAGCTCGTGCACGACAGCTACGGCCGCGCCCTGGCCTCCACCTGCGATGGCGACGCGAGCCCGCTGACCCAGCTGGTCGACGACGAAGACGCCAGCCGCTGGGCCCGCGGCGCCGCCCTCGAAGGCCTGGCCCTGGCCGCCCTGGAGGGCCTCATCCCGCGCGCCCAGGCGATCGACTACCTCGCCGACTTCGGCAGCCGGGAGGCCCGCGCCCTGCTCGAACAGCCAGAACGCCAGGAGGAACTGCCCCTCCTCGACCAGCTCGCCACCCATTTGGCCGACCTGGGCGCCACCGAGCACCTGCCGGAGATCCACGAATGGTTCGCCGCCGGGCTCATCGATGACAGCTACCTCGACCCACAGCAGCTCGACGCAGACATCCGCCGCGGCCCGGCCACCGCCCTCCAGGCCCTGCGCGACAGCGGCCACGGACTGATCGACGACATCGCACGGGAAACCGCCATGTGGTCGGCGATCCATCACGTGCCCCCCGTCGCGCTGCCCCCCATCCCCCTCGGCACCCTGCGCGAGCCCATCGTACGCGAGGGCGCCAAGGTCGGCCGCAACGACCCCTGCCCCTGCGGCAGCGGCCGCAAGTACAAGAAGTGCCACGGCGCCACCTGACCCGCCACGCCGTCCGGCCAATCCGCTTTCCGCCATCAGGCCGACGCATGCCGTCGGCTATGATGGCGCCCTCGCAACACACCGGAAGCCTGCCATGACCGACACCCCCGAATCCGCCCCTGACACCCCTGCCGGCTTCGACCTGGACGACTTCGAGGTGCGCGTTCTCGCGGTGCTCATCGAAAAGGCCTTCGTCACCCCGGACACCTACCCCCTGTCGGTCAATGCCCTGGTCACCGGCTGCAACCAGCTCACCGGCCGGGAGCCGGTGATGAGCCTGTCGGAAGCCACTGTGCTGGCGACCCTCGACCGCCTCGCCGAACGCGGCCTGGTCACCCAGCGCCACCAGGCCGGCGCCCGCGTCACCAAGTGGGAGCACCAGATCCGCCTGCGCCACTCCCTGACCCCGCCGATGCAGGCCGTGCTCTCCATCCTGATGCTGCGCGGCGCCCAGACCGTCGGCGAGATCCGCGCCCGCTGCGAACGCCTGCATGCCTTCGCCACCCCTGCCGAGGTCGAAGAGGTGCTGGAACGCCTGAGCGACAAGTACCCGCCCATGGTGATCCAGCTACCCAAGGCCCCGGGCACCAAGGAAGCCCGCTACACCCACCTGATGAGCGGCGAAGCCGCCGCCCAACAGCATGCCTTCGAGAGCCAGGGCGAAGCCGCCGCCCCCCGTGGCAGCCGGGTCGGGGAACTCGAAGAGGAAGTCCGGCGTCTGCGTCAGCAGCTCGAATGGCTCACCAGCGAGTTCGAAGCCTTCCGCAACCAGTTCAAGTGATCCGGTAGTCCAGCATGTTCGTCCATCCCCAGTTCGATCCGATCGCGATTTCCATCGGGCCCCTCGCCGTGCGCTGGTACGGCCTGATGTACCTGATCGCCTTCATCCTCTTCGTCGTCCTCGGGCGCATCCACGCCCGGCGGCGGCCCGAACTGGGCTGGGATGCCCAGCAGATCGACGACCTGCTCTTCTACGGCGTGCTCGGTGTGATCCTGGGCGGGCGGCTGGGCTATGTGCTGTTCTACAAGCCGGCCTACTACCTGGCCAATCCCGCCGAGATCCTGGCCGTATGGCAGGGCGGCATGGCCTTCCACGGCGGCTTCCTGGGCGTGCTGGTGGCGATGTGGCTGTTCGGCCGCAAGACGCAGCGCCCCTGGCTGGCCGTCACCGACTTCATCGCTCCGCTGGTGCCCCTCGGCCTGGCCGCCGGGCGCCTGGGCAACTTCATCAATGGCGAGCTGGTCGGCCGGGTCACCGACGTGCCCTGGGCGATGATCTTCCCGCAGGTGGACGCCCTGCCCCGCCACCCCTCCCAGCTGTACCAGTTTGCGCTGGAAGGGGTCAGCCTGTTCCTGATCCTGTGGTGGTTCTCGGCCAGGCCACGCCCCCGCGGGCTGATCTCCGCCACCTTCCTGATCGGCTATGGGCTGTTCCGCTTCATCGCCGAATTCGGCCGCGAACCCGACGACTTCCTGGGCCTGCTCACCTTCGGCATGTCGATGGGCCAGTGGCTGTCCCTGCCGATGATCCTCGCCGGCATCGCCATGGCGGCATGGGCCGTGAAGCGAGATGAGAGGGACCAGAACGCCAAGGCCGGGGGCTAGGCCAAGGGGAGCTGGGTCAGCCCCCACAGCACCCCCATGCCGGCGATGAAGGGCAGCCAGGGGTTCTTCGACAACAGGGCTGCCGTCACCGCCGCTGCGGCCGCGGCCAGGCGCGGGCTCAACACGGTCAGCTCGCCCCCCGCCACGAAGATGTCCGGCGCCACGATGGCGGCCAGGGCCGCGGCGGGCGCATAGCGCAGGGCCTTCTGCAGATTCTCCGGCAGGGCCGCCCGCTCGCCCAGCACGATGAAGCTCGCCCGCGGCAGGGTGGTCACCAGCCCGAGCAGGATGAACAGCCCCCACAGGGTCCAGTCGTAGTTCATGACAGGTCCTTTCCGCGCCAACTCTCCGCAGCAAAACCCGCGGCAATGCCACCGATGATCGCCACGATCACCCCCAGCCGCAGAGGCATGCCCCGCAGGGCCACGGCCAGCCCGCCGCCCACCAGAGCCGCCACCAGCATCGGGCGCAAGCGGGCCATCGGCACCAGCAGCACGAGCAGGGCGATGGTCGCCATGAACTCCAGGGACCAGCCCCGCGGAATCGAGCCCGCCGCCATCACCCCGCAGAAGGCGAACA
>JAFLDU010000148.1 GCA_017309145.1 Zoogloea sp. | reverse complement strand
TCTGCACCTGGCCGCCGCCGCCTTCGCCCTGGGCGCCATCGCCGCCCTCTACACCCGCGGACTGGTTCTGCAGTTCCAGGCCGGCTGGGAAAGCATCTTCCTGTCTGCCGGTCAGGTGCACCAGGCCCTCAGCGTGCTGCTCGGGCCTGCGTCGGCGCTGACCGGCATCCCCATACCCGATGCCGTGCAGCTCGAATCCCTGCGCCTGCCCGAGCACCCCGGTGCGGGCGCAGCCCCCTGGATCCATCTCTACGCGGCCAGCCTGCTGATCTTCATCGTGCTGCCCCGGGTGGTGCTCGCCCTCATCAGCGCGCTGGCGGCACGACGCCTCGAGCAGCACTTCCCCCTCCCCCTCGGCGACGCCTATTTCCAGCGCCTGCAACGGAACTTCAGCGGCCAGGCCGCCAGATTGCACGTAGTGCCCTACAGCTACACCCTCGCGCCCCAGTCTGCCCTGCTCGTGCAGGACGCCATCGGCCATGCCTTCGGCCCTCGCGCCCAGCTGAGCATCGCCCCTTCGGTCAGCTACGGCGGCGAGGACGCCCTGCCCGCAGGCATCCTCCCCACAGGAACGCCAGCCCTGGTCCTCACCCTGTTCTCCCTGAGCGCCACGCCCGAGGATGAAAACCACGGGCGCTTTGCCGAGGCCCTGGCCAAAGCCCTGCCCACCGGCACGCCTGTCGCCGCCCTGGTGGACGAGGGGGCCTTCCAGGCCCGCTTCGGCAAGCAGCCGGAACGGCTCGACGAACGCCGCAAGGCCTGGAGCCGGCTGCTCGAGGGACGGCGGATCGAAGTGCTGTTCGCCAACCTGGAAAGTGATGCCCCGGCCACCCTGGCCGATGGCCTGAGCGCCCTGCTCGACCGGCACGCCCGTCAAGGAGGCAGCCTGTGACGACAATCAATCTCAGCCTGGTATCCCACACCAACACCGGCAAGACCACCCTCGCCCGCAGCCTGATCGGCCGGGACGTGGGAGAGATCCGCGATGAAGCCCATGTCACCGCCCTGGCCGAGCGCTACCGGATGATCGAGACCCCGGGGGGCGACGCTCTCGAGCTTTGGGACACCCCCGGCTTCGGCGACAGCGCGAGGCTGGTGCAGCGCCTTCGCCAGCAGGACAATCCCGTCGGCTGGTTCCTGACCGAAGTGTGGGACCGCTGGCGCGATCGCCCCTTCTGGTCCAGCCAGCAGGCACTGCGCAATGTGCGGGAAGAGGCCGATGTGGTGCTCTATCTGGTCAATGCCAGCGAGCGCCCCGGCGACGCCGGCTATGTGGCCCTGGAGATGGAGATCCTGGCCTGGCTGGGCAAGCCCGTGCTGGTGCTGCTCAACCAGCTGGGCGAACCACGCCCGGGCGAGCAGGACCGGGCCGACGAGGAAGCCTGGCGTCAGCACCTGGCCGGCCATGGGTTCGTGCGGAGGGTCCTCCCTCTGGATGCCTTCGCCCGCTGCTGGGTTCAGGAGTTCACCCTGCTCGATGCGGTGAGCAGCGCCCTGCCCGAGGACAGGCGCGGCACCTTCGCCGGCCTCGAGGAGGCCTGGCGGGAACGCCGCCTGCAGCAGTTCCGGACCTCCATGGCGGTGCTGGGCGAGTTTCTCGCCACCACCCGCAGCGATCACGAACCCCTCTCTGCTAGGGGCATGGGCGGCACACTGAGACGCCTGGGCCAGCTGGTCGGCATGGACAGTGATTCCGATGCCCGGGAGCAGGCCATGGCCTGCCTGGCCGAGCGCCTCGAGCGGGAGGTCCGGCGGACCACCGACCAGCTGATCGAAATCCACGGCCTGGCCGGCCGGGCTGCGGAAGAAGTCCTGGCCCGGGTCAGCAGCGACTTCGCCTCCCGGGAGAAGCTCGGTGAGGGCCAGGCCGCGGCACTGGGCGGGATCCTGTCCGGAGCCCTCTCGGGCCTGGCCGCCGACCTCGCAGCCGGTGGTCTGACTCTCGGTGGCGGGGCCCTGATCGGCGCCGTGCTGGGGGCCATCGGCAGTGCGGGCGCTGCAAAGGCGGTCAACCTGGTGCGCGGCACCGACAGCAGCGAAGTGCGCTGGAGCGAAGACAGCCTGCAGCGCCTCAGCGTGTCCGCCTTGCTCCGATACCTGGCTGTGGCCCACTACGGCCGAGGCCGCGGAGAATGGCATCAGGGCGAATACCCCGCCCACTGGAGACCGCTGATCGAGGAGGAGGTCGAGCGCCGGAAGACTGCCTTCAGCACGGCCTGGGCTGAGAGCGACGACGCCGGCAAAGGTGCGCCGCCGCACCCTGAACCGCTGGCCGGAGTCCTCGCGGACACCGCTCTGGCGCTGCTGACACGCCTCTATCCCGGCATACGCCTTCCCACCTAGCGTCCGCCGTACCAGTTATTGGTCCCGGATGATTCTCCAGTTCACGACCCGCGGATTGCCTGCCTCAGCCACAGCGCTCCCGTACATCCTGGACACGCCCTTGACGTCGGTGCCAAGGATCCGGATGGACGTGCCAACCCGTACCAGCGTCGTATCTGCCAGGCCGGCATCAGTCACTTCGATCCATCTGGTTCGTGCCGCCAGTCCATCGACCCGGGTATGCAGAATGCTCTGGCCGTTTCCGTAATAAACGGCATAGACCCGGGCCGTGCCGCTGGCATTGCAGGGGTCGTCGTTCAGGATGGACCCTACCCAGCTCAGGACCCCGTCGTTGGCCTGCAAGCTCAGCACAACCCGTTCGGTGACAGGGGCCTTGCCGTCACCGGGGCGAAAGTCGCCAGTTAAATCGGTGTACCACCCCATCGGCGCCTCCGACTGGAGCTTGGCACCGCCGATAAGGTCCGTCACCGGGCTCAGCATGGTGCGTGTCACCGGGAACGACGCCCCATCAGGAAGCGGAACCTGGTGGGCTTCGTTGCCATAAGCCCGGCTCTTCGTCCCATCACGCACCGCATACATGGTGTGCTGCTGAGAATTCGCCAGGTCCTCGGAGGCCAGCAGCCGTCCGGTCCCGACAAACACGTAGCGCTTGAGATCTTCTGCCGAGTACTCGATCTTGGGTGCCACGGTTACGGGCTGGCGAAGGCCCCCGACAACGAACTCGGCCAGCTTCACCACCGGGGGCAGATCCCTGTCTGCGCTGGTGAAATCGAAACGCCACAGATTGCCGTCGAGATCCCCCCCATAGACATAGTCGAGCGTGTAGTCCTGGTAACTCGGGGTATAGCCTTCGATCTGCGCCAGCCCCGACGGAGAATTCGCGGTACCGCTGGACGTGTACAGGGGATGCTCGGTGAGGAGCGCTCCGGTCCGGGCATTGAGCACGAACAGGGCCCCGCGCCCTGGTTGCCTTCCCCGCGTGTTGTTGTAACCGCCCGTCAGGATCACCACCCACCCCCAGCGCCGGGTCTTGGCGATCAGCGGTCGGCCAAAGCTGAAGCCCATGTCCGGATGGGTGAACTCCCACAGGACTTTCTGTGCAATGTCGGATTCGGAGGCGGATGACGGAATGTGGGTGACATCCATCGCAACGAAGCTCCGACCGCCCTTGCCTTGCCCAACCACCAGCAGGGTGCGCCAGTCGGGCGAGAGGCCAGTGGGGAAGGACTCCAGCTTTCCGCCCGTTCTGGCAAAATCCACGTCGCGGATCTCCGGCGTCGCATTCATGAAGTAACGGTGGGAGTAGGTCTTCCGTGCAATGGCCTGAATGCCGCTGACCTCGGGGTTGCCATCCGGGCCCTCGAAGACGGAATAAGGGACCAGCGCGAACAGCTCACGTCCGCCATCGCTGCCATCGGTGGCGTCGAATGCGTGGAGCATGCCGTCGTTCGCGCCCACCACCACCATGGGCGTCCGCCCTGCGTGCTCAGCCACGAAGCTCGAATAGCCGGGGTTATAGGTATCCGAATAGCTCGCCGAGGGCTTGCCGACATAGACGGCCCGCGAATCGACGATGTCCCCCAGGACGCTCTTTCGCTGGCGATAGCGTCGTTGCACGGTTTCCGTGGTCTCGCTGCTCCTGTCGCCACGGAGGTAATTCAGCACAGCCTCACCATCCGCCGGATCACCGGCCGGCGCAGCCCCTCCCCGGCTCAGATTCAATTGCTGCGCAGCGCCAAGGTCGGACCACCGGAAGGCGACCCCGGCAAGATCGCCGGGTAGGGGGTAGAGCTTTGTCTTGTCACGCGGCGCAAGCGTGACGATGCGGCGGGCATCGCTCCCCATGGCATCGAGCCGTTCAGCCGCGCTCCACAGCCTGGTCAGCACGGGCTGGTCAAGATTGACCTTGTCGACCCGGGAGGCCACCACGTCTCCAGACCACATCGCGGCATCGTAGCTGCCCTGGTAGGTATTGGCACCTCCGCTGGTGGCGCTGACCTGCACACTGGATAGCGCCGCCCCCGCCCCCGCCCCCGCACCGGCGGCGATGCTCTGGAATGCGCCTGCCAGCCCTTCCCGCATCGAGTCGGGATCACCCGCCGTGTAGTAGTTCATTGGCAGGTCATAGGCCTTGCCGGGATAGCGGCTCCCATCCTTCCGGCCCACAGCCTTCCAGGCATCCTTGCCCGCCTCGAAGGACTTGGCGACATCCGGCGCCTTGACAAACCCACCGTACTTGGCAGCCAGCCAGTATTGGTTCCGATGCAGGTACCCCCCCTCCAGGACATCCATCCAGTAGGTGCTGACAGTCTGGACACCAGGAATGTCCGGCCGGATATCCGAAGAGTGGGCAAAGTAGGCAATGCCCGCCATCAGGTAACTTCCATTCGCAATGGTCTGCGTGCTGAGCGCCCCCAGGCCCTCGAGCGCACCGACGGCATCCGTCCAGTCCCTGGCGGTCTTGCCCGCCATGTCATAGTCCACATCGGACGGCGTGGCATGGTTATGGGAGGACGGGCTCCCTCCGGCGCCCATGCCGGAGAGCTCGAAATCAAAGTTGGAATTGGTATCGCCAATCCCGATCACGTAATTCCGCTTGCAGGACAGGGGGCCCTTGTCAGGGTACTTGGCATCCTTGGCCGGATCATCCCAGCGGGTGAAGATCGGGAAGCCGTCATAGACCAACGGGTCAGCATTTGCAGGTGGCAGATAAGACGCCGTCGGAGACTTGTGACGCAGGTACTTGATCACCTCCGCATACAGTTCGCTAACCGGGTCGTAGTACTTGTAGGCCTGCGATCTGGATCCGAACTTGTTCAGGTAGTTGATCGTCCCACTGTCGCCGATGGCCTTGCTCGCGTCCTTCAATCCGTAAGGATCAAGCCTGAAGGCGCCGGTTTCGGAGATCTCGTTGGCCACCGACTGCACTGGCGAGCGCAACACCCCGCCGTCCTTGTACGCGTTGGAGGTACCACCCGGAGCATCCAGGGAGTTGGCCTCGCCCATCTGAAGATAGCCGAAGGCGCCGAAGTACATCTTGTCCTTGTAGCGCTGGATGAGGCCTACCGGCTTGTAAACGGTAAGGGTGCCGGTGGGGTCCTGATAAGCCTGGCAGAAAGCCTCCAGGGGACGCCCCCGTGAATCGTCGCGGCATACCTCGACATTCACGGTCATCACCGAACAGATATCCTCCGGAGTACAGAATCGCACCCCGATGCCCATCCCGCCATTCCTGATGGTGACAGTCCGCCCGGTATAGGCACTGCCCAGCCCCGTATAGGAGGACAGGTTCTGGGCATCGAGGATGCGGTCGGGGAAATTGGAGCTCAGGTAACTGCCCTGTGGCGACGCATAAGCCCGCTGCAGGACCGTACGCCCAAGCGGAAAGCCCGATGCACCGCCGAAGACCTGGGGCTCGTCGACGACTCGGTTGCCGCCCGTCAGCACCCAGCGAAAAGTATCGACCCCTTGCATGGTGGCCCAGTTCATGAAGTTCCCGCTCCAAGTGCCGGAGCATGCAAAGCCCTTGTCGGCACTGGTCAGCGCGCCACTCGGCACAAAAACAGGATCTTCATAGACATAGCATTTGCGGGGATCGAAATAGCCGAGATATTCGGTGCGCCCCGAAGTATCGAAGGTATTCCCCTGATGGGCCCGCGTGATCGCCGTGGGAAACTCGACGGACAAAGCGAGCATCACGTTGGGTGGAACATCGGAGACGATCAAGGGCTGATCGGCAAGAGGCGTATGCGCTGAAAGGGCGGATTCGCACAATCCGCCCAGGGCCACGCTCAACACGACCACGCGAAGCGGCCCTGACATGCTCATGCTGTTCACTCCGGAATATTCCTTCAAATCATCTTTGAATACGACAGGCCTCAAGGGAGGCGCGTGGTGACGGTCGCCTGGACGTAAGTCTGGGTGTTGCGCACTCCGTCGCTGCGGATCGTGATCCGGTAGAGCGGCAGGGAGATCGAGCCCGGCTTGTCCTGCCGGTAGGACCCGCCGCGCTCGAACTTGTCGGAAACAGAGCATTTCTTCTCGTCTGCGGGGCCGAAATCGGTACACATGCGCTCGATCAGAAAGCGCACCTCGTTGCCCGCAGCCAGGGTGCCATCCGCCTTGTTCGGCCGGATCGAGGAGAACTTCGCATCAAATGAGGCTTTGTCCTTGAGGATCAGGGGAATGCCATCACCATCCGACTCAAGAAGCCGGGGTGAGTAGTTCATGGCCAGCCATTTGGTTGCCACTCCGCTGCAGGCGGCTTCGCCGGGAACGCAATCGGCCACATCGGGATTGGTGAAGTCCGGCAGTTTCATCGTGGAGAAAGCCGCATGCAGGCCGACGCCGGCGCGATTGACGGAGTCCCGCTTGAAAGCCAGGTTGCCGGACAGCATGGCCGAGGTGTCCACCGCCCGGAACATCGAAACACCACCCAGCATCATGATGACGAGAACGATCAGAACCACAGCAAGCACGGCCCCGCGGGAGCGGATGCGCCCAGGCAGGCGACGGGCAGGGAAGGAAGCTCGCATCGATACGGCCTAGGACTTGGGGGTGGACTTCATGTTGCGCAGCGGAATGACCCAGTCGAACGCCTGGTAACCATAGCGCTGCTGGTCTGCCGAGAGCTCCCGCACCACCTTTCCGGTACCCGACAGGTCGTCGAAAAGGGTGACCCGGGTCACCCGGGCATCCGCATCGGGCACCTGCGCGGAGCGCACCACCATGCCAATACGGATGGCCTTGATCTGATCGATCTTCTGCTCGGTGGCCTCCTCCCCATTCATCAACTCCGCCAGGGTCCAGCCAGCTTCACCGGGAGACACCCACTGGTCGATCACGTTGTCGTTGGCCGACCCGCCGTTGCCGTTGTCGAGTCCATAGCGTGCCTTCAGGAGGACGATGTTCTCGCCGAAGGACTGCAGATTGCGCCGCTGCAGCAGGTCGTGCTCGACGAGCTCGGCATAGGCATTCACGGTTATCAGGGAGAAGACCGGAGCGGCCTCCCGGCCGAGGTGAAAGACCGATGACGCGACTCCCGCGATCGCCAGCCCCCCGTAGGACGTGGATGCCATGTTGAGCGGAATCGTCGTGTAGGCGGCCGCGCTGGCAGACTGAGCCATCGAGGGCATGACCCGCAGCCCGAGCGTTGCATCCATCACGGGCGCCCCCCCACCCGCGCCCGGAGCCGCCTGCACGATCTGGCAATCGGATGGCGCGCCGGCCACATCCTGGGGTACGGCCAGGAAGAGGTCATCGACCCGCTCCGCCGGCTTGAGCAAGCCCACTCCGTTCGGATTGCTCACGGTAAGGACCCGGCCATCCGAATCGAAGGGGATGTCGCGGTTTCCGGAACTGGAGCCCGCGGAGATGACCATCAGGATATCGGCTGCAGCCTCGCCACCGTCGAGGATCCCCACCGGCAGGACTCTCACCGTCCCGGGAAAACGCATGAAGGGCTCGGGGAGCAGGGCCGCCGGGAGCAAGGCGGTGCCGTTGCGTGTGGCCAGTACTCTGCAGCCCCACACATGGCGCCCCTGCACCAGACCGGCCCCCGCGTCCTCGATGAGCATGTTGAGACGCGCCCCGACCAGCGCGGTCATCTGCGTCGCGTCCGCCGAACCACTCACGTTGCGGCGAAAGGCCTCACTGGCACTGAAGGAGCGCATCACCACCAGCGAGGCCACCAGGCCGATGACCAAGCCCACCATGACCTCAACCAGACTGACACCACCCTGGCGATGCCCGCCCGGAATGGCTTCGGAACAGGTTCGCATGGGCATCCCTAGAAAAGCAGTGCCTTTGTTTCGTAGACGCCCGTTGCCGCCACCGCCGGGGAGGCTCCAGCCGCCCCGGGCGGGGTCCACTCGATGCGCAGGTTGACCAGCAGCGTGCTCGGGGTGGCAGAAGCACTGAAGCTGGGAACCACCTTCGCCTCAGGCAAGCGACTGCCGCCCACCACCCGGTCGTCGACCCATGACAGCAACTTCGCGCCCTGGGGGCCGTAATCGGCCTGGACCCGGCTGATCTCGGAGGCGCTCATCCTGGCCAGCAACTCATCCGCCAGCATTGCCGCCTCCGTGCGGAAGCGGCTGTCGGCCATGATCTTGAAGGAGACAGCCTGAAAGCTGATCATGCCCAGCAATCCGAGGGAGAAGATCAACAGGGCAACCAGCGCCTCGAGAAGCACGTAACCCCGGGACTTGATAGGCTTCTTCATGGTTCGATCTCCTTCACGGCTCGGCACACTGGGCAGGCAACACACGGGGAAGGCAGGCGGAGAGGTGGCCTTCCGGCAGCGATGGATCGCAGGACTTAACGGCGCCCCCCGGCGTGACGAACACACACACCGCCCGGTCGCTCCCGACCCGTGTCACCCGATAGACCTGGTTGGCGGAGATCGCCACACCATCTGCGTCACTGACGCGCCCCATGCCGTTGAACCACAGGCTGGCCGGTCCGCTGACCTTGACCTCGGCTGAGATCTCCTTCATCGCGAGACTGGCTACATGGCTGACATCCCCTTCGGGGACCGCCTGCGTGCGCGCAGCCCAGTTGGCCCCGTCCCTGGAGGGCGTGAGCGATACGACTCCAGATACCGTGGGCATGTCGTTGGTCAGCAGGAACTCCACGCGCAGATTGCGGCGGATCGCCTCGGTGATCGCCTGGCGCAGGCCGTTCTGGAGAAATTCCGCGGCGGCGCTGACCGAGCTTCGGCGGAGCCAGTCGGACATCTGGGGGATCCCGATCGACATCAGGATGCCCAGGATGAGCACGGTGATCATGAGCTCCAGCAGCGTGGAGCCCCGCTGAGCACCAACGCAACGCCTGGACGATGCACGCCGCGATGCATGCAGGTACGGGGGGCTGCCTGGACGCGCCATGTATACGGAGAGGAAAGGCGATCGTGCGGAGGGCATTCGACAGGAGTTCGCAAAGGCGCTTTATTCATTCAGAATCAATGACGAAAGCGTACTTCAGAAACCGAAGAACTATCCCAAATGGATGCAATTTAACAAACAGCCTGAATCGTTCAGCGCAGGTGGCGGCCCGGCACCACCCTGCCGCAAGACCGGATACGATGCCTTCGCGGAGGGTTACGAAAATACCCGGCCGCCCTGCACCACGAGACTGCAGCGAGCCGGAGCCACGCACCGAAAGAGTGCGGAGAATGACTGAGGCGCAACCGCGGGAGAATCCGGGAATGTCTGGAAAATAATTACAAACCCATGTTTTTTAAAGACTACTCTTGTCTTCCAGATGCCTGGCACGACACCTGCTAAACCATGGCAGAGAGGGACGAAGTGCAGATTGCCTGCCTTCGCTTCTTTAGAGGGTGGCTAGGGTTCCGATCCTGATCGGGCATGTGCGCATGTCCGCAGGATGGCTGGTCCGAGAGCTGCCGGCCATGTAGTGCCGGATGGAAATCCGCCGGCGTGACCTGGCTCCACGGAGGGATAAAAGCCCGGGAGGATCGCTTTGAACGAAGCGCCCTCTCGTCCATTTATCCGACTCGACAGGGAGCCCGTCATGCACCACCTCGATCATCACCTCGCCCGTCCGACCTTCCTCCGCGGCACGCAGTCTCCGTCCTCCTCCATAAGTAGTGCGCTGCTCGCGCTGCGCAAGGGCCTCGCCGTGCTGGGCCTCGGCACTGCCCTGCTCGCCACCTCCACCCCGACGCTGGCCGAAGTGAAGGTCGGCGTGTCGGACTGGCCGGGCTGGGTGGCCTGGTATGTGGCCGAGCAGAAGGGCTTCTTCAAGAAGCACAAGGCCGACGTCAAGCTGGTGTGGTTCGCCAACTACACCGACTCCATTTCCGCCCTGTCCTCCGGCCAGCTCGACGCCAATTCCCAGACCTGGTCCGACACCATGGGGCCGCTGGCCAAGGGCGTGCCCCTCAAGGCCATCCTGGTCAATGACAACTCGGCCGGCAACGATGCGCTGATGGTCAGCGGCAAGATCAAGAGCTTCGCCGAGCTCAAGGGCAAGAGCATCGCCCTCGAGGAGTTCAGCATCTCCCACTTCGTGCTGGCCACCGCCCTGGCCAAGAACGGCATGAGCCAGAAGGACGTGAAGGTGGTGAACCTGTCCGCCGGCGACGCCGCCGCGGCCTTCCTGTCGGGCCGGGTGGATGCCGCCGTGGTGTGGAACCCGTGGGTGGCCCAGATCGAGAAGAGCGGCAAGGGCAAGGCCTTGTTCACCTCGAAGGACATGCCGGGCCTCATCCCGGATCTGCTGGTGGCCCAGGACAAGGCC
>JAFLDU010000147.1 GCA_017309145.1 Zoogloea sp. | reverse complement strand
CCGGAGCAGGACCGTTACAGCCAGGACCGAGAGCGGTTGCTGCAGACCATCGCCGTGCTGTTTGGTGGCCGGATTGCAGAAGAGCTGTTCATGAATCAGATGACGACTGGTGCCTCCAACGATTTCCAGCGTGCCACAGACCTGGCCCGCCGGATGGTCACGCAATGGGGCATGTCCGACAATCTGGGGCCCATGGTGTACGGTGAGGAAGAGGGCGAGGTTTTCCTTGGCCGTTCCGTGACGACGCACAAGAACATGTCCGAAGCCACCTTGCAGAAGGTCGATGCGGAGATTCGCCGGATTCTTGACCAGCAGTACGCCTTGGCTCGCCGCATCCTGGAGGATAGCCGAGACAAGGTTGAGGCAATGACTGCCGCGCTGCTGGAGATGGAAACGATCGATGCAGATCAGATCAACGACATCATGGCGGGGCGTACTCCCCGTCCTCCCAAGCCTTCCTCGCTGCCGCCGCGGCGCTCCGGTGACGATACGCCGGGGGCGGAGCCGACTGCCGCTGCACCTGCGGCCTGAGCATTTCGGTTGATCTCATGGGCCGGTCTTTGACCGGCCTTCTTCATTTATGGATTCCCATCATGTCTTCCCTACTCGACTGCGGGCGTTTCAAACTCGACCTGGGTGTGCCGCGCATCATGGCCATCATCAATGTGACCCCTGACTCCTTCTCTGCCCCCGGTCATATGACGCTGGACGCGGCGATACGGGCTGCCGAGGTCGCCGTGGAGGAGGGGGCCGACATGCTGGATATCGGCGGGGAGTCTTCCAGGCCCGGTGCGCTCCCTGTGTCCGAGCAAGAAGAGCTCGACCGCGTATTGCCCGTTGTAGAGGCGCTGGCCTCGTTCGGTGTTCCGCTGTCGGTGGATACCGTGAAGCCTGCGGTGATGACGGCCGCTATCCGCGCTGGGGCGGACATGATCAACGACATTGCCGGATTCAGGGCTGAGGGCGCGCTGGACGCGGTCGCCGACACTCAGGTCGCTCTTTGTGTGATGCACATGAAGGGGCAGCCGGGCACGATGCAGCTTGCTCCGGAGTACTCGGATGTCTGCCAGGAAGTCTCCGGCTTTTTGGCCGAACGCGTGGCCATTCTGGAGGCTGCAGGGGTGGCACGGAGCCGGATCGTGCTGGATCCGGGGTTCGGCTTCGGGAAGTCGCTGGAGCACAACCTGGCCATGTTGCGCGACTTGCAGGGCTTCATGGGGCTGGGTTTTCCCTTGCTGGTTGGTATGTCCAGAAAGACGATGTTGGGCCAGATCACCGGGCGCGATGTGTCCGGGCGAATGGTTGCGGGTGCTGTGGTCGCCTACGCCGCGGTGGAGCGAGGGGCTAGAATCGTGCGAACTCATGATGTAGCACAGACTCGTGATGCACTTAGGGTCTGGGAGGCGCTTGAGTCTGCCGCTTGAGGCATGAGTACGGGATAATCCGGTTTTACATCTGCAATGCATGTCAGTGAGGAAGAGATGTCTCGACGGTACTTTGGAACGGATGGGGTGCGTGGTTGTGTCGGGGAGGCGCCCATCACTCCCGATTTTTGCCTGCGACTCGGCTATGCGGCAGGCAAGACCCTCGTTGCCCATGAGCGTCTTCGACCCTCTGAGCATCCTGCGGTGATCATCGGCAAGGACACGCGGATTTCGGGTTACATGCTCGAGTCGACGCTGGAGGCAGGCTTTTCGGCGGCGGGAGTCGATGTCTATCTGGCAGGCCCTCTGCCGACGCCTGCTATCGCATACCTCACCCGAGCTTTGCGCCTGCAGGTGGGGGTGGTGATCTCGGCTTCCCACAATCCTTTTGAAGACAACGGGATCAAGTTCTTCTCTGCATCGGGTACCAAGCTGCCCGACGCAGTCGAGTTGGAGATCGAGGAGCGCCTTGACGAGCCGATGGGGTGTGAGCCTTCGTCAAAGTTGGGCAAAGCCAAGCGCATCGATGATGCGCGTGGTCGCTACGTCGAGTTCTGCAAGAGCACCTTCCCGAATGAGCTGGATCTGCGCGGCTTGAAGATTGCATTGGATTGCGCTCATGGTGCTGCTTACATGGTGGCGCCCAAGGTGTTTCATGAGCTGGGTGCGGAGCTTCATCTGGTAGGTGCGGACCCCAATGGCCTCAACATCAATGAGGGGGTGGGGGCAACGTCGCCCGAGAGTGTGCGCAAGGCCGTACTTGAAAGCGGCGCAGATCTCGGCATTTCTCTGGATGGGGATGGCGACCGGCTGATCATGGCCGATGCCGACGGTGAGATCTATGATGGTGACAAGCTCCTTTACGTCATTGCCAAAGCGGCGGCCCGCCGAGGCAAGGTCAATGGGGTAGTGGGTACCTTGATGAGCAATCTGGGGTTCGAGCATGCGATCGGCAGGCTGGGGCTACCTTTCGCGCGGGCCAAGGTGGGTGATCGCTACGTGCTCGAAATGATGCACGAGAAGGGCTGGACGCTCGGCGGTGAGAACTCGGGGCACATCATCTGCCTTGATCGCCACACCACGGGCGATGGAATCATTGCGGCGCTTCAGGTCCTGGCTGCACTGCAGCAGGAGAAGGCCACGCTCAAGGAGATGTGTGCCGATCTCGTCTTCTACCCTCAGAAGCTGGTGAATGTGCGGATCAAGCCCGGCTTCTCCTGGGTGGGCAATCGAGCTATCCAGGATGCAGTTGACTCCGCGACCGCAGAGCTGAAAGACGTGGGGCGCGTGCTCCTGCGGCCCTCCGGGACAGAGCCGCTTCTGCGTGTGATGGTTGAAGGCGAGGATGCAGAGCGTGTGGGCCGTATAGCCCATGCCATCGCAGACGTGGTGAGGCGAGAGGCGGAATCCTGAAACGCGGTCGATCGGTAGGCGCCACAAGCGGGAGGCCGTTTTGACCTGAGATGGATGCAGAGATAGAATCAAGGGATTTGGCTTCGGTGTCGGACGTGCGGAAAAAGCTTGTAGTTGGAAACTGGAAGATGAACGGCTCATTCTCGGCCAACGCGCAGCTGCTGCAGGGCTTGGTCGAGACTGTGCCAGGTGATGGTGTCGACGTGGCTGTGTGCCCTCCGTTCGTTTACCTGGGGCAGGCTGCATCCGCGCTTGGCGCTTGTGGGATAAGTCTTGGTGCCCAGAATCTGGCAGCGTATTCCGGCGGTGCTTATACGGGTGAAGTCTCGGCATCCATGTTGCGGGATGTGGGGTGCGAATGGGTTGTCGTAGGGCACTCGGAGCGTCGTGCCTATTTTGGTGAATCCGATGCGCTGGTTGTCGAGAAGCTCCGGCTGGCTCTTGCTGCTGGCCTGCGTCCCATCGTCTGCGTGGGGGAGACTCTTGATCAACGTGAGTCCGGCCTGGCTGAGCAGGTGGTTGGTGGGCAGGTCGATGCGGTAACCAGCGGGCTTCCTGCCGATCAAGCGTCCGGCGTCGTGCTGGCCTATGAGCCGGTTTGGGCTATCGGCACCGGTCGTACGGCGACGCCTGAGCAGGCCAATGATATGCATATGTTCATTCGTGGCCGACTCTCGGCAGCGGGGTGGCCGGGTGAGGGGGTTCGTGTGCTGTATGGCGGGAGCGTTACCGCGGATAATGCGGAGCTCCTGTTTGATAAGCCGGATATCGATGGGGCGCTAGTGGGTGGTGCGTCCCTGGTTGCCGGGAATTTTCTGGCTATTTGCGCGGCCGCTGCGCGTGTATCGAGCGGCATTTAACGGAGATGGTGATGGGCGGTCTGGTTTTTTCAATTGTTCTGACTGTGCACGTTCTGGCGGGTCTGGGTGTGATCGGTCTTGTGCTGATGCAGCATGGCAAGGGGGCTGACATGGGGGCTGCGTTCGGGAGCGGTGCTTCTGGCAGCCTTTTCGGTTCTTCGGGTTCTGCAAATTTCCTCAGCCGTACGACTGGGGTGCTTGCCGGCGTGTTCTTCGTGACCAGTCTCAGTCTGAGCTATCTGGCCGGCGTCAAGTCTCCGGCGGCGAGTAGCGTGATGGAAGGTGCTGCGGTGCAGGCACCGGCTCCGGCGGCCAATTCTCCGGCCCCTGCGGCGCCGGCTGCGGATGCCTCCAAGGCCAAGGATATTCCCCGATAAAAATATGTAATGCTTGGCGCTGCAGGGTGATTGGCTTATAATGCGCAGCGTCAAAACGTAGAGCCGACGTGGTGAAATTGGTAGACACGCTATCTTGAGGGGGTAGTGGCGAAAGCCGTATGAGTTCGAGTCTCATCGTCGGCACCATAAAAAAATACGCAGTTCGCCCGCATTCCGCGGGCGTTTGCTTGAAGGCAGCTAGAAATAGTGCTGTCGGTTGCGGGAGCTCAAGCTATGTTGGAAACCTACTTTCCAGTTCTTGTTTTTATCCTGTTCGCGGCCGCTTTCGGTTTCATTCCAATTTTGGCTGGGTGGGTCCTTGGACCGAGCAAGCCCGACGCAGAAAAACTTTCCCCGTTTGAATGCGGCTTCGAGCCATTTGAAGATGCGCGCATCAAATTCGATGTTCGCTATTATCTTCTCGCCATTCTGTTCATTCTCTTCGATCTCGAAATCGCTTTTCTCTTTCCCTGGGCGACCATTCTCCGGGAAATTGCAGCGAATGAATCCATTCGTCTTTTCGGTTTCTTCGAGATGATCGTTTTTCTCGGCATTCTCTTGCTCGGCTATGTCTATGTCTGGAAGAAGGGTGCGCTGGACTGGGAATGATTCGTCGAACTGCATCGGCGGACAATTTGTTGCATAGAGGGTTTCTATGAGCATCGAAGGTGTTTTCAAGGAAGGGTTTGTCACCACTTCGCTTGATACGGTAATCAACTGGACTCGTACGGGTTCTCTGTGGCCAATGACTTTCGGGCTCGCCTGTTGCGCAGTCGAGATGATTCATGCCGGCTGCTCTCGTTACGACCTTGACCGGTTTGGCGTGGTGTTCAGGCCCAGTCCCCGTCAGTCTGACCTGATGATTGTTGCCGGCACGCTGTGCAACAAGATGGCGCCAGCGCTGCGCAAGGTCTATGACCAGATGTCTGAGCCGCGCTGGGTCATTTCCATGGGTTCCTGCGCCAACGGCGGGGGCTATTACCACTATTCCTACTCGGTGGTTCGTGGTTGTGACCGGATCGTGCCGGTGGATGTGTATGTGCCTGGTTGTCCCCCGACCGCAGAAGCGCTGCTTTACGGCATCGTTCAACTTCAGAACAAGATCAAGCGCGAATGCACCATCGCGCGCTGATCGCTGAGCATTGACCATCATGAGTGAAAAACTTGAGCGTCTGAGCCAGGTCCTGGCAGAGAAGCTGGGCGAGCGCGCCAAAAGCCTGGTTCTGGCTAGTGGCGAATTGACCCTGGTTGTGTCCGCAGGTGACTACTCCGCCGTAGCCTTGCTCCTGCGTGACGATCCCGATCTTAAGTTCGAGCAACTCGTCGATCTTACCGGGCTGGATTACTCCTCCTATGCGGGGGTGGAGCAGCCCGGGCGCTTTGCTGTTTCGGTGCATCTGCTTTCCGTTAGCAAGAATGTCCGCCTGCGTCTCCGCGTGTTTGCCGAAGACGAATCCTTCCCCATGCTGGATTCGGTGTGCGAGATCTGGCCGAGTGCCAACTGGTTCGAGCGTGAGGCTTTCGACCTGTTTGGCATCGTCTTCCTGAACCACCCGGATCTGCGCCGGATTCTCACCGACTATGGCTTTGTCGGGTATCCGTTCCGCAAGGATTTTCCGATCTCCGGTTATGTGGAAATGCGCTATGACCAGGAGCTGGGCCGTGTGGTCTATCAGCCGGTCAGCATTGAGCCGCGTGAGAACACCCCGCGCATCGTGCGCGACGAAAATTATGGAAATGTAGGCAATGGCTGAGATCCGCAACTACACCATCAATTTTGGCCCCCAGCACCCGTCCGCGCACGGGGTGTTGCGCTTGGTTCTCGAACTGGACGGTGAGGTTGTCGAGCGTGCCGACCCGCACATCGGCCTGCTGCACCGCGGCACGGAGAAGCTGGCCGAGACCCGTACCTGGGTCCAGTCGGTTCCTTACATGGATCGTCTCGACTACGTGTCCATGATGTGCAATGAGCACGCCTACTGCATGTCCATCGAGCGTCTGCTCGGCCTGGAAGTACCTCTGCGTGCGCAGTACATCCGTGTGCTCTTTGATGAGATCACCCGCGTCCTGAACCATCTGCTGGCCGTTGGTACGCATGCGCTGGATATCGGCGCGATGACCATGGTGCTCTACACCTTCCGTGAGCGGGAGGACTTGATGGACGCCTATGAGGCCGTATCCGGAGCCCGGATGCACGCGGCCTACTACCGTCCCGGTGGTGTCTACCGTGATCTGCCGGACCGGATGCCGCAATACGAGGTCTCCAAGTGGAAGTCCGCCAAGACCGTCAAGGAGCTCAATGAGAACCGCCAGGGTTCGCTCCTGGACTTTCTTGAGGATTTCACCCAGCGTTTCCCGAAGTACGTCGACGAATACGAAACCCTGCTCACCGACAACCGCATCTGGAAGCAGCGCACCGTTGGCATCGGTGTGGTCTCGCCTGAAAAAGCGCTCGCTCTGGGTTTCTCCGGTGTGATGCTGCGTGGTTCCGGTATCGAATGGGATCTGCGCAAGAAGCAGCCCTACGAAGTCTACGATCAGCTCGACTTCGATATCCCTGTGGGTGTCGAGGGTGACTGCTACGACCGCTATCTCTGCCGCATCGAGGAGATGCGCCAGTCCAACCGCATCATGAAGCAGTGCATCGACTGGCTGCGCAAGAATCCTGGTCCGGTGATTTCTTCCAACCACAAGGTTGCGCCCCCGTCCCGCGAGCGGATGAAGGGCAACATGGAAGAACTGATCCACCACTTCAAGCTGTTCACCGAAGGTATGCACGTTCCGCCGGGTGAGGTCTATGCAGCAGTGGAACACCCCAAGGGTGAGTTCGGTGTTTACGCCGTTTCCGACGGTGCCAACAAGCCGTATCGCCTGAAACTTCGTTCCCCGGGCTTTGCGCACCTTTCCGCCATGGATGAAATGTCCCGTGGGCACATGATTGCCGACGTGGTGGCGATCATCGGCACGATGGACATCGTGTTCGGTGACGTTGACCGTTGATGCGGTCGGCTCGGCCTGCGACCTTAACGACATTCTGCAGACAGTAGATACGAAAATGCTTAGTCCGGAATCCCTGAAGAAGATCGATCGCGAGATCGCCAAATATCCTCCCGACCAGAAGCAGTCGGCGTCCATGGGCGCCCTGCGCATTGCGCAGGAGGAGAAGGGCTGGCTCGCGAACGAAACCATCGAGTTCGTGGCCGAGTACTTGGGTATGCCGGCGATCGCCGTCTATGAGGTGGCGAGCTTTTACAATATGTATGACCTCGCGCCGGTCGGTGCCAAGAAGATCACCGTCTGTACCAATCTGCCCTGCGCGCTGTCGGGCGGCGTGCATGCTGCCGACTACATCAAGAAGAAGCTGGGGATCGACTTCAACGAGACCACGGCGGATGGCCAGTTCACCCTGAAGGAGGGTGAGTGCATGGGCGCCTGCGGCGACGCACCTGTACTTCTCGTGAACAATCACCGGATGTGCAGCTGGATGACCGAAGAGAAAATCGACCAACTCCTGGCTGATCTGAAAAAATGACTTCACAAGGCATTATCCTCTCCGGCCTCGATGGAGACCGAACCTGGCGACTCGCTGACTATGTGAAGCGCGGTGGCTACGATGCGCTTAAGAAGATCATCGCGGAGAAGATCCCTGCGGATCAGATCATCAGCGAGGTCAAGAAGTCCGCGCTCCGCGGGCGCGGTGGCGCAGGCTTTCCCACCGGTCTGAAGTGGAGCTTCATGCCGCGTGCCTTTCCGGGGGCGAAGTACATCGCCTGCAACTCCGACGAGGGCGAGCCGGGCACCTTCAAGGACCGCGACATCCTCCGCTACAACCCGCACACCGTGATCGAAGGCATGATCATCGCCGGTTACGCTATGGGTTGCGAGCGGGGCTACAACTACATCCACGGCGAGATCTTCGAAGTCTACGAGCGCTTCGAAGAGGCGCTGCAGGAGGCACGTGAGGCGGGCCTGCTCGGCAACAACATCCTGGGCTCCGACTTCAGCTTCGATCTGTTTGCGCACCATGGCTATGGTGCCTACATCTGTGGTGAAGAGACCGCACTGCTGGAGTCGATCGAGGGCAAGAAGGGGCAGCCCCGCTTCAAGCCGCCGTTCCCGGCCAGCTTTGGTCTGTATGGCAAGCCGACCACCATCAACAATACCGAGACCTTCGCGTCGATTCCCTACATCATCCGTGAGGGGGGCGACGCCTTCCTGGCGCTCGGCAAGCCGAACAACGGTGGAACCAAGCTGTTCTCGGTTTCGGGCCATGTGAACAAGCCCGGCAACTACGAGATCCCGCTGGGCACGCCGTTCGCCACCCTGCTCGAAATGGCCGGTGGAGTGCGTGGCGGTCGCAAGCTGAAGGCTGTGATCCCGGGTGGATCGTCGGCGCCGGTGCTGCCTGCTTCAGTGATGATGGATTGCACCATGGACTACGACTCGATCTCCAAGGGTGGGTCGATGCTGGGTTCCGGCGCCGTGATCGTGATGGACGAGACGACCTGCATGGTCAAGGCACTTGAGCGCCTCTCGTACTTCTACTTCGAGGAATCCTGCGGTCAATGTACGCCGTGCCGTGAAGGTACCGGCTGGCTTTATCGGGTCGTGCATCGGATCGAGAACGGCCTGGGTCGTCCGGACGATCTGGATCTGCTCAACAGCGTCACAGCCAACATCATGGGCCGCACCATCTGTGCCCTGGGCGATGCGGCCTCCATGCCGGTGCAGAGTTTCGTTAAGCACTTCGGTGACGAGTTCGCGTTCCATATTGAACACAAGAAGTGCCTCGTGCCGAAGGATGTTCAGCACGAAGGCAGCAAGATTTACGTAGCGTAGGCTCGACATGCTAGAAATCGAAATTGACGGAAAGCAGTTGCAGGTTCCTGACGGTAGCACCGTCATGGAGGCGGCCAACCAGGTCGGCGCCTATGTGCCGCATTTCTGCTATCACAAAAAGCTGTCCATCGCGGCGAACTGCCGGATGTGTCTCGTCCAGGTCGAGAAGGCGCCCAAGCCCCTGCCCGCCTGCGCGACGCCTGTCACCAACGGGATGAAGGTGTGGACCCACTCCGAGCAGGCCGTCAAGGCCCAGAAGGGTGTGATGGAGTTCCTGCTGATCAATCACCCGCTGGATTGCCCGATCTGCGACCAGGGCGGCGAGTGTCAGCTGCAGGATCTTTCGGTGGGCTACGGTGGCGTGCAGTCCCGCTACGAGGAAGAGAAGCGCGTGGTCTCCAACAAGGACCTCGGCCCCCTCGTGTCGACCGACATGACCCGCTGCATCAATTGCACCCGCTGCGTGCGTTTCACGACCGAGATTGCCGGTCTGATGGAACTGGGCCAGGCCTTCCGGGGTGAGCACGCGGAGATCATGCCCTTCGTCGAGAAGACCATCGAGACCGAGTTGTCGGGCAACATCATCGACCTGTGCCCGGTCGGTGCCCTGACCTCCAAGCCTTTCCGCTTTGGTGCCCGTGCCTGGGAGATGTCGCGGCGCAAGTCCGTGAGTCCCCATGACTCCCTCGGCAGCAACCTCGTCGTTCAGATCAAGAATGATCAGGTCAAGCGCGTCCTCCCGCTCGAGAACGAAGACGTCAACGAATGCTGGCTGTCCGACAAGGACCGCTTCTCCTACGAGGCTCTGGCCTCCGACGAGCGCCTGACCAAGCCGATGATCAAGCAGGGCGGCCAGTGGGCGGAGACCGACTGGGCGACCGCACTCGAGTATGTTGCCAATGGCCTGAAGTCGATTGCCGCCGAGCATGGCGCCGCGTCCATCGGCGCCCTTGTCTCCCCGCACAGCACGCTGGAGGAACTGGAGCTTGCCCAGACTCTGGTGCGCGGCATCGGTTCCGGCAACATCGATTTCCGCCTGCGTCAGTCCGACTTCTCGGCCGACGGCAAGCGTGAAGGCGCGCCCTGGCTGGGCATGCCGGTCAACAAGATCGGCAGCCTGGACCGTCTGTTCGTGGTCGGCAGCTTCTTCCGCAAGGATCACCCGCTCATCGCCCAGCGTGTGCGCCAGGCAGCTAAGCGCGGTCTGAAGGTCAATGCGCTGAATCCGGCCTTTGATGACTGGCAGCTTCCGGTCGCCAATGCACTCAAGGTCAAGCCCAGCGAAATGGCGTCCAGCCTCCTCGCAGTGCTGAAGAGCTTGGTGGAGATTTCCGGCGAGGCCTATGACGGTGAGTATGCGGGTGTACTGGCTGAAGTTTCCGCCGACCCCGCCGCCCGTGCCATCGCCGAGAGCCTCGCCTCCGGCCGTCGCAGCGCTGTCTGGCTGGGCAACCTGGCGGTCCAGCACAAGGATGCGGCTGCGCTCCACGCGCTGGCGCAGGAGATCGCACGCGTTGCCAAGGCCTCCTTCGGTGTCGTGGGTGAGGCGGCCAACAGTGTCGGTGCTTATCTGGTCAATGCGCTCCCCGCCGCGGGCAAGGGTCTCAATGCCGCGCAGATGCTGTCTGAGCCGCTCAAGGCCTATGTGCTTCTGAACGTGGAGCCTGAGTTTGATTCCGCCGCCGGCAGCAGTGCCTTGCGTACCCTCGCCAAGGCAGAGATGGTGGCTGTGCTCAGTGCTTTCAAGTCAGCGGCAGCTCTTGAGTACGCGGATGTGATGCTTCCGGTCGCGCCCTTCACCGAGACTGCCGGTACTTATGTTTCATGCGAAGGGCGCGCCCAGTCCTTCTACGCGGTGGTCAAGCCGCGCGGCGAGGCGCGTCCCGCCTGGAAGGTGTTCAAGGTCATCGGCGACATGCTCGGCCTTGACGGCTTCTCGGTTGATAGCGTCGAGGCTGTGCGCAAGCGCGTCCTCGGGGCCGATGGCAGTGTCGACCAGAGCAAGCTCGGCAATGCGGTCCAGGGCATTGAAGTGAAGCTCGGTGCCGCGTCCGGCAAGCTGGAGCGCGTTGCTGACGTGCCCATCTATTTCGCTGACCCGATCGCCCGCCGCTCGGCCCCGCTGCAGCAGACTTCCGATGCGGCTGAGCCCCAGGCCCGGGTCTCCAAGGCGACCCTCGCGCAGATCGGTGTGGACGCTGGTGCCCGGGTCAAGGTCACTGCTGCAGAAGGCGCCGTGGTAGTCACTCTGGTCGAGGATGGTGGTGTTGCCGACGGTTGCGTGAGACTGGCTGCTGCCCATGTCCTTACCGCGCCGCTCGGGGCGCTCAATGGTGAAGTCAGCGTGGAGCGGGTGTAATGGAATCCATCATCGAGCCGGTTGCGGCATTGTTCGGGCCCGCCTGGCCCCTCGTCTGGTCCCTGCTGAAGATCATCGGCATCATTGCGCCGTTGTTCCTGTGCGTGGCCTACCTGACCCTTGCCGAGCGCAAGGTGATCGGTTACATGCAGGTCCGCGTCGGTCCCAATCGCGTCGGCCCGCGTGGCTTGCTGCAGCCGATCGCCGACGGCGTGAAGTTGCTGCTGAAGGAAGTCATCGTTCCGTCCGGCGCCAACAAGGGCCTCTTCATCCTTGGCCCCGTGCTTGCCCTGGGTCCCGCGCTCGCTGCCTGGGCAGTCGTACCGTTTTCGGACGGGTGGGTCATCGGCAACGTCGATGCAGGTCTGTTGTTCCTGCTTGCGGTCACTTCCATCGAGGTGTATGGCGTGATCATCGCGGCGTGGGCGTCCAACTCCAAGTACGCCTTCCTTGGTGGCATGCGTGCTGCGGCCCAAATGGTGTCCTACGAAATCGCGATGGGCTTTGCGCTTGTCTGCGTGCTGATGATCTCCTCCAGCCTGAACCTGAGCGAGATCGTGGCGGGGCAGGGCAAAGGCCAGTGGGCTGAGTGGGGCTTCGGCTTCCTGAGCTGGAACTGGTTGCCCCTGTTCCCGATGTTCATCGTCTACCTGATCTCCGGCATCGCAGAAACGAACCGCGCTCCGTTCGACGTGGTGGAAGGCGAATCGGAGATCGTGGCCGGTCACATGGTTGAGTACTCGGGCATGGCGTTTGCGCTGTTCTTCCTCGGCGAATACGCAAACATGATCCTGATTTCGGCGCTCACCTCCATCCTGTTCCTGGGCGGTTGGCTCTCGCCGGTGGGTTTCCTGCCCGACAGCTTCCTGTGGCTGGTGGCCAAGACCTCGTTCATCCTGTTCCTGTTCCTCTGGTTCCGTGCGACTTTCCCCCGGTTCCGGTACGACCACATCATGCGTCTGGGCTGGAAGGTGTTCATCCCCCTGACCTTGTTCTGGGTCGTGGTGGTGGCTGTCTGGGTGATGTCGCCGTTCTCGATCTGGAAGTGAGGAGAAGAAGATGGGTTCTATGAAAGATTATGTTGGCAGTCTTTTCCTCAAGGAACTGCTGAAGGGCATGGCCCTGACTGGCCGTCACTTCTTTGCACGGAAGATCACGGTCCAGTTCCCGGACGAGAAGACCCCGCAGAGCTCTCGCTTCCGCGGCCTGCACGCTCTGCGCCGTTATCCCAACGGCGAGGAGCGCTGCATTGCCTGCAAGCTGTGTGAGGCAATCTGTCCGGCGATGGCGATCACCATCGAGTCCGAGCAACGTGACGATGGCTCCCGTCGGACCAGCCGTTATGACATCGATCTGACCAAGTGCATCTTCTGCGGTTTCTGCGAGGAAGCCTGCCCGGTGGATGCCATTGTGGAAACCCGAGTGTTTGAATACCACGGGGAGAAGCGGGGCGATCTCTACTACACCAAGCAAATGCTGCTGGCAGTCGGGGACCGCTACGAGTCGCAGATCGCCAAGGATCGGGAAGCCGATTCCAAGTATCGCTAAGGCGACAGCACACGAGCCAAATCTTCTTTGCGGGTCACGTATATGGATTTCCAGACAGTAGTCTTTTACTTCTTTTCGACGGTCCTGGTGCTTTCGGCGCTGCGTGTGATCACTGCGCGCAATCCGGTGCATGCAGCCCTTTTCCTCGTTCTCACGTTCTTTACGGCGGGCGGCATCTGGATGTTGCTGCGCGCGGAGTTCCTGGCCATCGCGCTGGTGATGGTCTACGTGGGCGCGGTGATGGTGTTGTTCCTGTTCGTCGTGATGATGCTGGACATCAACCTTGATCGTATCCGTG
>JAFLDU010000146.1 GCA_017309145.1 Zoogloea sp. | reverse complement strand
GGCAGGAATGGCGCCTGCTCCTGCAACTGGACTCCGACCCGCGCACCGACATGATGTGGGCCGACGGCGGCAAGCTCTACTTCTGGATCAGGGAAGCGGACCTGGAGAAGCGGGATTTCTCGAAGGTATGGATGACCATGCAGTGTTTTTGAGCCGGCATGACAGCAGCTCTTGGTTTGCTGCTGTAGCCCAATGTTGTCGGACGCCTTGGCGTCACAGTTGAAAAGAAATGAATCGACTCTTGGAGTGAGCATGCAAGGACTGACTGCACTTCATGACTTTAAGATTATCGGGCTGCGCTCTGCACAGGGCTGCTTTGACGTGATGGTGGTTCTTGATGACGTTGAAAAGCAGCTTGGGTTTGTTGAGCCCCTGGTATATCGGGTGGTTGATTATGGCGATCAGAATGTTATCTCCCGTTTTTTTAAAGTGGAGAAAGAAGATGCATCGTTGATCTACTCCTGGGTTGAGTGGATTTTTTCGGATAGCCAAGGCGGAATTCTTGCATCCGAGGAAGGGAAGGCGCGTGCTCGCAAAGAGATTTGCGCAGGGCAGCGATGCTTGTATGTAATCGAACCTTCTTGGGGGGCTGAGATTGCCGTGATTGCGTCTGCTGCTTTTGTTTCATGAAACATGCGCGCTCGCGGAGTCCTGAATGGAAGGTTGTTGGCCTTCAGGGGCCGGCATGAAGAAATCTGAAATTGGATTGTCCCTTTCAAATTACTACTTTGAAAGGGAGGGCGCTGCGGGCTTTGATGTATGGCTTTACGATAATCCATCTGTCCAGGATGAGATTGGGGAGGCGGATTATGTCAATCTGGTCAGCCAGGATTTCAGAGGCAAAGAGGGGCAGGCTGAAATAAGATGTGTCGTCAAGGACGTGTATGAGCGGCATTACGGTTGCCCCATATTTGTGCCGGCCATCCTGAACGCGATCGAGGGAATTGTTCAGGAGACAGATCTGGTCGCCGCGTGTGACTTCTTGTCGAAGTTGCATATGGAGGGCGTTTCTATTGTTCCCATTGATTTTGTTGGGTACAGCAGTGAGATCGAAAGGCTTGGGTCTGCAGAGCTTTACAAAGGACGGATCCAGGATGCTGCAAGGGCGTTGAGGTTGGTGGTGGCTGACTTGATGGCTGGCGTTGAAGAATGAGATGCGCGCGGCGGTTTTTGAGGGCGGCCGAGGGTGGATGCGATCCGGCCACACGCTGCGCCCCCCCGGCATGAGAGAATCGCGCCCCTTCGAATCCGCACCGGAGCGCCAGCATGTCCGAAGCCAGCCACGCCATTTCCGCCCTTGTCGTCCACCGCCTGATCCGCGAGTCGGAGGGGCCCTCGCGGGTCGAGCTGCGTCCCGCCGCCAACCCGGTGGATGAGCCCGCCGCGCGTTTGATGGAGCGGCTGTGCCGGCATTTCGCTGAGCGGCCGGGCAAGGGCTATGGCTGGTTCGAGAAGGACGAGGGCAGCTTCCCCATGCCGCGCCTGATGCGCGCCCACGCCATCGACGGCAGCATGGATTTCGAGACCCTCTCGAAGGAGATGCTGACCCAGTTGCAGAAGTGCGTGGATGAGGACAAGGTGGAGGACGGCGGTTACGTGCTGATCGCCCGCGCCACCGTGTTCGGCGCCGACTGCCTCTACGTGGCCCTGCTGCAGGAGACCCTGGGGACCGTGATCGGCGGCGACCTGGCCATCCACGACAGCCCCCACCTGGATTTCGCCGGCCTGCAGGTGGCCGGTCGCATCGACATCAGCGCCTGGCAGGCCGGTGCCGAGCGCTACATCGGCTTCCTCAAGGGGCGTGGTGACGTGGCCGGCTGGTTCAAGCGTTTTCTCGGCTGCACCGACGTGGTGATCGCCCTCAAGGAAACCAAGAAGCTGGTCGAGACCCTCGGCCACTTCGCCGAAACCCAGCAGCTCGAGCCTGCCGAGAAGGACGAACTGCTCGAACGCGCCCATCTGGTGCTCGAGGAAATGGGCGAGAGTGGTGCGCCCCTCGACCTGGTGGCAGTGGCCAGCCAGATCTTCCCCAGCGCCCCCGAGAAGCTCAGCGAAACCCTGAAGGACGAAGCCCTCGACCTGGCCAGCGGCTTCGTGCCCGACAAGCGCGCCCTCAAGCCCCTCATCCGCTTCCGTGCCAGTGCCCAGGACTGGAAGCTGGAGTTCGAACGCAGCGGCCTGCGTTCCGGCTCTGTGCAATACGACAAGGCCAGCAATACCCTGGTCCTCACCAATGTGCCGGATGCGTTGAAGCAGTTGTTGTTGGAGGAGTGATGGGGCGCGGTTGCTGCCGCTTGTTTGTGCCTTTGCTGGGCGGCTTTCCGATGTTTTGAGTTGAATCGGCCGGGAATTTGCCCCGGCGGGCGACTTGCTTCTTTGCCATGTAGGGGCGACTTTAGTCGCCCGCAGGTGCTTGATCGAAGTCCGCGGGCGGCTGAAGCCGCCCCTACTGCACCTCCACAAACCGGGAGCAGACCTATCGAGAGCGTTGACGGGGATAACAGTATCTAAGGGTTGGGGGCCCGGCGCTTGATCACGCGCACCGGGGTCTCGCCGGCGATGACCCGCGCGCGTAGCTGGCCGCAGCCGCCGTCCACGTCCTGGCCGGCGGAGTTGCGCAGTTTGGTGAGGATGCCGCGGCGGTGGAGCTGGCGGGCGATGTCGGCGGCCTTGTCCCAGGCGGGGCGGCGGTAGGGCAGGTCGGGCACGGCGTTGTAGGGGATCATGTTCATGATCGCGTACTTGCCGCTGAGCAGGCGGACGATGCCGTCAAGCTCTTCCGGGGTGTCGTTGAGGCCCTCGATGAGGGTCCATTGGTACTGGATGGGGTAGCCGGTGGCGCGGGCGTAGGCCTCGGCCTCGGCGACCAGGTGGTCGGGGCTGAGAGGGGGGGCCTTGGGCAGCAGGTCGGCGCGCAGGTCGGCCCGGGTGGTGTGCAGGGACAGGGCCAGGGCGGGCTTGACCGGGCCCTGGGGCAGGCGCTCGAAGACCCGCGGGTCGCCCACCGTGGAGAAGACCAGGTTCTTGTGGCCGATGCCGCCTTCGGTGCCGAGGAACTGGATGGCCTCCAGCACGTTGTCGATGTTGTGAGCCGGTTCGCCCATGCCCATGAAAACCACCTTCTTGACCTGCCGACGGGCACGGGCGAGCACCACCTGGGCGACGATCTCGGCGCTGCCCACCTGGCGGAGCAGGCCGTCGCGGCCGGTCATGCAGAACTTGCAGCCCACCGCGCAGCCGACCTGGCTGGAGACGCACAGGCCGTCGCGGGGCAGCAGCACGCTCTCGACGGTCTGTTTGTCGGCGAGTTGCACCAGCAGGCGGGCGGAGCCGTCTTCGCCCGGATGTTCGGAATGCACCCGGGCCAGCCCGGCCAGTTCGGCGCCCAGGGCAGGCAGGCCTGCGAGCACGGCGTGGGGCAGGGCCGGGCCCCGGCGGCCGGCACCGGCATCGAGGGGCAGGGCATGGGCCCAGGCACGTAGTACGCGCTGGATGTGGACGGGGCGGGCGCCGAGGGCGGCCAGCCGTTGGCGGATGTCTTCGATTCGCATGAGGAGGCGAATGATAGGCTGTTTACAGCCTGCCGCATGCTTTGACGCTGTCTGGGCGTCGGCTTCAGTTCGGGGCCAGGCTGCCGATACTGTGATCCATGTTACGTCGCCTTCGCCTGGGCTATCCGGGTTTCTTCCTGCTGGTAGCCCTGGCCATGGCTGCGCTGATGGCGTTTCTGCTAGGCGCCGCCCACGGCGACCTGCAGCTCCAGGCGGCAACGGATGCCCGCAACATGGTCCGGGTGCTGGAGGCACGCCTGGAGGCGACCCTGCGGCGCGCTCAGGCCAACCTGGAAGAGTTGGCCGTGGATGTGCCGCTGGAGGCGCTGGAGCCGGAGGTGCCGGAGGCCTTGCGAGAGCGGGTCCGCAACAAGCTGGTCCTGGAGGCTCGGCATTTTCCCGAGATCACCGGCTTCCGCCTGATCGATCGCGAGGGCGTGGTGCGCTATGCCTCGGAAATTGCCGAGCCCCGTGCAGATGCGCTGGGGCGCAGCTATTTCGAGCTGCTGCGTGAGGACCCTTCGCGCAGACTGGTGTTTTCCGAGGTGGCGGTGGGGCGCCTGGCAGGGCGGCAGCAGCTCTTCATGGCGGTACCGATCCGCGATCGAGCGGGGGGCTTTGCCGGGGTGGCCATGGCGCCGTTGGAGCTGAGCTATCTGCAGGGGCTCTTCGAGGACCTGGATCTCGGCCCCAACGGGGTGGTCACCTTCCGCCGCTCCGATGATGGCCGCCTGGTGATGCGGCGGCCAGCCCAGCCGGACCGGGTCAACAAGACGCTTAGCAACAATGCGATGCACATGCGCGTCGAGGCGGGTGAGATGGAGGGAACCCTGCGCTTCCAGGCTGCCATCGACGGTGTGGAGCGGGTGTACGCGTTCAAGCGTGTCGGCGCCTTTCCCTTCTATGTGGCGGTGGGCATCGCACTACCGGACTTCCTGAACCGCTGGAGGCGCGATGCCGCCGCCGCCGCCGGGGCCACCGCGCTGTTCCTGCTGCTGCTGGGGGGCATCCTGATGCGGCTGCATGCGTCGGAGGTGCGCAGCAAGCGGGCTAGGGTGGATCTCCAGGCCAGCGAGGACCGCTTCCAGCAACTGCTGGGCTCGGTCGGTGAGGGGATCTGCGGGATGGATCGCCAGGGGCGTTTGCTGTTCTGCAACCCGGCGGCCCTCAAGATCCTGGGGTATCGCAGTGAGGCGGCCCTGCAGGGCCGTGACCTGCCGTCCCTGCTGCACACCCATGGTGCCGACGGCCGTGAGCTGGCCCCGGAGGACTGTGCGGTACGCCAGGCCCTGGTGGTGGGCACGGTGGTCCACAGCAGCGATGGGGTGTTCACGCGTGCGGATGGCAGTCGCTTCCCGGTCCGTTTCGATGCCTATCCGCTGATCAAGGATGGTGAGGACATCGGCGTGGTACTGCTGTTTGCCGATATCACGGAGCGCCGCCGCAATGAGGCCCGCATCGAGTTCCTGGCCCACCACGACCCGCTCACCGCCTTGCCCAACCGGCTGCTGGCGGAGGATCGCTTCGAGCAGGCCCGCGGGCATGCGGCACGCTCCGGGGAGCGAACTGCACTGCTCTTCCTCGATCTGGATGGTTTCAAGACGATCAATGATTCCCTGGGCCACGACATCGGCGACGAGATGCTGAAGGCGTTGGCCAGCCGGCTCCGTCATCAGGTGCGGGAGACGGACACGGTGTGTCGCCTGGGCGGTGATGAGTTCCTGGTGATCCTGCCGGGTGTCCGCGATCTGGAAAGCCTGAGCCTGCGGGTCGACAAGCTGCTGACTGCGGTGGAGGCGCCCGTGGAGCTGCCTGGGCGGACCCTGACCACCTCGGTATCGATTGGCGTGGCGCTGTATCCCGACGACGGCGAGGACTTCACCACCCTGATGAAGAACGCCGACACGGCCATGTATCACGCCAAGGATGCGGGGCGGAACACCTACCGCATGTTCGACGAGGCCATGAACCACCAGGTGCAGGAGGCGTTGCGCCTGCGCTCCAACTTCCAGCGCGGCTTGGCCGGCGGTGAGTTCGTGCTGCACTACCAGCCCCTGCTCGATCTGAAGAGCGGGCGCGTGGTGGGAGCGGAGGCCCTGGTGCGCTGGCACGACCCCGAGCGCGGCATGTTGTCTCCGGGGCATTTCATCCCGGTGGCGGAGAGCAGCGGGATGATCGTGCCGCTGGGTGCCTGGGTGCTGCGTGAAGCCTGCCGGCAGGCGGCGCGCTGGCAGGCGCCCGGCGGAGAGCCCCTGGTGGTGGCGGTGAATATCTCGGCGATCCAGTTCAAGCGTGGCAACCTGGAGCAGACCGTGGCCGAGGCGCTGAGTGACAGCGGATTGCCGCCCGACCGGCTGGAGATCGAGCTGACCGAGAGCACCCTGCTGCACCAGACCGACGAGGTGCTGGCCACCCTGCAACGCCTGAGGGAGTTTGGCGTGCGCTTGTCCATCGATGACTTCGGGACGGGGTATTCCAGCCTGGCCTATCTGAAGAAGCTGGCGGTGAACAAGCTGAAGATCGATCAGTCCTTTGTGCGCGACCTGACCAGCGACCCTGAGGACTCCGCGATCGTCCGGGCCATCGTCGATATGGCCCACAGCCTCAACCTGGTGACCATCGCCGAGGGCGTGGAGAACGCCGAAGTGCTGGCCGTGCTGCGCAGCTTCGGGTGTGACGAGGGGCAGGGCTACTACTTTGCGCGTCCCATGCCGGAGGCGGAGTTCGGGCGCTACCTGGACTCGGTCGAGGGCATCCCGGTTTGAGCCTCTTCCCGCTGTCGGGATGACAGCCATTTGAGCAAGGTCTGGAACAGGGAGTCGGTGTCCACTGGCTTGCTGATGAAATCGTTCATCCCGGCTTCGCGGCAGCGGATCTGATCCTCGGTGAAGGCGTTGGCGGTCATGGCGATGATCGGTATCCGGGCCCCGTCCGGGCGCTGGCGGATGCGCCGGGTGCATGCCAGGCCGTCGAGGCGGGGCATCTGCACGTCCATCAGGATCAGCGCGTAGTTCTGCCTGTCGAGGCAGGCCAGGGCTTCCAGCCCGTCGCTGGCGGTGTCGAGGAGAAGGCCTGTGTCGGCGAGCAGTTCCAGCACGATGTCCTGATTCACCGGTTCATCCTCTACCACCAGGACCCGCGCGCCCTGGCATTCCCGCGCCAGCACGGCCTCGGCATCCTCGGCGGTGAAGCTGGGCGGTTTCGGGGTGTCGAGGGGTTGGCGCTCCAGGCGGGCCGAGAACCAGAAGCGGCTGCCCACGCCAGGGGTGCTGTCCACGCCGGCCGCTCCGCCCATCAGCTCCGCCAGCTTGCGGGTGATCGCCAGGCCCAGGCCGGTGCCACCGTATTGGCGGGTGATCGACTCGTCGGCCTGGGAGAAGGGGGCGAACAGCCGGGGCAGGAGTGCCGAGGGGATGCCGATGCCGGTGTCTTCGACCTCGAAGCGTACGGTCAGGGCCTGGCCGTCGTCCGCCTCGGTGACCGCCCGCAGCGTGACCGAGCCCTGCGTGGTGAACTTGACGGCGTTGCCGGCGTAGTTGAGCAGGGCTTGCTGCAGGCGGGTCGCGTCGCCCAGAAGGGGCGGGAAGGCGGCCGGCAGGTCCACCTCGAGGCGCAGGCCGCGTGCCCGTGCCCGATCCGCCAGCATGGCCGCCACGTTGCCGACCATGGTCGGGATGTCGACGGGCGAGGCATCCAGCGAGAACTTGCCGGCCTCGATCTTGGACAGGTCGAGGATGGCGTTGATGATCTCCAGCAGATGGTGGCCGGCGGCCTCGATCTTGCCCAGCCTCTCGGCCTGTTCGGGCGTGACGTGGGAGCGCCGGATCAGGTAGGCCATGCCGGTGATGGCATTGAGCGGGGTGCGGATCTCGTGGGACATGTTGGCCAGGAAGGCGCTCTTGGCCTGGTTGGCGGTCTCGGCGGCGAGGCGGGCTTGCTCCAGCTGGGCGGTGCGCTGGCTGACCAGGTCCTCCAGGTGGTTGCGGTAGCGGTCGAGTTCGCTGGCGATGCGGACGCTCTCGCTGATGTCGGAGAACACCACCACCGCGCCGCTCAGCTCACCGTTGCGCCGGCTGGGGGTGATGGTCAGGTGCACCGGGAAGCTCTCCCCGTCCTTGCGCCAGAAGTGCTCGTCCAGCCGCCGGGTCTGCCCGTCCACTGTGGTCTGGCAGACCGGGCAGTGCTCGCGGGGGTAGGGATGTCCGTCGGGGTGGCGAGAATGGACCAGCGCGTGCATGGGTTGGCCGAGGATGTCGTCTTCGCGGTAGCCGAGAAGTTTGGCAGCAGCCGGGTTGATGAAGGTGCAGCGCCCTTCCAGGTCGGTATCGAACACCCCCTCGCCGATTGCCTCGAGGATCAGGCGCTGGCGGGTTTCGCTTTCGATCAGGGCCTTTTCGGTGCGGGTCAGGGCGGTCAGGTCCACATCCAGGCAGAACAGCAGGGGGCCATGCTCGACGGTATCCACCACCACATGGCTCGAATAGACGTCCACTGGCCGCCCTTGCTTGTCGCGCAGTTGGAGCCGGCCGGCGTCCAGGCCCGTGTGGTGCTCGAACATCCAGGCCACATTGCGGATGACGTCCTCGCGGGCTGCATCGGGAATGATCAGGTCGTAAAGCGAGCGGCCGATCGCCTCCTCCTCGGTGTAGCCATAGAGCAGCCGGGAGGCGGGGTTCCAGTAAACCACCGTGCCGTCGGGTTGGTAACCCTGGATGGAGAGCGCATTGACCTGCTCAAAGATGGTCCGGAAGCGCAACTCGCTGGCGCTCAGCCGCAGCAGGACGGCCTCCGCCCGGGCCTGTTCGTCGCGCAGGCGACGGTTGCTGCGCAGGAGCAGCAGGATCGCACCGAGCAGGATGCTGAAACCCAGCGCGGTGAGCAGGATGATCAGGCCCTGGTACTGGGACCATACGTCCGCCGCAGTGATGCGCTGGGGGGCATCGTAAGGGGGAATGCGCAGCTGGCGCATCAGGCTGTCCACGGGCCGGTAGTCGCCAGGAACGGTGAAGCCATGGATGCCGGCTGCGCGGGCTACCTCGCCGCCATGGGGCAGGGCCAGTACCGTGGCCGCCACCTGGCGGGCCAGATCCTCGTCCGCCCAGGGCATGGCGGCCACCGGCCATTCGGGGTAGAGCGGGGTGGACAGGCCAAAGGGAAAGCCTTCCACCTGTCGCGGATTGATGATCCTCAGGCGGCGAATGTCCAGCCGCCCTTCGCGCTGCATGGCCTCGATCACGCCGGTGCGGACGAAGGCCGCGTCGGCCTGGCCGGCGAGCAAGATCGTGATGGCTTTGTCCTGGGGCTGGCCGGTTTCGATGACCTGTGCATCCTGGGGCAGCTGGATGTTGTGCTGCAGCAGCTCCAGGGCCTGCATCTGGTAGCTGCCGAGGGAGGCCATGGCGCTGCTGGCGATGCGCTTGCCACGCAGGTCGGCCAGTGTGTTGAGGGTCGGGTCGTCGGCGCGGCCGACGATGACGCCGCCGAAGCTGGCAAGGGCGTGGCCACCGTCGTTTTCCACCAGGGTGGCCAGGGGGGAATGCAGCCCACCCAGCTGGGTCAGGCGGATATAGTGGCCGGGCTGGGTGATGACGACATCCACCCGGCGCTCGCGTACGGCGGCATCCAACTCGGGGTAGGTCAGCACGTCGAGCTCGAAGTGCCGCCCGAGGCCGGCCCGGTTGAGGTGGTCCACGATGGGTTGCCAGCGGGCCTGCATCTCGGGCTTGGGGCGAAAGGCCAGCACTGCGAGCCGGGCAACAGGGGTGGGTGAGGCCCAGGAGTCGGCCCAGGCGGACGCCGCCATCACCACAAGCACAATCAGGCATGGCACCAGCCTGACCAGGCTCCGACTGGCGTGTCCGCGAAGGGTCAGATGCAAGGAGTCTGTCACGGGGCGTACCTCGCGGTAGTCATTCAAAGCCCGAACATTTTTGGGACGGCTGTTCCGATTCCCATCTTACGCTTTCAGGCTGATGTGGCGCGAAACGGACAGGCCTGGAGCTGACTGAGCGATCCTGGAGGGGGAGGGAGAGGGGGAGCATGACGCTGCTGGTATATTTGCCGGCATGCACACAGCACCCCCGACCTTCCCGGACCCGGGTTCGGCCGATGACGGCTATCGGGTCTTTCAGCTGGTTTTCCTGCGCGCCCTGCTGGTGGCTGCGGCGGGCGTGTCAGCCTTGTTCGTGCTGGCCGACCTGATGGGCATCAACCATCTCGGTCAGACGCAGCTGCTCGGTACGGTGGTGTATTGCCTGGCCAACCTGGTCATGTTGTCCCTGACCTGGCGGCGCTCGCTCTATGTGCCCCTGGCGGTCATCCTCGTGCTGGCGAGCTTTGCAATCTACACCCTGGCCCTGGTCAGCGTACCCGGGGATGAGCTGCGCATCGTCTGGTACTTCCTGGGTATCGGCGGAAGTTACATCCTGCTTGGCCGCGGGGTCGGGCTGGCGTTCACCGTGGCGAGCATCGCCGTCATCCTGGCCCTCAATCCGGGCCTGCCCGTTCCCTACTCCCGCCTCTCCGTGGTGACCATCACCCTGGCTCTCGTCAGCTGCAGCATCATCTCCCTGGCCGTGACGGCGTATGCCCAGGGGATCTATCGGCAGTTGCTGGAGGCCAACCGTCATCTGCGTTCCCTGTCACTGGTCGATCCACTCACCGGCCTGCCCAACCGGCGGCTGCTGGACGACCGGCTGCGCCAGACCCTGGCGGAAGGAGGGCGCCATCCGAAACAGACCTTCGGGGCATTGATGTTCCTGGATCTCGACCATTTCAAGGAAGTGAACGATTCCCTGGGCCATCAGGTGGGTGACGCCTTGCTGATCGAGATCGGTCATCGCCTGCGCGAACAGGTGCGGGACAGCGACACGGTGGCACGCTTGGGCGGCGACGAGTTCGTGATCCTGCTGCCCCTCTTCGCGCCAGACCGCGACTCCGCCCTGCAGGGGGCCCAGACGGTGGCGGCCAAGCTGCTGGAGGCGGTGGGCCGGCCCTATACCGTGGAGGGGCATGTGGTGGCGCGCTCGCCCAGCATCGGCCTTACCCTCTTTCCCGAGCCGGGGGACACGGCTGCGGCGGTGCTGCAGCGGGCCGATGCCGCCATGTATCAGGCCAAGGCCGATGGCCGGCGCTGCCTGCGGGTGAGCGCCCGTCCTCAGGGCACCACAGCGGCTTCGGAGGGGGGGCTGGCCGACGCCTGACACCTCCGCGCCCGGTGGGAGACGTGTTCCCTGCGCCAGGCCCGGCGGGCGTCACCCCACCATCACCTGCCCGTCACACCCCTGCAGCATGGCGTCGCGACACTGCCGCCATGGACCGCGCCGGACTCGTATGCCAGGAACTCGCCAGCCAACTGACCTCCCTCCGGGTGGCCGTGGTGACGGAGACCTATCCGCCCGAGATCAACGGGGTGGCCATGACCACCGGGCGCATGGTGGATGGGCTGGTGGCTGCCGGCCACCGGGTGGACCTGATCCGGCCCCGCCAGGCCCATGAGGGCGGGGCGATCCTGAGTGGCGATGGGATCGATGGGGTGGAGGAGATGCTGTCCCGGGGGATCCCGCTGCCGCGCTACGCCAACCTGCAGATGGGGCTGCCGGCCCGCAAGGTGTTGTTGCGGCGCTGGTCGCTGCAGCGGCCGGACGTGGTGCAGGTGGTCACCGAAGGCCCGCTGGGCTGGTCGGCCCTGACCGCCGCGCGCAAGCTCGGTCTGCCGGTGATCAGCGAGTTCCATACCAATTTCCATCGCTACAGTGGGCACTATGGCGTGGGCTGGCTGAAGCGCCCCATTGCCGCCTATCTGCGCAAGTTTCACAACCGGGCCGACCTGACCCTGGTGCCCACCCGTGCCCTCTGCGATGAGCTGGCCGCCCAGGGGATCCCGCGGGTGGATGTGGTGTCCCGCGGGGTGGATACGCGCCTCTACGACCCGGCCCGGCGCAGCGAGGCCCTGCGCCGTAGCTGGGGCCTGGGCCCCGACGACCTGGCGGTCCTCTACGTCGGCCGGATCGCCCCGGAGAAGAACCTGGCCCTGCTGGAGCGCGCCTTCGAGGCGATCCTGGTGCGGCGGCCGGAAGCGCGGCTGATCATGGTGGGCAGCGGCCCTGCCCTGCAGGGCATGCGAGCCCGCCAGCCGCGGGCGATCTTCACCGGCCCGCAGACTGGTGAGCTGCTCGCCGCGCACTATGCCAGCGGCGACCTGTTCCTCTTTCCCAGCCTGACCGAGACCTACGGCAACGTGGTGGCCGAGGCCCTGGCCAGTGGCCTGCCGGTGGTGGCCTACCGGGATGCGGCGGCCCAGGAGCTGCTGACCCACGGGCACCAGGGCTGGCTCGCCGAGCCCGGTGACGAGGCGGCTTTCATGGCTGGGGCGGTGACCCTGGCCGACTCCCCCGAACTGCGTGCGCGCCAGCGCCTGGCGGCCCGCGAGCGGGTGGCCAGCCTGGCCTGGCATGCCATCGTCGACAGCCTGGTGGCCTTGCAGCGCCAGGTGATCCTGAGTGCTCCCCTGTCCGCCCGGAGGTAAGCCATGTTCGCTCTGCCAGCCCGTCTCCAGTTGCTCGACGACCGCCTGGCGGTACGCTCGAACCGCCTGTGCCGCTACCGTGGGCTGCGCGACTTGCTGCGCGTGGTCAGCCGCCTGGGCGACGGGGTGGCCTGGTATGTGCTGGCGGCCTGCCTGTTCGCGCTGTGGGGGGCGGCGGCCTTGCCGGCCCTGCGCCAGATGCTGGTGGCGGGGGTGGCCGGGGTGCTGGTGTACAAGTTCCTGAAGGTCCGCACCCTGCGGCCGCGGCCGTTCGAGGTGGTGAGTGATGTGGTATGCGCGGGTTGCCCTCTGGACAAGTTCAGTTTTCCGTCCGGTCACACGCTGCATGCGGTGAGCTTCTCCCTGATCCTCTCCCACCACTTTCCCGCGCTGGCCCCGCTGGTGCTCGGCTTTGCCCTGCTGGTGGCGGTGTCGCGCCCGGTGCTGGGGCTGCATTACCCCAGTGATGTTCTGGCCGGTGGTGCCATCGGTAGTGTGCTGGCCGGGCTGGTGATCCGCTTCGTCTGAGCCCCCCCTTTCCCGTCGTCCCTGCGCGAGCCCCTGCCTGACGGCAGGGGCTTTGTTCTTCAGCGTTGCTGGGTGGCGAAGAGATCTTCCGGCAGGGGCAGGCAGGCGCGCAGCAGGCGTCGCGGGGCATCGATCAGGCGGGCGCGGGCGGCGACCGGCTCCACCTCGGCGGTCCATCCGGGGAGCTCGCCTTCGAGCAGGCGATCCAGCTGGGCAAGGCGCCGCGCCGTATGCCCCAGGTAGAGGTTGAAGCGTCGCTGAACCCGCCGGTCCACGAAGCGGGCCGTGTGATACAGCCCGGCGTGCAGGCGGCTGCTGCGCAGCCAGCTCTCTCCCTGGGCGAGGGTCGTCAGGGCCTGGCCGACCCGTTCTAGCGGGCTCTCGAAGGCGCGTGCCATGAGGGGCGTGAGGGTCGCCTGTTCTTCCTGCATCAGGGCCGCAGGGCGGGCGAACAGGTGGTGTCCGACGTGGCGGTCCAT
>JAFLDU010000145.1 GCA_017309145.1 Zoogloea sp. | reverse complement strand
GTGGCGCCGATGCTGAGCAGGGCCGGCAACGGGCGCGACAGGGCCGACAGCCGCCACCACAGGGCGTGGCGCCGGCCGGTGTCGGCGCTGCGCCCGAGGGCGGCGCGCTCCAGGTGCAGGTGCGACAGGATGATGGGCATGAACATCTTGTTGGTCATGATCATCATGGCCACCCCCAGGCAGGCGGTGATGCCCAGCTCGCGCACGATGGGGATGTCGATGAGCATGATGACCAGGAAGCCCAGGGCATTGGCCAGCAGGGCCATGGTGCCGGGGATGGCGAGCTTGCGGAAGGCGCCTTCGGCGGCGTCGAGGGCGGTCTGCCCGTCGAGTACGTCCTGTTTCCAGGCGTTGGTCATCTGCACCGCGTGGGACACGCCGATGGAGAAGATCAGGAAGGGCACCAGCACCGACATGGGGTCGATGCCGTAGCCTATGAGCGGCAGGATGCCGAGCAGCCACACCACCGGCAGCAGGGCCACGGTGATGGCCAGCAGGGTGAGCTTGACGGAGCGGGAGTACAGCCACAGCAGCACGGTGGTGATGCCGAAGGCGATGACGAAGAACAGCAGCACGGTGGTGAGGCCTTCCATCACGTCGCCCATCACCTTGGCGAAGCCCACGATGTGGATGTCCACCTGCTCGTTGGCGTGGGCGGCGCGGATCGCCTCCAGCTTGCCGGCCACCGCAGCGTAGTCCAGCTTCTCGCCGGTCTGCGGGTCGGTCTCGAGGAGGTCGGCCTGCACCAGGGCGGATTTCTGGTCGTTGCCCACCAGGCGCCCGATCTGCCCCGACTTGGCCACGTTGGCGCGCACCTGGGCCAGGCTCTGGGGGTCGGCGCTGAACTGGGCGGGGATCACCACGTCGCCGTTGAAGCCTTCTTCGGTCACCTCGATGAAGCGCACGTTGGGGGTGAACAGGGAGCGCACCTCGCCACGGTTGACGCCCGGGATGAAGAAGACCTCGTCGGTGACCTGCTGCAGGGCTTTCATGAAGACGGGGTTGTAGATGTCGCCTTCGCCTTTCCAGCGCACGCTCACCATCACCCGGTTGGCGCCTGAGAAGATGTTGCCGTACTGCAGGAAGGCCTGCATGTAAGGGTGGGACATGGGGATCAGCTTGTTGAAGCCCGGGTCCAGCCGTGTGTTGAGGGCCGAGTAGCCAAAGCCCAGGGTCAGCAGCAGGAAGAGGGCGCCGAGGGGGCGCCGCCAGGCGATCAGCATGCGGGCCAGGAAGGCCACCAGGGCGTCGGTGCGGGTCATGGCGTGATGGGTCATCAGGAGGCTCCGGGGGTGTCGGCGGTGGCGCGGCCCTGGGTGGCGGCGGCGCTGCGGGTGGCCGGTGTGTGGTGTTGCAGGCCTGCGTCGCTGCTGAGCAACAGGCTGCCGTCGGTGAGGCGGTGGATGCCGGTCAGGCTGGCCCGCCCTTCCTTGCGCACCACTTGAAAGCTGCGCCCCTGGTCCTGGCTGGCGAGCAGCACGCCGCCCTGGCCGGCCAGCAGCAGGCGGCCATCGTCGCCCACGCTGTGGGCGTAGGTGGATACCGGCGCCTGCACGCTGGCGGCCTGCCAGCTGCGCCCGCCGTCGTCGCTGCGGAACACATTGCCGCGCATGCCGTAGGCCACCCAGGTGCCGGAGGCCAGCTGCACGGCGCCATAGATCGAGCCCTTGTAGAAGGGCGGCACCACCGTCCAGCTGGTGCCGCCGTCGTCGGAGCGCAGCACGGTGCCGGCCTCGCCGGTGATCAGCCATTGCTTGCCATCGGCCGAGCCGTTGATGCTGTTGAGGTGCCAGTCGCCGAGGCCGGGGATCGCATGGGGCTGCCAGCTCTTGCCGTCATCCTGGGAGCGCAGCACGCGGCCGAAGGCGCCCACCGCCAGCCACTCGCCGGAGGGCAGGCGGGCGGCGCTCATCAGCGGTTCGCCGTTGCTCTTCTCGAAAGCGCTCTCTGTCCAGGTCAGGCCACCGTCGGTGCTGCGCAGGATCCAGCCCTCATGGCCGAGGGCCAGGCCGGTACCGTTGGCGGCAAAGAGGGTGCGGGTGATGGGGGCCTGGCGGCTCTGCGGCAGATGCGCCGCCAGCCAGCTGGCGCCCTCGTCCCGCGACACCAGGATCTGACCCAGCTCGCCGGCGGCCACCAGGCCGGCGCCGCTGCGGGCCAGGCTGTTGAGCTGCATCTTGTCCACCGGGATCCGGGTCTGCTCGAACTGCGGCATGCTGCGGGGCGAAAAGGCGTAGAGGCCGGCGGCCGCCACAATGGCGGTCACCGCCACGCCGACGCGTGTGCGCATGGTTGTCTCCTTCTGTACGCGGGCCGCGGGGCCCGATGGCGGGGCTTTCTTCAGGTCCAGCCATTATTGGCAGGCGGCTTTCCGGGGCATCGTCCAAAAGGGTTACTGTCGAGTCGCAGCCCATCCGTCAAGCCCGCTTTGCGCTTTTTTTCTTTAGTCCGTTCAGACGATGAGTCCGGGCTCTCCGCTGTGGAACTCTTCTTCCATCGAAGTGTTTGACTCGCCGGGGTATTTCCGCCGCCGGCACACAGGAGGAGGAAGACCATGGATGCAGTAAACAAAGAGCTGTTGATGGATGCGTTTGCCGACGACTACATGACGCCGGAAGCGCTGGAGCTGGTGGCCCGCGCCCGCGCCCTGGCCCCCCGGCTGGCCGAGCGTGCCCGCGAAGCCGAGCGCCAGGGCATGGTGCCGGTGGAGACGGTGCGCGAGATGCAGGAGGCCGGCCTGTTCCGCGTGCTGCAGCCCAAGCGCTGGGGCGGCTGTGAGCTGGACCCGCGGGTGTTCTACCGGGTGCAGATGGCCCTCGCCGAGGGCTGCATGTCCACCGCCTGGATCTACGGCGTGATCGGCGTGCATAACTGGCAGCTCCCGCTGTTCCCCGATCAGGCCCAGCAGGACGTGTGGGGCAAGAACAGCGGCACCCTGATCGCCTCCACCTACATGCCCACCGGCAAGGCCGAGAAGGTGGAGGGCGGCTACCGCTTCTCGGGCCGCTGGGGCTTCTCCAGCGGTGTCGAGCATTGCGAGTGGATCTTCCTGGGTGGCCTGCTGCCCAAGCGCGACGGCAGCGAAGGCTTCGAGCACACCACCTTCCTGCTGCCCAAGGCGGACTTCCGCGTGGAGCACAACTGGGACGTGCTGGGCTTGCGCGCCACCGGCAGCCACGACATCGTGGTGGACGGCGCCTTCGTGCCCGAGCACCGCACCCAGCGTACCAACGACCACAGCGACGCCGGCTGCCCCGGCCGCGAGGGCAACCCGGGCTGGCTGTACCGCATTCCCTTCACCCAGGTGTTCCAGCGCGCCGTGTCGTCGGCCTGCCTGGGCGCCCTGGATGGCGCAATCGCCGAGTTCCGCAGCCGCGCCTCGGCCCACGTGGGCAAGCATGGCGCCAAGACGGCCGAGGATGTGAATGCCCAGCAGGCGGTGAGCGAAGCCATGATGACCAGCGACCAGCTGAAGCTGGTGCTGTTCCGCAACTACGCCCGCATCGTCGAATGTGCCCGCAGCGACGACCGCATGCCGGTGGAGGAGCGCCTGATGCAGCGCGCCCAGGCCGCCCAGGTGCCCAAGCAGTGCGCCGCCGCCCTCAGCGAGCTGATGCGCGCCTGTGCCGCATCGGGCACCTACAAGAGCAACCCGATCGAGCGGATCTTCCGCGACATCCACCAGGCCCGCGGCCACATCGCCAACAACACCGACACTTACGCGCGCATCCACGGTGCGGTGATGCTCGGCCTCTCCAACCCGGACCCCTTCGTCTGACTTGCCTTGACGGAGCGGCTCCGGCCGCGCAGCCCATGACTTCTGCCCGCTACCACCGCCTCACGGTCGAGGCCGTGACCGACGAGACCGCCGATGCCCGGTCGATCACCCTGGCCGTGCCCGATGGGCTGGCCGACAGCTTCCGTTACCGGCCGGGCCAGTTCCTCACCCTGCGCCTGGTCGTGGGTGGGCGGCATCTGCCGCGCTGTTACTCCATGTCGAGCACCCCGGGGCTGGATGCAGCCCTGCGCGTGACGGTCAAGCGGGTGGCCGGCGGGCGTGGCTCCAACTGGCTGTGCGAGCACCTGCAGCCTGGCGACAGCCTGGAGGTGATGCCGCCGGCCGGTGTGTTCACACCGGCCACGCTGGACGGCGACTTCCTGCTGGCGGCGGGGGGCAGCGGCATCACCCCGGTGTTCTCCATCCTGCGCGCGGTGCTGGCCCAGGGCGGGGGGCGTACCCGCCTGCTCTATGCCAACCGCGACGAGGGCTCGGTGATCTTCCGCGATGCCCTCAAGGCCCTGGCCGCGGCCCATCCGGCCCGGCTGCAGGTGATCCACTGGCTGGACTCGGTGCAGGGCATCCCCAGCGTGGCCCAGCTGGCGGGTTTCGGTTGCAGCTTCGAAGCGGCCCAGGCCTTCATCTGCGGCCCCGGGCCCTTCATGGATGCGATGGCCAGCGGCCTGGCCGAGGCCGGGCTGGAGGCGTCACGCATCCATGTGGAGCGTTTCATCTCCCTGCCCGACGAAGAGGACGCCCCGCCCATCGAGGCGGCCACTCCGCCGGTGGTGGACAGCGCCCAGGTGAGCCTGCTGCTCGACGGCAGCGAACACCGCTTTGCCTGTGGGGGCGGCGAAACCCTGCTGGCCGCCGCCGAGCGCCACGGCCTCAACCTGCCCCAGTCGTGCCGGGTGGGCCTGTGCGCATCGTGCATGTGCCAGGTGGAGGAGGGCGAGGTGGTGCTGCATCACAACGAGGCACTCGATGCCCGCGATCTGGCGCGCCGATGGACCCTGGCCTGCCAGGCCACGCCGGCCACGCCGCAACTACGAATCAAGTTTCCGGGCTGATCCGGCCCGCCCAAGCGAACAACAGGAGAGCAAGCGTGAAAGTACTGGTCCCGGTGAAACGGGTAGTGGATTACAACGTCAAGGTACGGGTGCGCAGCGACAACAGCGGCGTGGACCTGAATGGCGTGAAGATGGCGATCAACCCCTTCGACGAGATCGCCGTGGAAGAGGCCGTGCGCCTGCGCGAGAGCCAGCTGGCTGCCGAGGTGATCGTGGTGAGCTGCGGCAGCGCAGCCAGCCAGGAAACCCTGCGCACCGCCCTGGCGATGGGCGCTGACCGGGCGATCCTGGTCGAGACGGATGCCGAGCTGCAGCCCCTGGCGGTGGCCCGCCTGCTCAAGGCGGTGGCCGAGCGTGAGCAGCCTGGTCTGGTGATCTGCGGCAAGCAGGCCATCGACGACGACGCCAACCAGACGGGCCAGATGCTGGCCGCCCTGATGGGCGTGGGCCAGGCCACCTTCGCCTCCAAGCTGGTGGTGGATGGCACGGCCATCCAGGTGACCCGCGAGGTGGATGGCGGGCTGGAGACCCTGGCCCTCACGCTGCCGGCGGTGGTGACCGCCGATCTGCGCCTCAACGAGCCGCGCTACGCCACCCTGCCCAACATCATGAAGGCCAAGAAGAAACCCCTGGAGGTGCTGCCTGCCGCCAGCCTCGGGGTGGACATTGCCCCCCGCCTGCGCCACGGCCGCCACGAGGAGCCCGCCCCGCGCAAGGGCGGCGTGAAGGTGGTGGATGTGGCCGAGCTGGTGGACAAGCTGAAGAACGAAGCGAAAGTGATTTGAGGAAGATGCACATGAAGACGCTAGTGATCGCCGAACACGACAACACCCGGCTGGCCGGCGCCACCCGCCATGCGGTGACGGCTGCTGCGCTGTTGGGCGGCGAAGTCGAGCTGCTGGTCGCCGGCGACGGCTGCAGTGCCGTCGTCGCGGAAGCGGCCCAGGTGGCCGGGGTGAGCCGTGTGATCCACGTGGAGGCACCGTTCTACCGCGACCTGCTGGCCGAGAATCTGGCCGCCCTGGTGGTTTCTCTGGTACAACTAAAGTCATACGGAAACGTGCTGGCGGGCAGTTCGGCCTGGGGCCGGAACCTGAGCCCGCGGGTTGCCGCACTGCTGGATGTGGCGCAGGTTTCCGACGTGGTGAAGATCAGCGGTCGGGGGCGTTATCAGCGCCCCATCTACGCGGGTAACATCCTGGTCGGCGTGGAGTCGGACGAGGCGGTGCAGGTGCTGACGGTGCGCACCACGGCCTTCGACAGTGCCGCCGACGGTGCGCCAGCGCCGGTCGAGGTGGCGCAGCCGGGGCCGGACCTGGGCCTGAGCTCGGTGCTCAAGCGCGAGATCAGCCGCTCCGAGCGGCCCGAGCTGGGTGCTGCCAAGATCGTGGTGTCGGGCGGCCGTGGGCTGGGCAACGGAGACAACTACCAGCAGCTGCTCACGCCGCTGGCCGACCGGCTGGGTGCCGCCCTGGGGGCTTCCCGTGCGGCGGTGGACGCGGGCTATGTGCCCAATGATTACCAGGTCGGGCAGACCGGCAAGATCGTCGCCCCCGGGCTGTATGTGGCGGTGGGCATCTCCGGCGCCATCCAGCACCTGGCCGGCATGAAGGATTCCGGCGTGATCGTGGCGATCAACAAGGACCCGGATGCGCCGATCTTCCAGGTGGCGGATTACGGGCTGGTGGCCGACCTGTTCGAGGCGGTGCCGGCCCTGACCAGCGCGTTGTAAGCGAGGTCCGCGCCCTCTGCGGGGGGCGCGGACGGCAGGGCATTCATAACTATAAAGTCGGAAGGGGAGGCAGTTTGGCCAGCATCAATCTCGACATGGACGTATACGACCGTATCGTCAGCGCCCTCTACGAGGCGGCCCTGGACAGTCGGCGCTGGGGATCGGCCCTGGAGCACTTCCGGGAGCTGTTCAAGGCCAACTATGTGACCCTGATCCTCAAGGTGCCGGACCTCTCCGACACCGGCCTGATGATCTCGGTGGGCGAGTTGCCCGGCGGGATCGGCGGCAAGGTGGTCTATCACACCTACCAGCACACCACGACGCCCTTTGTGAACCAGCCCGCCGACAAGGTGTTCACGGTGGACGACCTGATGAGCGAGGCCGAGTGGCGCAAGTCGCCGTACTACATCCACTGGTGCCAGCCCTATCAGGTCTTCCATGTGATGGGGGCCGACATCTCGACCCCCGAGTCCGGCAAGCTGCGCTTCCGCATCACCCGCCCCGAGCACGTGGCGGGCTTTTCGCCGGAGGAGCGGCGGCTCTGCGAGGCGCTGCTGCCCCACCTGCGGCGGGCCCTGCACATGCACAATCTGCTGGACCGCAGCGAATCCCTGGGGATGCTCTACTCCAAGGCCATCGGCCGGCTGTCGGTGGCGACCATCGTCCTCGACGAGACGGGCAAGGTGCTGGACCAGAACCTGATCGCCCAGGAGATCCTGGACAGCGGCGATGGCCTGAAGCTGGTGGGCGGGCGCCTGGAGGCCACCTATCCGAGCGACAACCGTACCCTGCAGCAGCTCATCCGCAATGCCTTCGCCCATCAGCCGGGTGACCGGGTGATCCCCTCCGAGGCGATGTCGATCGCCCGGCCATCGGGGCAGGTGAGTCTGGGCGTGGTGATCGAGCAGGTGCCGTCCGGCGAATGGGCCGAGGGCAAGGGCAAGCCCTCGGTGGTGATCTACCTGCGCGATGCGGCCGGCAAGTCGCTGGCCAGTACCGCGGTGGCCAAGCAGCTGTTCAACCTGACGCCGGCCGAGACCGCCCTGGCCATGGAGCTGACCAATGGCCTGTCGCTGGAAGAGGCGGCGGAAGCCCTCAACATCCGGCGCAATACGGCCCGTGCCCACCTGCGCTCGATCTTCTCCAAGACCGGCGTGCGCCGCCAGACCGAGCTGGTGCGCATCATGCTCAACAGCGTGGCGGCGCTCAGCCACCGCTGAGGCGCAGCCAGGCCGCCCTGTGGCCGCTCCAGGGGGCGGGCGGCCCGGGCTCGGAGCTCCCCTAGTCCGGCCGGACGATGTTGCAGCGGGGCGCGATTGCGCATACTGGGTCATCTCGCGCCGAGGCACGTTGCTGGCGTGCCGCGTCGGCTCCCTCTTGTTTCATTCATCCCATTCCCTTTTTCAAGGAGACTTCCCATGCCCACCACCGTCGTCACCGGCTCCGCCTCCGGGATCGGCGCCGCTGTCCGCCGCCAGCTGCTGGCGGCCGGCCACCGCGTCATCGGCATCGACCGGGCCGAGGCCGACATCGTCGCCGACCTGTCCTCCGCAAATGGCCGGCAGGCCGCGGTGAGCGCCGCCATTGCGGCCTGCGGCGGCGTGCTGGACGGCCTGGTGTGCTGTGCCGGGGTGGGGGTGACGGCGCCCTCCAGCGGGCTGATCGTGGCCGTGAACTACTTCGGCATGAGCGCCCTGGTGGATGGGCTGGCCGACAGCCTGCAGCAGGGCCAGCAAGCGGCCGTGCTGCTGGTGGGCTCGGTGGCGGGGGCACAGCCGGGCGTCGAGCAGATTCCGCTGGTGGATACCCTGCTGGCCGGTGATGAGGCCCGGGCGGCGGCCGAGGCGGACGCCATGGCCCAGCCGGCGGCGGCCTACGCCGCGTCCAAGTTTGCGATTGCGGCCTATGCGCGCCGCAAGGCGGTGGAGTGGGGGCCGCGTGGCATCCGCATCAACGTGGTGGCGCCCGGTGCGGTCGAGACACCGCTGCACAAGGCTTCCCTGGACGATCCGCGCTATGGCCAGGCGGTCAAGAACTTCGTGGCGCCCGTCGGGCGCGCCGGCCAGCCGGACGAGATCGCCCAGGTGGTGGCCTTCCTGCAGTCTCCGGCGGCCAGCTTCGTGCATGGCGCGGTGATGTTCGTGGATGGCGGCATGGACGCAATGGTCCGTCCGAAGCGTTTCTGAGCGTGTTGCGAGTGAACGGGAAGCGTGTATGAGCGGCGAACGTGAGTCGATGGAGTTCGATGTACTGATCGTCGGGGCGGGGCCTGCCGGGCTCGCCGCGGCGATCCGGCTCAAGCAGCAGGCCGTGGCCGCCGGACGCGAGCTGTCGGTCTGCGTGATCGAGAAGGGGGCCGAGGTCGGCGCGCACATCTTGTCCGGCGCGGTGATGGATCCGCGCGCCCTTGATGAGCTGCTGCCGGACTGGAAAGCCCTGGGGGCGCCGCTGGATACGCCGGTGGCGGAGGACAAGGTGCTCTTCCTCAACGCCACGGGGGCCCGTGAGGTCCCGCATGCCCTGCTGCCGGATTGCCTGACCAATGCGGGCAACTACATCGTGCGCCTGGGCAGCCTGGTGCGCTGGCTGGGCGAGCAGGCCGAGGCCCTGGGGGTGGAAATCTACCCGGGCTTCGCGGGTGCCGAGGTGCTGCACGACGCGGCCGGTGCGGTGATCGGTGTGGCCACCGGCGACATGGGCCTGACCCGCGACGGCCAGCCCGGCCCCGCGTATCAGCCGGGCATGGCCTTGCTGGCCGCCTACACCCTGTTCGCCGAGGGGTGCCGGGGCCACCTGGGCAAGCAGCTGGAAGCGCGCCATGGACTGCGGGACAACAGTGATCCGCAGACCTACGGCATCGGCATCAAGGAGCTGTGGGAGGTCCCCCCGGATGTCCATCAGGCGGGGCTGGTGGTGCATACCACCGGCTGGCCGCTTGAGTCGGACACCTACGGGGGCGGTTTTGCCTACCATCTGGAGGGCGGGCTGGTGGCGGTGGGCCACGTGGTGGGTCTGGATTACGCCAATCCCCATCTTTCGCCGTTCGAGGAGTTCCAGCGCTTCAAGACCCACCCGGCGATCCGCCGCTATCTGGAGGGCGGCAAGCGCTTGGCCTACGGGGCCCGGGCGATCGTCGCGGGCGGGTTGCAGAGCCTGCCGAGGCTGGTCTTTCCGGGCGGCGCGCTGATCGGCGATGATGCCGGCTTTCTCAACGCGGCGCGCATCAAGGGCAGCCATGGCGCCATCAAGTCGGGCATGCTGGCGGCCGATGCAGCCTTCGCCGCTCTCGCCGAAGGGCGGAAGCAGGATGTACTGGAGGCCTATCCTGAGGCTTTTCGGGCGTCGTGGCTGCATGCCGAGCTCCACGCCACCCGCAATTTCAAGCCCTACATGAAGAAGGGCCGCTGGCTGGGCTCCTTGCTTTTCGGGCTGGACCAGAAGCTGCTGCGCGGCAAGGCCCCGTGGACCCTGCGCAACCGCGCCGACCATGGAACGCTGCGGCCCGCCGCGGAGTGCCCACGTATCGACTATCCCAAGCCGGACGGCCGGCTGAGCTTCGACCGGCTGTCGTCGGTGTTCCTGTCCAATACCAACCACGAAGAGGAACAGCCCTGCCACCTGCGGCTGGCCGACCCCGAGGCGCCGATCCGCATCAACCTGGCCCGCTTCGACGCACCGGAGACCCGCTATTGCCCCGCCGGTGTGTATGAGATCTTGGAGGGCGGTGGAGGCGAAGGCCCGCGTTTGCAGATCAACAGCCAGAACTGCATCCACTGCAAGACCTGTGACATCAAGGACCCCACCCAGAACATCACCTGGGTGACGCCCCAGGGTGGGGAGGGGCCGATCTATCAGGGCATGTAGTACCCGTTTCGGGAGAATGCCGGATCAGACGGGTGTGGAGTGACACACCTCCCTCTCCTCAACTGCTTCCCATGCCCGAGGCATTCTCCCTTTTCAAACCGGCCTGCCGTGAGGATGGTCAGACCTTGAACTGATTGACCGCTGCGCGCAGCGTCCCGGCCATCTCGTCGAGCTGGTGCGCCGTCTCGGCTGCAGAGCGGGCGGAAGCACTGTTCTCGTCGGTCATCTGCGCGATCTGCTCGATGCTTCGGGCGACCTGCTGGACGGCGGTGTCCTGCTCGCGCACGGCCTCGGCAATGAGGCGCACCGACTCGGAGACCTGGCCGGTGTCGGCGCTGGCTGCGTCGAGGGCGCTGGTCGAGGCGACCACGCGGTCGCGCGTGAAGCCGGCCTTCTCGTTGGCCGCCTGCATGCGGGTCACCGCTACATCCACCTCGGACTGGATGCCGGTGATCAGCCCGGAGATCTGGCTGGTGGCCTTGCCGGTGTTTTCGGCGAGCTTGCGGACCTCGTCGGCCACCACGGCGAAGCCGCGTCCCTGTTCGCCGGCCCGTGCAGCCTCGATGGCTGCGTTGAGGGCCAGCAGGTTGGTCTGGTCGGCAATGTCCTTGATGGTCTGCACGATGCCGTCGATCTGCCGGGAGCTTTCCGCCAGGCGGGCGATGTCGCTGCTGGCTTCGTCGATCATGCCGGCGAGTGCATCGACGTTGTTGGCGGCTTCCCTGACGGCCTGGGCGGTTTCGTCGATATCGGCCCGTGCGCGGGTGGCCGTTTCGTCGGCCAGATGGGCGTTGCGGGCGGTTTCGGAGATGCTCACCGAGGTCTGCTCGATAGCTGCGGCGACGGCCGCCGCCGCCTCGGATTGGGTCCCCGAACCCCGTTCCACCTGTGCTCCCGCCGCAGACATGGACTGCGCCGCGGTGGCGATGGCATCTGCAGATCGACGGGTCTCGCCGATCAGGGCCGCCATGCGCGCCATCATGGCGTCAAAGGCGGTGGCAGTGCGCCCGACTTCGTCGTGGCCGGCAGGGCCGACGCGCAGGGTGCAGTCGCCGCTGTTCTCGATCTGGACGATGACGTCCTGGAGCCGGCCGATCCGGTGGGTCATGGACTGGGTGAAACGCGCCACGAACAGGCCGATGCCGATGAGCAGGACCGATACAACGATCCCCATGGCCATCTTCGTGTTGTGAATGGTGCTGCTGGCGTCGGCGAGTGTGGTGTCCATCAACTGGCGTTGCCAGGTGATCTGTTCGGCGATGATCTCGAGCTCACGATTGCGCGCCGGCACCAGTTCGTTCTTGAGCTTGGCGAAGGCGGCGGTTACGTTGCCGGCCTTGATCAAGGCCACGGTTTGTTCTGCCTGCTGCCAGAACAGCTCGTCCGCCTGCCGCGTCCTTTTCATGATCTCGCGGCCGCGTTCGGTGATCAGATGGGAGTCCAGTTCATCCAGCAGCTTGAGCTCGTGCTGTCGGTATTCACCGATCCGTTGCAGGGCGGCCTGCAATTCGGGAGGATCGTTGATCGCCAGCATGGCGTGGCGGGACTCCAGCGACATCTTGATGACCAGCTTTTCGACTTCAGTGATGCGCGTCACCTGGGGAACGTTGGTGCCGGTGATCTTCTGCGCGAGGGCCTCGACGTGGTTCAGTGTGGTCCAGAAGGTGGCCAGGATTCCGAGCACGAGCAGGAAGAGCAGTCCGAAGCTGAGAAGAAGCATGAAGCGCACGGACTGACGTGAGCGGGACGTTCCGTTATGGGCAGTCATTGAAGTCTCCTAGCGGTCGCTGGCCGGGGTGAATTCGATGTGCGGGGGCCTGGTACAGTGATCAAGGTTTTCTCCTGAATGATCCTCGAGTTGCTCATGCCGGGCCGACGCTGGAGAACCGTCCAGCGGCGCTAGTCCCGGGAATGGCGGAGGTATCGGAGTGCCCGTCCTGGGCTTGAGTCCTTACTTATTGATTTTTCGTTAAATTTGAGTAAAAACACCTAGCAGAGTCTCGAGCCGGCAGGGGGCTCCGGCTTGGGTGAGCCCGCCGGGATGGGCGCGCTCGCGCATGAGCCGGGCGTGGTCGGGCGTCGCTGGGGGGGCGCATCACTGCCTCCCGGAGCGCGAGGCTCCAGGGGTTTGGTGAGGTGTTCCGATGAGGGAGGCCGGAGGAGCCGGCCCTGGGAAGGAGGAAAGAAGGAGTAAAGAGGCACCCGCGTGCGCGGGGCTCAGTAGATCTCCCGGGTCTCCAGGAACTTGATGTCGGGGAAGCGTTCCTGGGCCATCTGCAGATTGACCCGATTGGGGGCGAGGTAGACGTAGTCGCCGTTACCGTCGAGGGCGATGTTGGCGGGGGACTTGTCGGCCAGGGCCTTGAGGTCGGCGTCGGAGCCGCGCAGCCAGCGGGCGGTGGCGTAGGCGCAGGATTCGAACATCACGTCCACGCCGTATTCGAACTCGAGCCGGTGGGCAACCACGTCGAACTGCAGGGTGCCGACGGCGCCGAGGATCAGTTCGTTGGTGGTGGTGGGGCGGAACAGCTGGGTGGCGCCTTCCTGGGCGAGCTGCTCAAGGCCCTTCTGCAGTTGCTTCATCTTGAGCGGGTTCTTGATCTGGGCCCGGCGGAAGTATTCCGGGGCAAAGCTCGGGATGCCGGTGAACTGCAGGTCTTCGCCTTCGGTGAAGGTGTCGCCCAGGTGGATGGTGCCGTGGTTGGGGATGCCGATGATGTCGCCGGCCCAGGCTTCGTCGGTGGTGTTGCGGTCCTGC
>JAFLDU010000144.1 GCA_017309145.1 Zoogloea sp. | reverse complement strand
TGTCGGGCAAGTGGTTCAACGTCGTCGCCTACGGCCTCGACAAGAACGAAGAGATCGACTACGACAAGATGGAAGCGCTGGCCCGCGAGCACAAGCCGCGCATCATCATCGCCGGCGCCTCGGCCTATGCGCTGCGCATCGACTTCGAGCGTTTTGCCAAGATCGCCAAGGAAGTCGGCGCCATCTTCTGGGTGGACATGGCCCACTACGCCGGCCTCATCGCCGCGGGCTACTACCCCAACCCGGTGCCCCATGCCGACGTGGTCACCTCCACCACCCACAAGACCCTGCGCGGCCCGCGCGGCGGCATCATCCTGATGAAGGCCGAACACGAGAAGGCGCTCAACTCCGCCATCTTCCCGGGCCTGCAAGGTGGCCCGCTGATGCACGTGATCGCCGCCAAGGCGGTGGCCTTCAAGGAAGCCGCCAGCCCCGAGTTCAAGCATTACCAGGAGCAGGTGCTGGCCAACGCCCGCGTGATGGCCCGAGTGCTGGGCGAGGAGCGCGGCCTGCGCATCGTTTCCGGCCGCACCGAGAGCCACGTCTTCCTGCTGGACCTGCAGTCCAAGAACATCACCGGCAAGGAAGCCGAAGCCGCCCTCGGCCGTGCCCACATCACGGTCAACAAGAACTCCATCCCGAACGATCCGCAGAAGCCCTTCGTCACCTCGGGCATCCGCATCGGCTCGCCGGCCATGACCACCCGTGGCTTCACCGAGATCGAAGCTGAGCGCATCGCGCACCTCATCGCCGACGTGCTCGACAAGCCCAACGACGAAGCCAACCTCGAGAACGTGCGCGCCAAGGTTGCCGAGCTGTGCCGCAAGTTCCCGGTGTACGGCGCCTGAGCAGCATCAGCGGCAGGCAGGGACACTAGCGCATGCATTGCCCTTTCTGCGGCGCCGAGAATACGCAGGTCACCGACACCCGTGAAAACGAAGACGGTGACATCGTACGGCGCCGCCGTCGCTGCCTGTCCTGCGACAAGCGCTTCACCACCTACGAGCGCATCGACCTCAAGATGCCCCAGGTGGTCAAGAAGAACGGCAGCCGTGCCGACTTCAGCCGGGACAAGCTGCTCGGCAGCCTCAAGCTGGCCCTGCGCAAGCGCCCCGTCACGGCTGAGAGCGTGGATGCCGCGGTGGACCGCATCGAAGCCAAGCTGCTCTCCTCCGGTGAACGTGAGATCGCCTCGGAGCGCATCGGTGAGCTCGTGATGCGTGAGCTGAAGAAGCTCGACAAGGTCGCCTACATCCGTTTCGCCTCCGTCTATCGGGCCTTCGAAGACGTGGATGAATTCTCCGAAGTGATCCGCGAAGTCACCACCCGCCCCCGCGGACGCCCTCCCAAATCGACCTGATATCCCCATGAGCGCCACCGCCGATGATTTCCGGTGGATGGCCCGCGCCCTCGAACTGGCGGCGCGCGGACTGTTCACGACCACCCCCAACCCGCGTGTCGGCTGCGTGATCGTCCGGGATGACCAGGTGGTTGGCGAGGGCTGGCACGTCCGTGCCGGCGAGCCCCACGCGGAGGTCCACGCCCTGGCGATGGCCGGAGAGGCCGCCCGCGGTGCAACCGCCTACGTCACCCTCGAACCCTGCTCCCACCACGGACGGACCCCGCCCTGTGCCGATGCGCTGGTCAAAGCAGGGGTGAAGCGCGTGGTGGCTGCCATGAGCGACCCCAACCCGCTGGTCGCCGGGCGTGGCCTGCAGCGCCTGCGCGACGCCGGCATCGACACGCTGGCCGGGGTCCAGGAAGCCGAAGCCCGCGAGCTGAACATCGGCTTCATATCCCGCATGACCCGCGGCCGTCCATGGCTGCGTCTCAAGGTCGCCGCCACCCTGGATGGCAAGACCGCCCTGGAGAACGGCGTATCGCAATGGATCACGGGTGACGACGCGCGGCGTGATGCGCATCGCTGGCGCGCCCGCTCCTGTGCCGTGCTGACCGGCATCGGCACCGTCCGTGATGACGACCCGCAACTCAACGTACGCGCCATCGCCACCGATCGCCAACCACTCCGGGTGGTCGTCGATGCACGCCTCGACACACCGCTCAATGCCCGCCTGCTCGACGGTGGCCCGGTGCTGATCGCCGCGGCGGTGGACAACCCGGAACGCATCGCCGCCCTGCAACGCCGGGGCGCCGATGTGGTCGTGCTGCCCAATGATGGTGGCAAGGTGGATCTCAACGCCCTGATGCAAGAACTCGGGCGCAGAGGCCTCAATGAAGTCACCGCCGAGAGCGGCTTCAAGCTCAACGGATCGCTGCTGCGCGAAGGCTGCGTGGATGAGCTCGTGCTCTACCTGGCGCCCTTCCTGGTCGGCGATGCGGCGCGCGGGCTGTTCAACCTGCCAGCCCTGAGCACCCTGGCCGACAAACGCCCCCTGACCCTCCGCGACGTACGCATGATCGGCCAGGACCTGCGCATCCTGGCCCGTCCGGCCTGACGCAGGCACAGCACGCCTGCCCGGCCGGGGTGAGCTTCAACGCGTGGCGCACACCGGGCAGGATGGATCACGGCCCAGGCGGATCGTCCGCCAGTCCATGGCCAGTCCGTCCAGCAACAACAGACGCCCCACCAGCGGCTCGCCGCACCCGGCCAGCAGCTTGAGCGCCTCGGCCGCCTGGACGGCCCCGACGATGCCGGTCAGTGGCGCGAAGACCCCCATCACCGCACAGCGGATCTCCTCCACATCCTCCCCCTCTGGAAAGAGGCAGTGATAGCAGGGGCTCTCCGCCTGCCGCATATCGAACACCGAGACTTGGCCGTCGAAGCGGATCGCAGCCCCGGACACCAGCGGCTTGCCCTTGGCGACGCAGGCCCGGTTGATGGCATGGCGGGTGACGAAATTATCCGAGCAGTCCAGCACCACATCCGCCAAACCCACCTCTTCCTCGAGGGCCCCGCCCTCCAGGCGGTGGGCCAAGGGCACGACCTTCACCTCCGGATTGAGGCGGGCCAGCGTATCTCGGCCAGACTCCACCTTGAGCCGCCCCACGCCCTCCTGGCTGTGCAGGATCTGGCGCTGCAGGTTGGTCATGTCCACCGTATCGCCGTCCGCCAGGACCAGGGTCCCCACCCCCGCGGCCGCCAGATACATCGCCGCCGGAGAGCCCAAGCCCCCTGCCCCGACCACCAGGACCCGGGCATTCACGATGGCATCCTGCCCCTCGATACCGATCTGGGGAAGCAGAATATGGCGCGAATAGCGCAGCAGCTGATCGTCATTCATGGATGATGGGCAGAATCAAGGAAGCGGAAACCGCATCCGGAACAAAGAAACCTCGAGCAGGCCCTAGCGGAATTCGCGAAGATCCGGCGGCGTATCGTCGTGATCCCCGTGGGGGTGGGCCGAGTAGGCTTGGACATAGACCTCGTGGGACTGCTTGATCAGGCGCTCCGGGGACCGCAGGTTATGAACCTGGGTCTCCTCGACGTAGTAGATCAGTGCCCGATGCAGCCGGATCAGCAAGGTCCGCTCGAGCTGGAATCCTGCGCTCTGCAGCGCGTCCTCCAGCAATTCGAGGGTGAAATCAAGCACGTTGTAACGGACGATCAGGCTCCGGGAGTCACGTCCCGGCTCGACCCGCACGCCGCGCAATGCGGCCAGGGAACGCCGGGCCTGCACGACCTGATCTGCCGGCCAGGGCTTGAAGCGGATCTCCCGGGCCTTGAGGACACCCCCAGCGGCCTGCTGCGGGTGTCCATGCCTGCGTCCGGCCAGCTTGTAGGCAGTCTCTCGTCGCATGCAGGGCCCCCGCGGTCGATATCACTTGCCGCTATTCTGGAGGATCTGCAGCCCCTTGAGCAAATTGACTGCCTGAGCCAGCTGGTAGTCATCCTTGCCGGCAATCTCGAAGGGCGGCTTCGACTCTTCGGCCTCATCCTTCGGCTTGTCCTTCTCGCGCTCCTTGCCCTTGGGCGGCACGTCCTTGCGGGGTACCGCCGGAATCACCTCACCGCGCGGCGCTTCCGGCTCCTTGCCGTTGCTCAGGTGGCGCTCGAGATCCGCCTCGCGCAAGCGCTCGCGGGACGCCCCGTTGGGCGATTCCTCGACAACGATGTCAGGCACGATGCCCTTGGCCTGGATGGACCGACCGTTGGGCGTGAAATAACGGGCCGTGGTGAGCTTGATCGCCGAGTTGCTGTTGAGCGGAATGATCGTCTGCACCGAGCCCTTGCCGAAGCTCTGGGTGCCCATCACCACGGCGCGCTTGTGATCCTGCAGCGCCCCCGCGACGATCTCCGAGGCAGACGCCGAACCGCCATTGACCAACACCACCATCGGCACCGTCTTGATCGACGCCGGCACATTGCGGATGTAGTCATCGCGGACACCACGCAGGTAGTCCTCCGGCACCGCCAGGTACTTGCGCTTGGCGTCATCGGTACGCCCATCGGTGGACACCACCAGCGCCTTGGGCGGCAGGAAGGCTGCGGAGACGCCCACCGCTCCATTCAGAAGGCCACCCGGGTCATTGCGCAGGTCGAGCACCAGCCCCTTCAGCTCACCCTGCTTGACGAGCTTCTCCAGGTGCTGGACAAGGGAAGCAGCGGTCTGCTCCTGGAACTGCACGACCCGCACGTAGCCATAGCCGGGTTCGACAAGCTTGGACTTGACGCTCTGGACCTTGATCACCTCCCGCACCAGGGTCACGGTGATGGGCTTGGCCTCACCCTTGCGCGCGATGGTCAGCACGATGGAGGTCTTGGGCTTGCCGCGCATCTTCTTGACCGCATCGTTGAGGGACATGCCCTTCACCGAAGTGTCATCGAGCTTGATGATCAGGTCGCCGGCCTTGATGCCGGCCCGGAAGGCCGGGGTGTCCTCGATGGGGGAGATCACCTTGACGTAGCCGTCCTCGGAGCCCACTTCGATCCCCAGGCCGCCAAACTCTCCCTGGGTACCAACCTGCAACTCCTTGAAAGCCTCCGCATCCAGATAGGCCGAATGGGGATCGAGGTTGGACAGCATGCCGCTGATCGCATGGGTGATCAGCTTCTTGTCCTCCACGGGCTCCACATAACCCTGCTTGATGGCATTGAAGACATCCGCAAGGTTGCGCAACTCCTCAACGGGCAGCGGTGCGAGCGCGGCGTTCTTGTCCGCGTTGGCCGAGAAATTGAGGCTGATCAGGACACCCGCACATAGCCCGGTAAACACCAGGCCGGCCTGTTGCAGTTTGCTGCGCATAAAGTCTCCGTGGTGGTGCCGGAAGGCATGCTCCGGTCACCTTCTCGCGCCCGCCATGGGCTTTTCAAAAAGGGAGAGCAGTATAAACCGGAAAGAGCCCCCCGCTCCCTTGCCGGCCCCGGCAGACCCTCATCCCGTCACGCCCGACCGACGAAAGGGCTGTGACGGCAAGCTCAATACAGGCCGCTGCGCACCCGCAACGCGAAAAGTGGTATTTTACGAAGCCTGCCGATGCCCACATCGGTCGGTCAGACCACACAAAACCAGGTCAGTTCGTCCAGACCCTCCCCGACACCGGCTTTTCGCCCAAGCGTACCCGCACCATTCGTGAAGACCGACATCGTAGACCTCATCGCCAAGCAGGAGCACATCGAGACCGCCGCGCGGGCCCTCAAGGCCATCTCGCATCCATTGCGTCTGAAGATCCTGTGCGTGGTGGGGAGCGAGGAAGTCTGTGTGCAGGACATCGTCGAGGCCGTCGGCACCTCCCAAAGCAACATTTCCCAACACCTGGCGATCCTGCGCGACAAAGAGGTCCTCTTGACGCGCAAGGACGCCAACCGGGTGTACTACCGGGTTGGCGACCCACGCACACTGCAGTTGATCGGCATGATGCGCGAAGTGTTCTGCCGGGACGACTGACCCCCAAGCTCCGGAGTCTTTTCAGTGGAATTCATCCAGCAAAACTGGTACTGGGCCGCATTGGCAGCCGTCAGCGGCACGCTGCTCGTCGTTACATCAGTGCGCGGCAGCCGGGGTATCAGCCCGGCCCAGGCCACCCAGCTCATCAACCGCAACGACGCCGTCGTCATCGATGTGCGGGATGCCAGCGAATATGCCGCGGGCCACCTCCTGAACGCCCAGCACATTCCCCTCGCCGAACTCGACAAGCGCCTTGGCGAGCTCGACAAGCTGAAAGACAAGCCCGTCATCCTCAACTGCCAGACGGGCAGCCGCTCGGCCTCCGCCTGCGACATTCTGCGCAAGGCCGGCTTCACCCAGGTGCACAATCTCGAAGGCGGCATCGCCGCCTGGGAACAGGCCGGCATGCCGGTCAGCCGCACCAAGAAAAAGAAGTGAGCGCCATGGAACCCAAGATCCTCATGTATGCAACGGCTGTCTGCCCCTACTGTGTGCGGGCCGAAGGCCTCCTGCGCCGCAAGGGCGTGACCGACATCGAAAAGGTCCGCATCGACACCGACCCCGAGCGCCTGAACGAAATGATGACCCGGACCGGCCGTCGGACCGTGCCGCAGATCTTCATCGGCGACTATCACGTGGGCGGCTGTGACGATCTGTTCGCCCTCGACCACGCAGGAAAGCTCGATCCGCTGCTTCGCGGCGAAGCCATCTGATCAGCCCTCCCCCTTTCATCCACGGAAAAACCACTATGTCCGAAACCGCGCAACAACCCGTCTTCTCCATCGAAAAGCTCTACGTCAAGGATCTGTCCGTGGAGGTCCCGAACGCCCCCAAGATCTTCCTGGAGCGTGAAACCCCCCAGATCAACGTGCAACTGCGCACCGAAGGCAACCCGGTTGACGAAGGCGTGTTCGAAGTGAACCTGACCGTCACCGTCACCGCCCAGCTGCCGGGCGACAAGACCGTGTTCCTGGTCGAAGTGGCCCAGGCCGGCATCTTCCAGATCCGCAACGTGCCGGAGGAAGACCTCGAGCCCATCATGATGATCGGCTGCGCCAACATCCTCTTCCCCTACGCCCGCGAAGCCGTGTCCGACGCCGTGGCCCGTGCCGGCTTCCAGCCGGTGATCCTGGCCCCGGTCAACTTCGAGGCCCTGTTCCAGCAGAACCGCCAGCAGGCCGCCGAACAGGCTGGCGCTGCCGCGACCATCCAGTAATGACCCTGCGCCGCCCACTCACCGCGGCGCTGTGGGCCCTGCCGCTCGCCCTGGCCGCGGCAGGGGCCGGCGCCTCGGACTACCGCTCCCTCGCCGAACCAGCCATCCTCTACGATGCGCCGTCCAAGCAGGGCAAGCCACTCTTCGTGATCCAGCGCTACACCCCGGTTGAAACCGTGGTGAACATCGACCGCTGGGTCAAGGTTCGTGAGCCCGCCGGAAGCCTGCTGTGGCTGGAACGCCGCCAGCTTTCCGACAAGCGGACCCTGATCATCACGGTCCCCAAGGCCGAGATCCGCCAGAAGCCCGACAGCGCATCGCCGCTGGCTTTCGAAGCCATCAAGGACGTGGTCCTCGAACTGGCCGACAAGCCGACGGATGGCTGGGTCAAGGTCAAGCACCGGGACGGCACCACCGGATTCATCCGCGTCAATCAGGTCTGGGGGCTCTGAACGCCATGCGTATTGCCGTATTCGGCGCCGGCGCGTGGGGCACGGCGCTGGCCATTGCCTTCAGCCGCAACCATGCCATCACCCTGTGGAGCCGCGAAGCCTCCGAGATCGAAGCCCTGCGCCAGGACGGTGAGAACCGTCGCTACCTGCCGGGCGTCCGTCTTGCCGAGGACATGCGCTTCACCCACGACCTGACCGAGGCTGCCAAGGCCGACCTGCACTTGGTCGTCACCCCGCTGGCCGGCCTGCGCGACACCGCGCGCGCCTTGCGTGCGGCCGCACCGGGCACGCCGCTGCTCTGGGCCTGCAAGGGCCTCGAGGCCGGAACGACCAAGCTTCCGCATCAGATCGTCGCCGAAGAACTGGGCGCCGACGCACCCTGTGGCGTGCTCAGCGGCCCCAGCTTCGCCGCCGAAGTGGCTCAGGGCCTGCCTGCCGCCGTCACCCTCGCGGCAAGCAACATCGAATTTGCCCGGCATTGGGTCCAGGCCCTCCACAACAACCGCCTGCGCCTGTATGCCAACGACGACCTGGTCGGCGCGGAAGTGGGGGGCGCCGTCAAGAACGTCATGGCGATCGCCGCTGGCGTGGCCGACGGCATGGGCTTCGGCCTCAATGCCCGCGCCGCCCTGATCACCCGCGGGCTGGCCGAGATCACCCGCCTGGGCGTCGCCCTCGGAGCCCGCCGGGACACCTTCATGGGCCTCGCCGGGCTGGGCGACCTGGTGCTGACCTGCACCGGGGACCTGTCCCGCAACCGTCGGGTCGGCCTGATGCTGGCCGAGGGCAAGACCTTGCCCGACATCCTGCAGGCCCTCGGCCATGTGGCTGAAGGCGTCAGCACCGCCCGCGAGGTGGCCGCCCTGTCGACCCGCCTGGGGGTGGACATGCCCATCACGCTGGCCGTCGCCGGTGTCCTCGCCGGCACCCTGTCGGCGCGGGATGCGGTGGAGCAGCTCCTGGCGCGCGACCCAAAACAGGAATAAGCCCTGCCCGGGCGCCCCAAGGCGCCCGGCTCAGGCTCCGCCAGCAAAACCGAGCTGGCGCCAGGCTTCGTAGACCACCACCGCGGCCGCGTTGGAGAGATTCAGACTGCGGTTGCCAGGTTGCATCGGGATGCGCAGGCGCCGCTCATCGCCGAATTCCTCGTGCAGGGCTGCGGGCAGGCCGCTGGACTCCGACCCGAAGACGAATACATCCCCCGCCTCGAAGGGCACCTCCGCGTAACTCCGACCGCCATGGGAGGTCAGCGCAAACATGCGCTGCCCCGCCAGGGCGGCGCAGCAGGCAGCCCAGTCGGGATGCACCGTCACCACCGCCATGTCGCGGTAATCCAGGCCCGCGCGGACAAGTTGCTTCTCCTCCAGGGTGAAGCCCAGAGGTTCGACGAGATGCAGACGCGCGCCGGAATTGGCGCACATGCGCATGATGTTGCCGGTATTGGGAGGGATCTCCGGCTGATGCAGGACGACATGGAACATGGGCGCGGATTGTGCACGGCCCCCGGGCTTCCATCAACCCGGCGGCGGTGTCCGCGCCACGATCCGGTTCTCAACCCGGACAGCGCCGGCCGCCTTCAGGCTCCGCGCCAGCTCGGCCAGGCTGGCCCCGGTCGTCATCACATCATCCAGCACCACGATGCGCAGCCCCTCGAGAGGCCGCGTCACCCGGAAGGCCCCGCGCATGTTGGCGGCCCGCTCGGCCCAGGGCAGCGCCGCCTGAGGGCGCGTGTCCAGGTCACGCAGCACGCCGTCCAGCAACACCGGCAAACCCCAGCGGCGGGCCAGCGGCCGGGCCAGTTCGGCAGCCTGATTGAAGCCCCGCTGGCGCAGGCGGGCCGCATGCAAGGGCATGGGCAGGAGCAGATCAGCCTCCGGCGCCGGATGCAGGGCCATCAGGTCGATGAACAGACGCACCACGGCAAGCCGGTGCGCGTACTTCAAGGCCTGGACGATCCGATCCACCGGGAAGGCATAATCGAGGCACGCCAGGGTCGCCTCATAGGGCGGTACGTGGGCCAGGCAGGCACCGCAGGTTTGCGCCACAGGAACAGGCAAGGCGCACACCGGACAGCGCGTCCGCCCCGCGCCCGGCAAGCCTGCCAGACAGGCCTGACACAGCACGTCGTCACCACTCCCGGCTCCGCAGGCAAAGCACTGCTGAGGCATCAGGACACGCAGCACGCCATCCAGCCCGACACGCCGCCAAAGCGCATGATTTGACAACTCCGGACCCCTTCAGGGAAACTAAAAGGCTTCGTAATTTATAATTACAGCCACAATAAGGGTGCAAGACCATGACCGCAACCGTCGCCCAGGCAGAGAGCCCCGCCACCGCCAACGTCCCCGCCCGCAAGCGCTGGAGCGTCGCCGAAGTCGAGGCCTTGTTCGCCCTGCCGTTCAATGATCTCCTGTTCCGCGCCCAGCAGGTGCACCGCGAGCACTTCGACCCCAACGCCGTGCAACGCTCCACCCTGCTGTCCATCAAGACCGGCGGGTGTTCTGAAGACTGTGGCTACTGTTCCCAGTCGTCGCGCTACGACACCGGCCTCGAGAAGGAAGCCCTGCTGCCGCTGAACGAGGTGCTCGAAAACGCCCGCGCCGCCAAGGCCAAGGGCGCCTCGCGCTTCTGCATGGGCGCTGCCTGGCGCGGCCCGAAAGAGAAAGACCTGGCGCCCGTGCTCGACATGGTCCGCGAGGTCAAGAAGCTCGGCCTCGAAACCTGCGTTACCCTGGGCATGCTGCGGGACGGCCAGGCCGAGCAATTGAAGGACGCCGGCCTCGACTACTACAACCACAACATCGATACCTCGCCGGAGTTCTACGGCCAGATCATCACCACCCACACCCTGCAGGATCGCCTCGACACCCTCGACAAGGTGCGCGACGCCGGCATCAACGTGTGCTGCGGCGGCATTGTCGGTCTCGGCGAGACCAAGAAGAGCCGCGCGGCACTGATCGCCGAGCTGGCCAACATGAACCCGCCGCCCGACTCCGTGCCCATCAACAACCTGGTTCAGGTTGAAGGCACCCCCCTGGGCAACAACGAAGCCATCGATCCCTTCGACTTCGTGCGCGTGATCGCCGCCGCCCGCATCACCATGCCGCAGAGCTACGTGCGCCTGTCGGCCGGACGCCAGGAGCTTGGCGACGGCGTCCAGGCCCTGTGCTTCATGGCCGGCGCCAACTCGATCTTCTACGGCGAACGCCTCCTCACCACCGACAACCCCGACGCCGACGCCGACGACAAACTGTTCGCCCGCCTGGGCCTCAAGTCCGTCTAAGGTGCAGCGCGCTCGATGAGCATGCCGGACTTCCAGCTCGACCCGCGGCTCGTACGCCGCCGGGCCGGGCAGGCCGCCGCGGGCTACGCAGGCGTGGACGCCCTCGCTCGGGAGGTCTCACGCCGCATGGGCGAGCGCCTCGAGTACATCCGCGTCGAGCCCCGACGCATCCTCGACCTGGGCTGCGGTCCGGGGTCGGACCTGCCGACGCTGGGCGAGCGCTATCCAGGCATACCGCGCATTGCGATCGATGCCGCGCCGGCCATGTTGGTTGAGGCCCGCGGTGAACGGGGCCTGCTCAAGCGCCTGATGCGCCTCGGCAAGCCCGCCGATCCCGACTTCGTGTGTGCCGATGCCAGCGCCCTGCCCCTGGCCCGTGGCAGCATCTCGCTGGCCTGGTCCAACCTGATGCTCAATTGGCTGCACGATCCGCTGCCTGCCCTCAAGGAGATGCACCGGGTGCTGGAGGTGGGCGGCCTGCTGATGTTCTCGACTCTCGGCCCCGACACCCTCAAGGAGCTGCGCGGCGCACTGCCACCATCCCGGCACGAGCACGTGCATCGATTCATCGACATGCACGACCTGGGAGATGCCCTGGTCGGCGCCGGCTTCTCCGATCCGGTGATGGACATGGAGATGATCACCGTCACCTACACGCGCCTGGACGACCTGTTCCGCGACCTCCGCGCCAGCGGCTGCAACAACGCCGCCACCGGGCGGCCGCGCGGCATGACCGGCAAGGCCCACTGGCAGCACCTGCGGGATGCCTACGAGGCCCTGCGCCGCGACGGGCGTCTGCCGGCCAGCGTCGAAGTGGTCTATGGCCATGCCTGGAAAGCCGCGCCGAAGGTCACCGAGGACGGGCGCTCCGTCATCCGGTTCCAGCGCAAGCCGGCCTGAGCCATGCAACCCATCTGGCTCTTCGACCTCGACAACACGCTTCACAACGCCAGCCCGCACATCTTTCCGCATATCAACCGGAGCATGACGACCTACCTGATGCGTCATCTGGATCTGGGCGAGCGGGACGCCAACCGGCTGCGCATGGAGTACTGGAAGCGCTACGGCGCCACCCTCACCGGGCTGATGCGCCACCACGGCACCGACCCGGAACACTTCCTGCACGAAACCCACCAGTTCCCTGACCTGTCGCGCATGGTCGTCTTCGACACCGCGCTGCGCCATGTACTGCGCCGCCTGCCGGGCAAGAAGATCATCTTCTCCAACGGCCCGCAGCACTACGCCGATGCCGTGCTGGCCGAGATGGGCATCCGGCATCTGTTCACCGACGTCTATGCGGTCGAGCGCATGCGCTTTCACCCCAAGCCCAAGCTGGCCGGCTTCCAGCACCTGCTCCGCGATCACCGGATCAACCCGAGGCACTGCATCATGGTCGAGGACAGCGCCGCAAACCTGCGCACCGCCAAACGCCTCGGCATGCGCACAGTGTGGATCAGCCGCAGCCTGCGCCAGCCCGACTTCGTCGATTGCCAGCTGACTTCCGTACTCGGACTGGCGCGACACGCGATCAGGGCCCGCACTTCGAGGTAAAATGCCGGATTACGCTACTGAACCAGCGAGTCCGCCATGCCCTTCTCCAAGACCGAAAACCTGAATATCGCGGCCTTCGACCGGATGCCCTCACCGGACGAGATCACGGCCACCCTGCCGCTCTCCGACAGGGCCGCCCAGGTCGTCACCGAAGGCCGCCGCACCCTGCAGGACATCCTCGACCGCAAGGACCCGCGCATCTTCGTGGTGGTCGGGCCCTGCTCCATCCACGACCCGGTCGCCGGCATCGACTACGCCCGCCGTCTGAAGGCACTGGCCGACGAGGTTGCCGACACCCTGGTGCTGGTCATGCGCGTGTACTTCGAGAAGCCCCGCACCTCGACCGGCTGGAAGGGCTACATCAACGACCCCTACATGGACGACTCCTTCCGCATCGACGAAGGCATGCAGAAGGCCCGCCAGTTCCTGCGTGACGTAAACGAGGTCGGGCTGCCCACCGGCACCGAGGCCCTCGACCCGATCGCCCCCCAGTACTACGGCGATCTGATCGCCTGGACCGCCATCGGCGCCCGCACCTCCGAATCCCAGACCCACCGCGAGATGGCCTCCGGCCTGTCCACCCCGGTCGGCTTCAAGAACGGCACCGACGGCTCCCTCGACGCGGCCGTCAACGGCATCCTGTCGGCCTCCCACCCCCACAGCTTCCTGGGCATCAACGGCCAGGGCCAGTCGTCCATCATCCGTACCCGCGGCAACGGCTATGGCCATGTCGTGCTGCGTGGCGGTGGCGGCCGCCCAAACTACGACACGGTGTCCGTATCCCTGGCCGAGAAGGCCCTGCAGAAGGCCAAGCTGCCGGCCAACATCGTCATCGACTGCTCCCACGCCAACTCCTGGAAGAATCCGA
>JAFLDU010000016.1 GCA_017309145.1 Zoogloea sp. | reverse complement strand
GGCAGGATTATCCATTTGTAGGTAGCTCGCTCGCCGAGGGGGGTTAGAAGGGGGCCGGAAAACGGTTGGGGGGGAGGGACGGGGTTAGAATCGAAGCTTGCATCCGCCCGTCCTCTCCATGGGGGCACGCACGCCTGGGGCGGCCCGGCGTTTTCCTGAGGGTTCCACCATGTCCACCGACAAAATCGACATCCCCGGCCTGTTGAGTCGCATGCCCCTGTTCAGCGCCCTGTCTCCCGAAGATCTGGCCCACATGGCCGCAGCTACCCGGGAGAAGCGCCTGCAGAAGGGGGACCGCCTGTTCCAGCGGGGCGATCAGCCGAAAGGCTTCTTTCTGGTGGTGTGGGGGCAGATCAAGCTGGCCTTCACGTCCGCTCAGGGAAACGAGAAGGTCGTGGAAATCCTCGGGCCGCTGCAGAGTTTCGGTGAGGCGGTGATGTTCCTCGACCAGCCTTATCCGGTGCTCGGTGAGGCTCTGGCCGACACCTTGGTGCTGCACATCGGCGCCGGTGCGGTGTTCGGCCAGATCGAGCAGGACCCCCGCTTCGCCCGCAAGCTGCTGGCGGGGATGTCGATCCGGCTGCACACCATGGTGCGCGACGTTGAATCCTATGCGCTGCGCTCGTCCACCCAGCGGGTCATCGGCTATCTGCTGCAACTGGCCGAGAGCGTCCCCTGTGCGCCCAAGGGCGAGCATGCGGTGGAGTTGCCGACCAGCAAGCAGGTGATCGCCTCGCGCCTCAGCTTGACCCCCGAGACCCTGTCGCGGATCTTCCATGAGCTCTCCGATGCCGGCCTCATCTCGGTGCAGGGCAAGCACATCCTGATTCACGACGCGGCGCGCCTGGCCGAGCACGACTAGGCCGCGGGCGGCCTTACTCGGCGCCGGCGTGGCGGATGTGGATGGCGAATTCGCCATCGCTGTTCACCTCGGTCCGGTGCGTGTAGCCATTGCGGCGCAGCACGTCGTAGAGCGGCGTCGGCTCCCGGTACAGCAGCAGGACCACCTCGCCGCCCGGGGGCAGGATGTCGAGGGCTTCCAGGGTCAGATTGAGGGGTTCGGGCGGCATCAGGCCGAGGGCGTCGATGATCACGGGGTCGGGGGATGTCGGCACGGATCGGCCCTCCAGGGCTGCAATGGCAGGAAAACAGGCCATAGAGTGGCCCCCGCCGGGCTGCCGGGCCTTGACCCGGCTCAAGGCCCGCCGCGCGGCCCACCCCCGGACGCCCCGCTCCGGGCTCAGGATGCTACATTCCGCGCCATGTCGAATGAGATGAAACCGTGAGAGAGGGGTCCGCCCTCCTGGCCGCCCTGCTGATCGCCGCGGGCATCGCCTACTGGTCCGATCACTACCGGGCCCTGGGGCCGCGCCTGCCCGTGCCACCCGGCGAGACGCCGCCTGCGCCAGCGCCGGTGGACCTAGCTCAGCCGGCCCCCGAGCCCGAGCGTCTCGAGGTGAGCAAGGGCCTCGATCCGGCAGCCCATCGGGCCCTCTGCGAGGAGCTGCTCGAGGTGATCCGCGATGCCGAGGCCGCGCTGCAGACGCCCCGTTCCCAGGCTACCGTGGAGCAGCTCAACGCCCGTCGCCGGCTGTATCAGGCCAAGCGGGCCGATCTGGGCTGCTGACCGCCTCGCTGCGGTTTCAGTGGCTGGTGCCTTCGGAGCGCAGGATCTTGTTGAACAGGTTGTACTTGCCGATGGGCTTGGAGGCCGGGAGGCGCTTGATCTCCTTGAACGTGCGGGCATCCAGGAAGATCAGGGCGCCGTCCTTCTCCATCAGGCTGGCGATCAGGTAGCGACCGTAGCGGTCGAACTCCACGTGAGCGAAGGTCTTGCCCGGCTCGGGGCGGATCTTTGCCACCACCTCGAGGCTCTGCTTGTCGATCACCTGCAGGGTGTCCCGGGCGGTGGGGCTCATCATCGAGTCCACCCAGGCGTAGGGGCTGTTCTCGTGGCTGCGCAGGAAGAAGCCCGGGCCGAGGGTCGGGATGGTGGCCACGGTGCGCCAGTCCTTCAGGTCGATCACCGAGACCTGGGCATCCTTCAGGTTGGTGCTCGCCACCACGCGCTGGCCGTCGAGCAGCCAGGATATCCCCGAGCCCAGGTGGGGCATGCCGGGCAGGTCGAGGCGGGCGATGGCGCGGCGCACGTCCAGGTTCACCACCTGGCCGCGCCCTTCCCGGCTGGCTCCGACCACATGGGCGTAGTCCTGGGTGAAGAAGAAGTCGTCGAGGACACCGTCGAGCTGGGTGCGGCGCGGGTTCAGGAAGCCGGGCGTGGCGATCGCCTCGCCCATCTTGTAATCATGCACATAGCCGTCGTGGATGGGCGGGGCGGCGGGGTCGTAGGAGACCTCCCAGATCTCCGGCAGGTCCTTGAGCCCGACGATGAAGCTCTTGCGGGGCGCCGCGTCGTACACCGCCGAGAGGCGTGAGCGCCCATCGCCCTTGAGGTTGCGCCCCTCGATGAGCTTGATCAGACGCAGGTCGGCGTCGAAGAGGGCCAGGTTGCCGGGCAGGTAGTTGGCCACTGCCACGTAGCGTCCGTCGCTCGAAACCGCGGTGTTGCGGGTGTTGAGGCCGGCGCGCACCTCGGCCACCACCTTCAGGTTCCAGATGTCGAACTTGCTGATCCAGCCGTCCCGCGAGGCGAAGTACACATAGCGGCCGTCTGGCGTGAACTTCGGTCCGCCGTGCAGGGCGTAGCGGGAGGGAAAGCGGAAGATCCGCTCCATGCGGTCGCCGTCGAGCAGGCTGACGTGGTGGTCACCCGCTTCGACGACGATGAAGAGGTTCATCGGGTCGGCCTTGGCCATCTCGCCCTGGCGGCTGTCGGGCAGGCTGCCCGGCGGGTAGGGCTCCAGGCGTGACGCGCGGATGTCGGCCTCGCTCCAGGTGGGGGGCGGGCTGACCGGCGACTGGATCCAGTCGGCCAGCGCCTCGATCTCGTCTGCCGACAGGACGGCGCCGAAGGCTGGCATCTGGGTCGCGGTGCGGCCGTCGCGGAGGGTGGCGATGGCGTCTTTGCGCTTCAGGCGTTCCAGGCTTTCCGGCAGCAGGGCTGGCCCCATGCCGCCCAGGCGATTGGTGCCGTGACAGCCGAGGCAGTGCTGTGCATAAAGCTCGGGCGCGGCGCGGGTCGCTGCCGTGGTGGGCGCAGCCCAGGCCAGCACGGCGCAGGCGAGACCGGTGAGCAGGGTTTTCATGTGGCGCGTTCCGGGGTGGAGGGTGCGGGCGTAGCCCTTGCAGGGCGGGACGTCAGGCGGCTGGTGCGAGGCGGATCCAGGGCTTCACCTCGAGGCGCTCGCCTTCGGCCACGCCGATCTCGGCATTGTCCAGGTAGCAGCCCGGGTCTTCCTGCCAGGGGTCGCCGGTGAGTTGCTGGGCCCGGACCCGGGTGTTGCCGTTGCACATGGCCAGGTAGCAGCAAGCGGCACAGCGCCCCGTGACTGGCCGCGGGGATTGCTTGAGGCCGGCCAGCAGGGGGTCGGACAGATCGCTCCAGATCTCGCCGAAGGGGCGATCGCGGACATTGCCCAGGGTGTGGTGCCACCACATGGTGTCCGGGTGCACCTGCCCCAGGTTGTCGATGTTGGCGACATTGACGCCACTGGAATTGCCCCCCCATTGCATCAGCTTTGCCTCGACGTGGGCGGCCCGGGTCGGGAAGCGGCGCCTTACCCACTGCAGGAAGAAGGGGCCGTCGGCGTCGTTGTTGCCGCTGGTGAAGTCCTTGTCGAGGCCGCGCCGTTCGCAGTCCCAGGCGGTATCGAAGAGCTGCTCCATGGCGTCCCGGGTCATCTGGTGCCGGGCATCGTCGGCGCGGTTCTTGTTGCCCCGGCCGGCATAGTTGAGGTGCGAGAAGTAGAAGCGGTCGATTCCTTCGTCCTCGACCAGTTGCAGCACGCCGGGCAGGTCGGCGGCGTTGTCCTGGGTCAGGGTGAAGCGCACCCCGACCTTCACGCCCAGGTCGCGGCACAGCCGCAGGCCGGCCAGCGAACGGTCGAAGGCCCCATCCAGGCGGCGGAAGCGGTCGTGGGTCTCGCGCAGGCCGTCCAGGCTGATGCCTACGTAGTCGAAGCCGGTGGCCGCGATGGCGTCGATGTTGTGTGCGTCGATCAGGGTGCCGTTGGAGGACAGGCCGACATAGAAGCCCATCGCCTTGGCTCGCCCGGCGATCTCGAAGAGGTCAGGGCGCAGCAGCGGTTCGCCGCCGGATAGGATCAGTACCGGTACGCGGAAGGCCTTGAGGTCGTCCATCACGCGGAAGATCTCGGCGGTGTCCAGCTCGCCGGCGAAGTTCTTGTCGGCGGAGATCGAGTAGCAGTGCTTGCAGGTGAGGTTGCAGCGGCGGATCAGGTTCCAGATCACCACAGGGCCGGGGGGATGGCGGCGGGGGGTGAGCGGGGTGGGGGCGGCGACTTCGCGGATGTAGCTGGAAATGCGGAACATGGCCTGACCTTCCGGGGGGTGTGGGGCGATTGTCAGGCGTGCAAAGACCGGGTGGCCTTGATGGGTATCAATCCGGGGGGCGATCGTCCCCGTCAGGCGCGGGCATTGCTGGAACGAAAGAGTCGGGGGGCAGTCGATCCGGGTAAGATCGCACAAGCTGATTGATTGTTAAATCGATAAAATCGCAATATTTTGATAAATTCGATGGCGTTTCTATTGATGGGTCACCGATGATGGACGAGAAGGATGCTTGTGCTTCGGAGCCCCAGCCGCGTCGCCGCACGATCCTGGTAGTGGATGACGAGCCCATCAACCGGATGGTGCTCAAGGGCATCCTGCCCAGGGAGTTCGGCGTGCTCATGGCGAGCAGTGGTCTCGAGGCGCTCGAAATGGTGGCGGCCGAACCCCGGCCCGACCTGATCCTGCTCGATGTCATGATGCCGGACCTCGATGGTTTCGAAGTGCTGCGCAGCCTCAAGGGAGAACCCGCGACCGCGGATATTCCGGTCATCATGGTGACGGCCATGATCGATGAGGAGAGTGAGCAGAAGGGCTTTGAGCTGGGTGCTGCGGATTACATCCACAAGCCGGTCCGGGCGGCCATCGTCAATGCCCGGGTCCAGGTTCAGGTCCAGGCCAAGGCGGCCCGAGAGATGCTCTTCCGCAACAACCAGCGCCTGCGCCACAAGGTGGAGGACGGCGCCCACGCCCTGGAGCTGGCCCAGATGCAGCTGATGCAGGCCGAAAAGATGGCTTCCCTGGGCCAGTTGGCCGCCGGGATCGCTCACGAGATCAACAACCCGGTGGGCTTTGTCGGTTCGAACCTGGGGGCGCTGGAGGGCTACCTGAAGGATCTCTTCGCCATCATCGAAGCCTATGAGCAGGGGGTCGTGGCCTGTGCCGACCCGGCCGCCTTTGCCCAGGCTGCGGAACTGCGCAACAAGGCTGACTATGACTTCCTGCGGGAGGACGTGATCTCCCTGCTCAAGGAGTCCCAGGAAGGTGTCGACCGGGTGCGCAAGATCGTCAGCGACCTCAAGGATTATTCCCACATGAGCACGGCGGAGTGGCACTGGGCCGATCTCCACGCGGGCCTCGAGTCCACGCTCAACATGGCGCGGAACCAGCTCAAGTACCACTGCACGGTGATCCGGGAGTATGGCGATCTGCCCCAGGTGTATTGCCTCGGCTCGCAGCTCAACCAGGTGTTCATGAACCTGATCGTCAACGCTGCCCAGGCCATCGAGGGCAAGGGCGATATCACCATCCGCACCGGCCGCCGGGGCGAGGATCAGGTGTGGGTCAGCGTCAGCGATACCGGCCGGGGGATTGCGCCGGATGATCTGCAGCGCGTCTTCGAACCCTTCTACACCACCAAGCCGGTCGGGCAGGGGACCGGCCTGGGCCTGTCGCTGTCATGGGGCATCGTGGATCGCCACCATGGCCGCATCGAGGTGAGCAGCGAGATCGGCAAAGGCACCACCTTCACCGTGACCCTGCCGGTCGGGCAGGCCGATGCCCCGATGTGAGGGGCTCAGCGGCCACCCCAGGGCATGATCGGCACGGTCGAAATGCTGTTGGCCGGCGCCCCGTCGATCAGCTTGCGGCTGACCGCCAGATACACCAGCGTGTTGTTGGCCTTGTCCCATAGCCGCAAGACGCGGGTTTCCTTGAACAGTACCGAGGTGTCCTCCGAAAACACCGTCTCGCTCTCGGGCAGCTTGGCCGGCAGGCTGATCGGGCCGGTCTGGCGGCAGGCCAGCGAGAACTGGGATGGATCCTGGGCCAGCCCCAGGCTGCCGGCGACGCCGCCGGTGCGGGCCTGGCTGACGTGGCAGGTGACACCGGGGACCTTGGCATCATGGAAGGCCTCGACACAGATCTTGTGATTGGCACCCACCAGTTTCCAGGCTGTGGTCACGCAGCCGACTGTGTCGGCCTGGCTCAAGGGGGCGGCAAGCAGGCCTGCGGCGGCCAGTGAGAGAGACAGGGAGCGCATCGAACGGTATCCTCGAACATTGGACCCGACTGGCATGGCCGGGCCTCGCAGGGACTGACACAATGTGGCGGGGCTGCATGTGGCAGCGCCTTCACGGAGCGACTCTAACCCAAAGTCATGGCACACATTCATCCCGAAGGCTGGCGGGAGCTCAAGGTGACCGGCGCCGCGCAGCGGGAGATCGAAACCCTTGCCGTGCTGGCTGAAGGCCTGGACGACCGTTATGCGATCTACCATGGCGTGCACTGGACTCGTATTGCCGAAGGCAATCACGCCCTGAGCGGCGACATTGACTTCGCCGTCGTCGGCCCGACCGGCAAGGTGCTGCTGATCGAGCAGAAATCCGGTTTGCTGGCCGAGACCCCGGATGGGCTGGTGACACGCTATGCGCGCAAGGCGCAAAGCCTCCCGGTGCAGCTCGCCCGTACGGTGGGGGCGCTGGGAGCCCGCCTCAGGGATGTCTGCGACGGCGAGACGGTGCCGATCGAGGCCCTGCTCTATTGCCCCGACTACACCCTGCATAGCCCCGGCACGGCGGGCCTTGATCCGGCCCGCATTGTCGATGCTGGCCGGCGTGAGCACCTGGCCGCCATCGTCCGTTCGATCCTGCCCGTGACGGGGGAGGCCGTGCCCCGTCGGGAGCGCATCCATCGGTACATGGCCGATCTGCTGCAGCTGGTGCCCGAGGTCGATGCCCTCGCAGGCCAGGCTGACGCGCTGACCACGCGCCTGTCGGGTGGCCTGGCAGAATGGGCGCGGCGCATCGAATGTGCGCCCTTCCGTCTGCGTGTGATCGGCACCGCGGGCTCCGGCAAGACGCAGCTGGCGATGGCCGCCTTCCGCGATGCGTTGGCTGCGGGCCGGCGTCCCCTGTATGTCTGCTACAACCGTCCCCTGGCCGATCACATCGCCCTGATCGCTCCGCCCGGCGGTGAGGTGGCCACTTACCACCAGCTGGCCGACCGGATCAGCCGGAGCCTCGGGCAGACGCCCGACTTCCGCCTGCCGGATGCCTTCTCGCGGCTGGAAACCTTGCTGGATGATTATGTGCCGGCTGATTCCGACCGTTTCGACGACATCATCGTGGACGAGGGGCAGGACTTCCAGGCGGGCTGGGCCGACAACCTGCTCCGCTTCCTGCGACCCGAAGGACGGGCCTGGTGGCTGGAAGATCCGCTGCAGAACCTTTACGGGCGCCCGCCGGTTGAGCTACCCGGCTGGGTGAGTCTGCGCTCCAGCACGAACTATCGCAGTCCGCGGGACATCCTGGCCCTGCTCAATCCCCTGCTGCCGGCGCCAGTCACCGCAGGGAGCCCCCTGGCTGGCTCGCAGGTCGAGATCCTGACCTACGCTGCGCCGGACGAACTGGCGCCGAAAACCGCCCAGGCCATCACGCGGGCCATCGGCCTCGGCTTCAAGCGCTCCCGGATCGCGGTGATTACCTATAGAGGGCGCGAACATTCGGCATTGACGCCGCTCACCCGCCTCGGCCCCCACACCCTGCGCGCACCGACCGGCCGCTACGATCTCCTCGGCAACCCAGTGCTGAGTGACGGGGATGTGCTCATCGATTCGGTGCTGCGCTTCAAGGGACGGGCCGCGCCCTGCGTGATCCTTACCGAGGTTGATTTCGAGCAGCTCGATGAGCGGGCCATCCGCCGCCTCTTTGTCGGCGCCACCCGCGCCACCCTTAAGCTGTTGCTGGTGGTGTCGGCACGGTCCGCGGGTGTCCTGCGGACGGGCTTGAGGGAGGCGGATGGCGCCTGAGCGTGCGCAGGGTCGGGTTCAGGGTTCCGAGAAGGCCATGTGCAGGCCGTCGGTGATCGGCCCGGCCAGGTAGGAGAAGAGGCTCCGTTCGCCGGTCAGGATGGCGACGCTGACCGGCACCCCGGGCATCAGGGGGTAGCGCGTTCCGCGATGGATGAATGCGGTGCTGTCGGGAGCGATGCGCACCCGGTAATGGGGCACCTTCTGCTCGTCCATCACCGAGTCCGGGCTGATATGCACCACCTTGCCATGCATCGGCTGGAAGCCCCGGGCCACCGAGGAAACCAGCTGGATCCGGGCTTCCTGGCCGACGCGCACCATGCCAATGTCGCCAATCGGCAGCTTGGCCTCGATGAGCAGGGGCTCGTTGGCGGGGACCAGGCTCATCAGGGTGCCGCCAGGCTGGATCACGCCACCTTCGGTGACCACGTGCAGGGTCATCACCACCCCGTCGATGGGCGAGCGGACCACCAGGCGCTCCTGGGTGTCCGAGAACTTGCGCATGCGCTCCTGGGCTTCGGCGATCTGCTTGCGGGTGTCAGCCAGGTCCTTCTGGAACTGCTCGCTGTCTCCCGAGTCGAGGGAGCGTAGCGAGGCGTCCTCCTGTTTCTGGGCGGCGGCCACCCTGCGCAGGGAGGCGTCGATCTCCTTGAGGGTGCCCCGGGCCAGCTCTTCTTCCTTCAACAGATTGAGGTGCTCATAGCGGTTGGCCAGGCCCTCGGCGAGGAGTTTCTGGCTGATCTCGATTTGCTGGACGAGGAGGCGCAGCTTGCCCTCGGTGTGGGCGCGGCGGGCCTGCAGCTCGGCTTGTTCGGCACTGCGCTGGCTGATCTTCTGGGACTGGGCTTCATAGCTGCTGCCAACCCGGGACTTCTGGGCCAGCAGCAGGGCACGGGCAGTGTCCACCTGATCCGGGAAGCGCTTGGCCAGGTCTGCCGGCACCTTGAAGTCGGACTTGTGGGCGAGCTGTGCCTCCAGGCGCAGGGCCTTGATCTGCAGGCCGCCGATCTGAGCTTCGAGTTCGCGCATCTCTGATTCGGCAGAGGTCCGCTCCACTTCGGCCAGGGCTTCACCGGCCGCCACGCTCTGGCCTTCACGTACCAGGATGCGGCGCACGATGCCACCCTCCAGGTGCTGGATCAGCTTGGTCTGGCCGGCGGTGGTGACCTCCCCGGTGGAGTGACTGGCGATGTCGAGGGGGAACAGGAAGGACCACAGCAGCAGGGTACCGAGCAGCAGCGCCAGCAGGCGGATGGTCAGGCGGCTGCGGAGCAGGGCATCGGTGGGTTGGTCTTGGTCCTCGAGGGGCGGCAGGATCAGCCTGGTCAGGCGCGACAGCAGGGGGTGGCCCTCGAAGGCAGTGAGGATGCGTTCGAGCAGGCGGCCCAGGCGGCTGGTGGTGGGCGGCAGGGCATCGGGATGCACGGTGGAATCAGTCATGGGCGCTGCCTCCGGCAGTCACGGCGGGCGTTGCGGGTGTTGCCGGCGCCCGGACAACGCGGGGCTGGGGCTTCTGGTTGAGGTCGATGACGGCCTGGGCGGCGGAGATGATGAAGGCTTCGTTGCTCATCACCACCAGGCTGTGCCCTGATTTGACCAAGCGGTTGAGGATGCCGGCGATGGCCTTGCAGCCGTCGGCATCGACGCCCTCCGTCGGGTCGTCCAGCACCACCACGCGGCCTTTGCCGAGAAGGGCCCGGGCCAGCGCGAGGCGGCGGCGGATGCCCAGGGGGATGCTGTTGCCACCGTTGCGTAGGATGAGGTTGAGGCCATCGGCGCTACCCTCGACAAAGGGGCCCACACCCAGCTCGCGGCACAGGGCCAGGATCTCGTCATCGGGGGTTTGGGGGGCCATCACCGTCAGGTTCTCGCGCAGGGTGCCATCGAAGAACAGGGGCTCCTGGGGCAGGTAGGCCACCTGGCGACGCCACCAGCCGGGGTCGGCCTGTCGCAGGTCCATGTTGTCGGCCAGCAGGCGGCCACGGGTCGGCTCCAGCAGCCCCACCAGCAGGCGGGCGAGGGTGGTCTTGCCAGTGCCATTGGCGCCGATCACGGCCACCACCCCGCCGGCTGGCAGGTCGAAATCGAAGTGCTCGAAGATGGGGGTCGGCTGCTTGGGGTAGGCGAAGGCCGCATCTTCGAAGCGCAGGCTGCCGCCGTACTGGCCCAGCGTCATGCCGTCGCTGCGTTCCTGCGGGATGGCGTTGAGCTGGCGGATCAGTTCGAGGGCGCGTTGCCCGCGACCGATGGCCTCGCCGAGGCCGAGGGCCCGGGTCAGGGCAGCGAGAGCGCGGCCCGCCAGGATGTTGGCCCCGATCAGGCTGCCAACGTCGAGTCGCCCAGCCAGGACCTCCCGCGCGCCCATGGCCATCACCAGCATGCCCAGCAGCACGCCGCCGGCGTAGCTGGCGTTCTGGATGGTGTTCTGCAGGGTGCCGAGGTTGGCACGCAGGCCGGTGAGCTCGTTGGTGCACTGGTTCCAGCGCTCGCGCAAGGTGTCCGCGGCCTGAAAGGCTCGTACCAGCTCGGTGCCCGAGGTGAGGGTCTGTTGGTGGCCGGCGAGCTGGATGGCGCTGCGGCTCTGGGCTTCCATGGGCTCGCGAAGACGGCGCTGGGCCAGCAGGGAGACCAGGATGACGCCGCTCATCACCAGGATGGCGGTCAGGGCCAGGATGGGATTGAGCAGGGCCAGCACGAACAGGAAGACAAAGGCGAAGGGGGCGTCGAGCAGGGTGATCAGGTTGCCGGCGCCGAAGCTCTGCTGGGTGGTGGCGAGGCCGGACAGGATCTCCCGCCGGGCGGCCACCGGCAACTGTTCGAGCAGGGCGTACTGGCCGCGCACGCTGCTCTCGAAGACAGTTTCGCCCAGGGCCGCGTCGGCCCGGGCGCACAGCCACTGGGCGATGCGCAGGCGCGCCGAGCGCAGGGCCAGCTCGAAGACCACCGCGATGATGGCGCCGACGGTGAGGGTCAGCAGGGTGGTGTCGATGCCCAGGGCCAGATAGCGGTTGAGGACCTGGATGCTGTAGAGAGAGCCGGCCAGACCGAGGAGGTTGATCAGCAGGGAGGAGAGGAACAGCTCCATCCGGAGCCGGGGGTGGAGGGCGAGTCGTCGCCAGAATTCATTCATTGGATCAGCGGGCTGGTTTCATTGGGCAAAGCCCCGGCCCCCTTGCGGGGAACCGGGGCGGGCGGGCCTGAGGGCTGCCGGGGTCAGACGACCGGATGCGGCGCGATCACGTCGGTGGGCAGGGTGTCTGCCTGGGGCTGATTGGCCAGTTCCACCAGGGCGACGAGCCCGCTGCCATCGGTGCCGGCGTTGGTGTCGGCATCATAGTACAGGCGGGTGACATCACCGTTGGAGATCAGGAAAAAGGCTGAGCCGGTGTGGTTGCCACCGGTGATGGCCGCCTCCAACTCGTCGAGCTGGCCGCTGCCGCCGGTACCGAACTGGAAGTTCCCCGCTGCGAAGCTGACCCGATACACGCTGGCGTCTGCCTGGTTGGCCAGGGCCGCCAGCGTGGTCAGCGCGTCGGTGGCAAAGGACTGGGACACCGAAGTGAGGCTGTTCAGCCCGCCGAAGTTACCCGGGTCGAAGCTCAGGTGGTCGGTGCCGGCGACGAAGTCGCTGATCACATCCATACCGTCGGTCGGACGCTCGAAGTGGAAGCGGTCGGCACCCGCTCCCCCGTTGAGGGTGTCCGCGCCGGCGCCGCCGATCAGTACGTCATCGCCGTCGCCGCCCTGGAGCTGATCTGCACCGGCGTAGCCGTACAGCGTGTCGTTGCCGCCCAGGCCTTGCAGGCTGTCCTCGCTGGAGGTGCCTGAGAGGATGTCATTGCCTGCCCCGGCCACATCGTTGTTGGTGATCTGGGCGGTGGTCGAGGCCAGAGCAACCGGGCTGACGGCGCTGGAGGTGACCACGGCGAGCAGGGATTCGTTGCCTTCCACCAGGGTGTCGCCAGCGACGTTGATGCTGAAGCTGGCGCTGCTCTGGCCGGCGTTGAAGGTGACGCTGCCGGTGGGGAAGAGGCTGCCCGCGAAGTCGCTGGCATCCACGCTATGCACCGCGCCGCCGAGGATCTTCCAGTAGAAGGTTTCGGTGGTGCTGGTATCGCCGCGGGTGAGCTGGAAGGTGGCGCTGGTGCTGCCCGAGTCACCTTCGACGATGCTGGCCGGTGCGGTGAGCTGCAGGCCTTGGTCGTCGTCACGGATGTTGCCGGCGAGCGTCGTGGTGCCGCCGGTGATGGCCGGGTGGCTGAAGGTCACGTTGAAGGCCTCGTCGCCCTCGCGGACGGCGTCGCCCTTGACCTGCAGGGTGAACAGGCCTTCGCTGACTCCGGCAGCGAGGGTGATGGTGCCGGTTAGCGGGGTCAGGAAGTCATCCGCCGTTGCGCTGCCGGCGATGCTGTAGTTGACCGTGACGGCCTCATTCCCCGGGCCCGCACGCAACACCCGGAAAGTGAAGGGGGTGGTGGCGCCGTCGGCGCCTTCGGCCCGATCCACGTCCAGGGCCAGCACGGTGATGGCCATGTCGTCGCCGATGATGGTGGCGGTGGCACTGGACTGCAGCGGATTGACGGTGACCCCGTCGCCGGCACTGGAGAGCTGCACCGAGAACTGTTCGTCGGATTCACCGATGGTATCGGCGGCAACCTGGATGACGAGTTCCTTGCTGGTCTCGCCGGCGAGGAAGTGCAGGGTGCCCTGGGGCAGCACACCGTTCAGGAAGTCAGCCGCATTGGCGGGAGCCGAGCCGCTGCCGGTCACCTGATAGTTGATGTCGGCGGCCAGCTCGTCGGCACCGGCACGGGTGACAGTGAAGCGGTAGGCAGTGGTGCCGCCACTGTTGCCTTCTTCAAGGCTGGTGTCGATGGCGGTGACGCTGAACTGGCTGTCATCATTCAGGACAACGCCCGCAGCTTGGTCATTGATCAGGTCGATGCCGACGGCGTTGGTGAGCACGACCCGGAAGTTCTGGTCGGGGCCCAGCACGTTGTCGCCGGCCACCGGGATCTGGATGTCGTAGATCGTCTGGCCAGGACTCAGGGTGATGCTGCCACTGGGGAGCACGTTGCCGATGAAGTCGCTGGCGGTGACCGGGTAGCTGCCGACGCCTTCCACATGCCAGTTCACGGTGACGGTATCCGTGTCGTTGCCGAGGCGTTCGAGCCGGTAGGTGAAGAAGGTCGTGCCCGTGTCGCCTTCATACTTCTCCGCGCCGTTGATCGCTGTGAGGGTCAGGCCGGTGTCGTCGTTGCCGATCAGGGTGCTGGCCGTGTCTTCGAGGATAGTGGCGCCGGCGGCGTCACTGAGCACCACCGAGAAGCCCTCGGCGGTTTCACCCGTGTTGTCGCCGGCCACGGTGATGGTAATGGTCTTGGTGGTTTCACCGACACCGAAGGCCACCGCGCCGCTCTGGTACACCCCGCCAAAGTCCTGGGCGTTGGCCGGATGGGTGCCGCTGGGGATGACCTGCCACAGCACGCTGGAGGTGACCGTGGTGTCGCCGCTGCGGGTGACGGTGAAGGTGAAGGGGGTCTCCTCGCCGGTGTCGCCTTCCGGGGTGGAGGCGTGGTCGGCGGCGATCAGCAGCACGGCGTCGTCATTGATCACGGTGCCGGCAGCGGTGGTGGCGGCCGCCGTGGAGCCGTAGCTGGGGTTGCTCAGGGAGACGCTGAAGGTTTCGTCGTATTCGCCAAGGGTGTCGGCGTTCACATAGACGGTGAACTCCTTGCTGGTCTCGCCGTCGGCGAAGCTGACGGTGCCGGTCTGGGCGACGAACTCGCCATCGCCCACCGGGCGCAGGCCGGAGCCGGCGGCGTTCCAGTCGACGCTGGCGGCACCGGTGGAGGTACCGCTGCGGTCGATGCGGAAGGTGAAGGCGGTGGTGCCGCTGTTGCCTTCCAGCTGGGATGCGGAGACCGCGGACACGGTGAGGGTGTCGTCGTCGTCAATGATGGTGCCGATCACGTTGTTGCTGGTGATGTCGGCATGGGCGCTCTGGCCGGAGAGCTGGACGGTGAAGTCCTGGTTGCCTTCGTCCAGGCCGTCGCCGACCACATTGACCAGGATGGTCTGGGTCGTCTCGCCCGGTGCGAAGGTGACGCTGCCGGAGGGCAGTACGCCACCGGGGAAGTCGGCGGCCACGGCGCTGCCGGCCACCACGTTCCAGTTGACCGAGGTGCTCACCGACAGGTCGCCACTGCGGGTGACGGTGAAGCTGAGCTGGCCGGGGTTGCCGGTGTCGCCCTCGACGGCGCTGCCGACGGCGGCTGACAGGGCCAGATCCACGTCGTCGTTGCGGATGATGCCAGCGGCCGTGGAGGCGCCGGTATCCACGGTGCTGCCGGTGCCTGGGTTGTAGAGCTCGACGCTGAAGCCTTCGTCCAGTTCCACGTTGCGGTCGCCAGCGATTGCGATGTTGAGTACGGCACTGTCCTGGCCATCGACAAAAGTGACCGTGCCCGAGGTGGCGACGAAGTCGCCGGCCACGGTGTCGCCATGGACGATGCGCCAGCCTACGCTGGAGTTGCCGGCGGTGCTGCCGGTACGGGTGACGGTGAAGCTCAGGGTGCCCGGTGCGCCGGAGCCTTCAGCGCCGTCGGCGGCCAGGGCGGCGATGGACATCACGTCGTCGTCATTGACCAGGGTGGCGTTGGCGCTCTGGCTGGTGAAGCTGTGCACCAGGCTGTCGGTGGGGGCGCTGAGGGTGACGGTGAAGCCTTCGTCGTTCTCGAGCACGCTGTCGCCGGCTACCTGGACGACGATGTCCTGGGACATCACACCCTGGCCGAAGCTGAGGGTGCCGTTGGGGAGGAAGCCACCCAGGAAGTCGTTGGCATCGGCCGCATGGGTGCCCGAGCCGGCCACGCTCCAGTCGAGGGTGGTGGCGGCGTTGCCGCCGGTGCGAGTGACCCGGAAGACGAAGTTGTGGCTGGCGCCGTCGCCTTCGACCGAGGGGATGGTGAAGCCGGTGACGGTCCAGTCCACATCGTCGCTGGTGATGGTGCCGGTGGCGCTGCCGATGATGATGTCGGCGCCGGTGGAGGCATTGGACAGGTCGATGGTGAAGCTCTCGTTGCCTTCCACCTCCACGTCGCCCTGCACGGTGACGGTGATGGTCTTGCTGAGCTCGCCGCTGGCAAAGGCCAGGCTGCCGCTGGGCAGCACGCCGCCCAGGAAGTCGGCGGCGTCGGCGGTGCCGGCGGTGGCGGTCCAGTCCACGGTGGCGGCCAGATTGAGGTTGCCGCTGCGGGTGACGGTGAAGGTCAGGTCGGTGGTGGTGCCGTCGTGGCCTTCGACGCGGGTGGCGGTGGTGCCGCTGATGCGCAGGGAGGCTTCGTCGTCGGTGATGGTGGCGTCGGCGGTGCTGTGGGTGAACACCACGCCATTGGGGCCGGTGAGGCTGAGGCGGAAACTCTCGTTGGCTTCACCCGAGTAGTCGCCCTTGACCGGCACGCGGATGGTCTTGCTGGTCTCGTTGGCCGCAAAGGTGATGCTGCCACTGGTGGCGTCGAAGTCGGCCGCGCTGGTGGGGTCGGCGCCGATGCCGGCGACGCTCCAGTCCAGGGTCTGGGAGGCGCTCAGGTTGCCGCTGCGGGTGACCACGAAGTCGAAGTAGGTGGTGGTCCCGGTGTTGCCTTCCAGCGCGGTGGCCGGGGCGGTGACGTCGAACACCACGTCGTCGGCCTGGATGGTGCCGTTGGCGGCAGCGGTGGTGATGGTGACGCCGCTGGAGGGGTTGGACAGGGTGACGGTGAAGTCTTCGTCGGGCTCGCCGGCCAGGTCGCCGCTGACCAGCACGGTGAGGGTCACGCTGCTTTGGCCGGCGGGCAGGGTCAGGGTGCCGGAGGGCAGGCTGCCGCCGAAGTCGGCGCCGTCGGCCGGGTTGATGCCCGTGCCGGTGATGGCGAAGTCCACCGTTTCCGCTTCGCCCAGGTAGCCGCTGCGGGTAACGGTGAAGGTGTAGGCGGTGGTGCCGCTGTTGCCTTCGGCCTTGGCCGCCGACAGGGCACTGATGGCGATGGTGGCGTCGTCGTTGAGGATGTCGGTGACGGCGGTGGCGGTCTGGATCTGGCCGCCGCTGGCGTTGGAGAGGGTCAGCGTGACGCTCTCGTCGCCTTCCACATCGAGGTCACCCACCACTTGGATGGTGATGGTCTGGCTCGACTGGCCATTGGCGAAGCTGACCGTGCCGCTGGGCAGGCCGCCGTTGGTGCCGAGGGTGTCGCCGGTGGCGAAATCGGCGGCGTTGGCGCTGGCCGAGCTGAGCTTCCAGTCCACGCTGCCGGCGCCGCTGGTGTCGCCGCCCCGGGTGACGGTGAAGGTCAGGTTGGTGGTGCCGCTGTGGCCTTCCTGGATCGTCGCCTGGTCGGCGGCGATGTGGAAAACGGCGTCGTCGTTCTCGATGGTGCCGGTGGCCGTGGCGGTGGTGATGCTGTCGCCAGTGGTGCCGGCGCCCAGGGCGATCTGGACGGTGTAGGTCTCGTCGGTCTCAGGGGTGGTGTCGCTGGTGGGCGTGATGGTGATGGTCTTGCTCATCTCGCCCGGGGCAAAAGTGACCGAGCCCGAGGGCAGGCTGCCACCGAAGTCGGCCGCATCCACCGTGCCGTTGGCGCCGCCGGTGAGCACCGACCAAGTGATGGTCTGGCTCTGGTTGGTGTCGTGGGTGCGGGTGATGGTGAAGGTCTGGGCAGTGTTTTCGGCGGTGCTGGCGCCGGCACCGCCGGTGATGGCGAAGGCGGAGTCGTCGTTGGTGATGACACCGGCAGCGCTGATGTCGATGGCCTCATCGATGCCGGACAGGCTGCCCAGTTGGATGGAGAAAGTCTCGTTGGCTTCCGGGTCGGTGTCGCCCACCACGGTGATGCTGATGGTCTTGCTGCTCTCGCCGGCGGCAAAGCTCACGGTACCGGTGGTGGCGCCGCTGAAGTCACCGGCGGCGGCGGTGCCGTTGAACAGGGTCCAGGTCATGGACGAAGCACCCGACAGGTCGCCGCTGCGGGTGACCGTGAAGTTCATGGTCTGGTTGGCGTCGCTTTCGACGATGGACGAGTCGGCAATGCTGATGCCGGTGTCGTCGGTCAGCACGGTGAGGGTGCTGGAGGCGAGGTTCTGGGTGTTGGTGATGGCGGGGGACGCGCTGGTGAGCACGTCCTCATAGATCACGACCCGGAAGGTCTCGTTGGTTTCGGCGATCAGGTCGCCCTTGACGAGCACGCTGAAGTTGGCGGTGAGCACGCCGTTGGCGAAGCTCACCGTGCCGGAGGGCAGGCCGCCGCCAGTGCCCAGGGTGTCGGTGCTGGTGAAGTCGGCGGCGTTGGTGGGGTTGGCGCCCACGGCCTCGACGCGCCAGCGCAGGGTGGCCGCGCCGGTGTAACCGACAGCGCTGCGGGTGACGTCGAAGGAGAAGGTCTGGTTGGCGCCCTGGTCGGTCTCCACCAGGCTGGTGGCGGTGGGGGTCAGGGTGTAGGTGGTGTCGTCGTCGTAGATCGTGCCGCGCACATCCAGGGTGTTGGCCAGGGTGCCGTAGGCGTTGTTGTAATCCGGGTAGTAGCTCTGGAAGCGGACGTAGGAGCCCGCCACATCGCCGGGGGCGCTCAGACGAAGGGTGAAGGTCTCATTGGCCTCCACCGTGCTGTCGTCGGTCAGGATGTCGGCCAGGGAGATGCTGTAGTTGTAGGTGCCGTAGGCAGTGGCCTGGGCTGCCAGAGTGAAGCTGCCGCTGGTGGACTGGAAATCGCCGGCGGCGGTGCTGCCGTTGACCAGCGTGTAATTGACCACGATGTCGCTGTCGAGGCGCCCCGCCCGGTTGACCGTGAAGGTCAGCGGGTTGCCTTCATAGGCATTGGTCTGCACGTTGGTGTAGTAGCCGTTGGTGTCCCCACCGTTGGCGTCCCAGCCACCGACGAAGAGGCGGATGTCGTCGTTGCGCACATTGACCGTCACGCTTGCCGCAGTGTTGTCCACGTTGGCGGGGCCATAGCCGTTCTGGGTGCCGGCGCCATAGACGTCGTACAGCCAGCTTTCACCGGCACTCGCAGAGACCACATTGAAGGTGATCGGGGTCTCGCTTTCGACGTAGTTGTCACCATAGAAGGTGACGGTGACCTGCTTCTGGGTTTCGCCGGCATTGAACACCACGTTGCCGTAGGTGGTGCTCGCGGCGTATTCGTAGGCGCGGTTGGCGCCGCCGTAGGTCTTGACGAGCTCGTTGGCTGCGCCACCCCAGTTGATGGCCGAACCGCTGAGGTACCAACCGACGGTGCTGGGGTAGTTCAGGGCGCCATCGAGCCCGGCCTGGTCGGTGCGGGTGATGGTGAAGGTGACGGTGTTGCCGTCGGCCGAGTTGTTGGCGCCGGTGCCTTCGAAGATTGTGGTGGCGCTGGCGGTGACGCTGATCAGGGGGTCGGCGTCGTTGTCATAGATGTAGGCGGTGTCCACATAGCCGGTGGCGGCCGTTTCCAGGTCGTGATTCGCTTCGCCTGCGTCCACATTATTGGCGTTGCTGAGCACGATGCTCAGGTTTTCGCGCCAGCTTTCGGTCCAGGCGTCGTCCAGTGTCTGGACGCTGATGGTCTTGGTGGTTTCGCCATTCTCGAAGGTGAGGGTGCCAGTCCAGGTGCCGGCATTGAAGGTTGCGGTGCCATTGCTGGTGGTTACGCCCGAGATGTCGCTGGGGTCGAGCTGGTACCACGTGCTGGTATTGGTGTTGCCTTCGTTGGTGGTCTCGGAACCCGGCAGGGTCAGGGACCAGTCCACCGTATCCGTGCCGCGGGTGTCACCCTGGCGGGTGACGGTAAAGGTGACGACGTTGCCTTCGGTGACGTCGTTGGCACTGGCATCGAAGCGGGTGTCGTCGTTGCTGAGGACGAGGTAGTTATTGTTGTAGCCAGCGCCGTCGGGGTTGCTGTCGAAGCTGCTGCCGCCGCTGGTGGTGGTGAGGTAGACGCGGAAGGCCTCGTCGTATTCGCCCACGTTGTCGCGGGTGGTGTAGACCTTGATGTAGCCCCACTCCTGCCCGTCAGCGAAGTTCAGCCGGCCGGAGGCAAAGCCGCCGTTGGTGCCCAGGGCATCCTGACCCGGCTTGAAGTCGTTGATGTCGGTGGGCACATAGCCGCTGATGCCGTTGGAGAGCTTCCATTCCACCCAGGCGGTGCCCGAGGTGGCGATGGTGCGGCGTACGGCGAAGACGTGCTCGATGTAGTCGTCGCTGGGGCCGCCGTCGGCCAGGGTGTCGCCTTCGAGCTTGCTGCTCACATAGTTGAAGGAGCCGGTTTCGCCGGTGTTGGCGTTGTTGCCCAGATCGAACAGGGCTTCGTCCCGTTCAATTTCGCCGAACAGGTAGCCGGAGTTGGTGTTGCTGAGTTGAGCATTGTCAGCGACCCAGCTGCCAAGCGTGTAGCTGTAGAACGCGTTGCCGCCGTTGATACGGGGGTCATTGTGCACCGTGGTGACCTGATCCACGCCTGTGCCGCCGGACAGGGCGATCTGGAACCACTCGTCGTTCTCCACCACGTCGTCACCGGACACGGTGATGGTGACGGTCTTGCTTGTCTCGCCGCTGGCGAAGCTGACGGTGCCGGAGGGCAGGCTGCCGCCGAAGTCGCTGGCATTGGCGGAGTCTGCGGTGTTGTTCTCCTCCATATCGTGGATGGTGGTGCCCTGCACCGCCCAGTTGAGGGACGAGGCCTTGTTGAGGTCGCCGGAGCGGGTGAAGGTGACCGTGAAGGTGCTCGACTGGCCTGCCACCGTTTCGGCGACGCGCATGTCGTCGATGGAGGCGGTGATCTGGGTGTCGTCGTTCTGGATGGTGCTGGTGTAGCTGCCGGTGGCGCCGATGGAGCTGCCGGCGTTGGCACCGCTCAGGTTGATGTTGAAGGTCTCGTTGTTCTCGATACTTCCGACATCGGTGTCACCGTAGGCATAGACCGTGATGGTCTGGGTGGTGACGCCAGAGTTGAAGGTCAGCGTGCCGCTGGGGTTGATGTTGGCGTTGCTGCCGTTGGTGAAGTCGCCGCTGTTGGTGGTGCCGTGTCCGACCGCCCAGTTCACCGTGTTGGTCTGGGTCAGATAGCCGGTTCGGGTCACCGTGTAGGTCATGGCAGTACCGGTGAAGCCGTTGTCACCTTCCACCACCGAGGCGGTGCCGGCGGTGATGTTGAATTCGGCGTCGTCGTTGCGTACGTAGCCGTCGGCCGTGCCGCCCTGGATCTCGGTGCCCGCGGAGGGGTTGGAGAGGTTGACGCGCAGGGTCTCGTCCACCTCGAGGGTGCTGTCACCGGCAATGCGCAGGGTGATGGTCTTGCTGGTTTCGCCGCTGGCGAAGCTCAGGCTGCCGTAGGGGATGCCGTTGCCGTCCTTGAAGACGCCGGCCGGCTGGCTGCTGTAGAAGTCGGTGCCATTGACGGCATTGGCGATTGCCGCATCCACCGCCCAGTTCACCGTGGAGGTCTGGGACGCATTGCCCGAGCGGGTGACGGTGAAGGTGAAGTCCACGTAGGCGGAGTTGCCTTCGTTCTTGTCGGCGAGCAGGGGCGTGATGGTCAGGCTGGCGTCGTCGTTGGTGAGCACCGTGGACGCGGCGGCGGTGACGATGTTGCTGTTGGCCGGCGCGTTCGACAGGGTGACGGTCATCGTCTCGTCAGATTCGACGGTGGAGTCACCCTTGATGTTGACCACGATGGTGGCGCTGGTCTGGGCGTCGGCAAAGCTGACGGTGCCGGTGGCGGCCTGGCCGGCGGCCAGGTCGGTGCCGGTGGCGAAGCCGTTGGTGCCGGTGATGGTCCAGGTCAGGTCGCGGGCGCCGTCCAGGGAGCCGCTGCGGGTCACGGTGTAGGTGACGGTGCTGTCGGTGTTGCCTTCGGCCCGGGTGGTGGTGGCCGTGCTGATGCTGAAGTTGTCGTCGTCGGTGAGCAGGGTGGTGCTCTTGCTGCCGTCGCCCGGCTGGATGGTGCCGTTCACCGGGGTGCCGAGAACCACCTGCAGGGTCTCGTCACTCTCGAGGGTCAGGTCGCCCTGGACGTTAAGGGTGATGGTCTTGCTGGTCTCGCCGGCGGCGAAGCTGACAGTGCCGCTGGGCAGGCCGCTGTTGGTGCCGAGGGCGTCCTGGTTGCCGACGAAGTCGGCGGTGGTGAGCCCGGCGGAGGCGCTGAGGGCCCAGGTGACGCTGCCGCTGCCGCTGGTGTCGCCGTTGCGGGTGACGGTGAACACCACCGGGGTGGTGCCGCTGCCGCCTTCGGCGATGTTGGCCGGGGCGCTCAGTACGAAGTTGGTGTCATCGTTGTTGATGACGGTGCTGGCGGTGGACGTACCGAGGGTGGTGTTGGCGGACGGGTTGCTGAGGGTGAGGGTGAAGGTCTCGTTGTTGGCCTCGGCAACGGTATCGCCGCTGACGTTGAAGGTCACGGCCAGCTCGCTGACGCCCACGCCGAAGCTGAGGGTGCCGGTGGGCAGCACGCCGCCAGCCACGTCGGCTGTGTTGGCGCCATTGCTGCCGGTGACGGCGTAATCCACGGTGGCGGCTACGCTCAGGTCGCCGCTGCGGGTGATGGTGTAGGCCACCTGGGTGGTGCCGCTGTTGCCTTCGGTGATGGCGGCGTTGGCGGCGCTGACCGAGAAGCGCTGGTCGTCATTGACGATGCGCCCGGTGGCGGTGGCGTCCACGATGTTCTGGGGCGTGTTGTCGCTCAGCTTGGCGTTGCTGATGGTGACGGTAAAGCCTTCGTCGAACTCCACGTCGAGATCGCTTGCCACGGTGATGCTGATGGTCTGGGTGGTCTCGTTGGCGGCGAAGGACAGGGTGCCGGCAGGGAGGCTACCGCTGAAGTCGGTGGCGTCGGCGGCGCTGGCGCCGCTTCCGGTCACGGACCAATCCACCGTGGCGGCCTGGCTGACTGCACCGGCGCGGGTGACCGTGAAGGTGTAGGTGGTGTTGCCGCTCTGACCCTCGGCCTTGTCGGCGTCGGTGGCGATGATGGAGAAGCCGGTGTCGTCGTTGGTGATGGTGGCGCTGGCGGTGGTACCGGTGAGGGCGGTGTTGGCGCCGGCCGGTTGCAGCACGATGTTGAAGGCCTCGTCCACTTCCACCTGGTCATCGGTCTTGACCTGCACAGTAACGGTGGCGGTGCTGGCGCCGGCGGCGAAGCTGACGGTGCCCGAGGGCAGGCCGCCGTTGTTGCCCAGCAGGTCCTGGCCGGTGATGAAGTCGCCGATGGAGGCCGAGCCGGCGCCACCTGGCAGTTGCAGCAGCCAGTCGATGTCCTGGGCCAGGGACAGGTCGCCGCCCCGGGTCACGGTGAAGGTGAAGGCCGTGGAGGCACCGTCGCCGATGTTGCGCTCGTTCTGGCTGGCGGCGTCGGCGGTGATGCCGAAGGTCGAGTCGTCGTTGGTGACCTCGGTGCTGGCGGTGGCGGTGGTGATGTAGGTCCGGTCGTGAGCCGGGTTGCCGGCGGGGTTGGTGAGCGTGATGAGGAGGGTCTCGTTGCTCTCGTTCAGATCATCGCCGGTCTGGGTGAGGCTGATGACCTTGGACGTCTCGTTCGCGGCGAAGCTGAGGGTGCCCGACAGGGGCGTGCCGACGCCGAAATCGCTTGCGTCCATGCCGCTGGCGGCCCAGTCGATGACGACAGGCGAGGCCGTGTCGCCCGTGCGGGTGACGGTGAATTGCAGCACGCGGGACTGGCCGGCGCTGCCCTCGAGCACGGACGTGGCACCGGCGCTGATGCTGATGCCGATGTCGTCGGCCACCACGCTGTCAGTGGCGCTGGGGGTGACGATCTCGGTGTTGCCGTCGGCGCCCGACAGGGTGATGGTGAAGCCTTCGGTGCTCTCCACCGAGGTGTCGCCGCTGCTGTAGACGGTGATGGTCTGGGTCAGCACGCCGGGGGCGAAGCTCAGGCTGCCCGAGGGCAGGGTGCCGCCGAAGTCGGCGGCATCGACAGGCTGGCCGCCGCTGCCGGTGAGGGCCCAGGCGACGGTGGTGGTGCCGGTGGTGACGCCGGTGCGGGTCACGGTGAAGGTGTGGGCCTGGGTGCCGCTGTCGCCCTCCACGAGGGCGGTGGTGGTGGCGCTGATGGCCAGGCCGGTGTCGTCGTTGACGATGGTGCCGGTGGCGCTGGCCGTGCCGATGGTGGAGCCGGTGGCCGGGCTTGACAGGCTGACGGTGAAGCCTTCGTCGCGCTCGTCGGAATAGTCGCCCGCCACCTGGATGGTGATGGTTTTGCTGGCTTCGTTGGCGGCAAAGTCGAGGACGCCGGACGGCAGCGCGCCGCCCACAAAATCGGCTGCATCGGCGGCGTGGGGGCCGCTGCCGGCGACGCTCCAGGCCACCTGGCCGGTGCGGGTCAGGTCGCCGCTGCGGGTGACGACATAGGTGAAGCTGGTCACCGCGCCGTTAACGCCTTCGCTGGCGGTGCCGCTCTGGACGGCGATGTGGAACTGGTGGTCGTCATTGACCAGGGTGCCGGTGGCGGTGCCGTTGGCCACGGTGGCGCCGGGCTCGGGGCTGCCCAGTGTGATGGTCAGGCCTTCATCGCTTTCCAGGTCCGAATCGCTGGCGATCTGCAGCACGATGTCGCGGCTGCTTTCGCCCGGGGCGAAGGTGATGGAGCCCACCGGCAGTACGCCACCGACGAAATCGGCGGCGTCCACCGGGTTGGCGGAGCTGCCGGCGACGCTATAGGTGATGGTGTCGCTGCCATCCAGGTCGCCGGTGCGCTGGACGGTGTAGCGGAGCTCGGTGAGGCCGCCACTGCCTTCATTGATGGCGGCCGAGGGGAGCAGGGTGAGGACCACGTCGTCGTTGCGCACCAGGCCGGCGGATTGGCCGACGGTGATCTCGGAGCCTGCGGAGGGATTCGACAGGCGGACCGTGAAGCCTTCACTGGCCTCGACGGCATGGTCGGGGGTGAGCGGCAGGTTCACCACCAGGCTGTTGACGCCACGTCCGAAGGACAGGGTGCCCGAGAACACGGTGCCGGGCAGGAAGTCGTTGCTGTCCACGCCGTCGATGGCGGCAAATTCGAGGGCCCAGTCCACGCTGGCGACCACGGTCAGATCGCCGCTGCGGGTGACGGTGAAGCTGGCCTGGCGGGGGGCGTTGCTGTTGCCTTCGTTGGTGGTAAGGGCGGTGCCGTCGAGCACGAAGCCCGAGTCGTCGTTGAGGACGATGCCGGTGGCGCTGCCTTGGAGGACCATCGCCCCCGGCGTGCTGCTGGAGATGGAGACGGTGAAGTCTTCCCGGGTTTCCAGATGGCTGTCGGGGGTCGGGGTGATGGAGATGACGATCTCGCTCTGACCCGGGGCGAAGGTGACGGAGCCGGAGGGCAGGGTGCCTCCGAAGTCGGCGGCATCGGTCGGGTTGGCGCCGCTGCCATTGACCTGCCATGTCACGGTGGCGCTGCCGGACAGGTCACCCACGCGGGTGATGGCGAACTGCTGCGGCTGGGCAACCGCGGAGCCTTCCTTGCGGACGGCGTCACGGGCGACGATGGAGATGGCCTGGTCGTCGGGGTCGATCACCGCCAAGGCGGTGCCCACGTCGATCTGGGTGTTGGCGTTGAGCGGATTGAGGGTGAACGCGAAGGTCTCGTAGCCTTCAAGGGTGCTGTCGCCGGACAGGTCCACGTAAACGATCTTGCTGGATTCGCCAGAGGCGAAGCTGACGGTGCCGCTGAGGGCCTGGCCAACCGCAAAATCGTCGGGGGTGGTGGGGGATTCGCCGTAGCCGGAGAGGGTGTAGCCGATTTCTCCGGCCTGGCTCAGATCCCCGGCACGGGTGACGGTGAAGGCCTGGCGGCCACCGGTGCCATTGCCCTCGAGGGTGGACGGCGTGACGGCGCTGACGCTGTACTGGGTCTCGTCGGTGTAGATGTTGCCGTAGGCCTCACCGTTGATGATCTGCATGCCCGCGGGCGGGTTGACCAGCACGATGCCGAAGGTTTCGTCGTATTCCTGCAGGGCGTCGCCCTTGACGTAGACGGTGACGGTGCGGGAAATCTCGTTGGCGCCGAAGTGGATGCTGCCGCTGGGCAGACCATCGTTGCTACCCAGGCCGTCCTGGCCGCCCATGAAGTCGTTGGCATCGGCGGCGCGGACTCCCACGCGCACGAAGCGCCAGGAGATGTCGGCTTCCTGGCCGAAGGTTTCGGAGCGGGTGACGTGGAAGGTCACTGCGACCTGAGTGCCGTTGGCCCCTTCGACGACGTTGAGGGTGTCGCCCGTCAGGCTGAAGCCCACGTCGTCGTTGATGATGTTGGTGGACGCCTCGGCATCGCCCAGGCGCAGGTTGCCCTGGGGGTTGGACAGGATGGCGGTGAGCACGGCGTCGGGTTCGACGATACGGTCACCGGCAAAGGCTACGGTAATCACCCGGCTGGTCTCGCCGACGGCGAAGTGAACGGTGCCGGCGGGCAGGGTGCCGCCGAAGTCGGCCGCTGGGAGGCCGCTGACCGACCAGTCCACGGACGACGCGGCGCTGCCATCGGCGCGGCTGATGGTGAAGCTGACCTGGGTCTGGGTGCCGGTATCGCCTTCGAGTACCTGGACGGCGTTGGCGGAGATGGAGACCAGACTGTCGTCGTCCAGCACCACCGTGCTGGCCGTGGTGGTACCCAGGTGCAGGTTGGCGCCGGGGTTAGAGAGTGTGACGGTGAGGGTTTCGTCGGGCTCGATGCTGCGGTCGCCGACGATGGGCACGGTGATGGTCTTGGTCAGCTCGCCCTCGGCGAAGCTGACGGTGCCGCTGGGCAGGGGGCCGCCTACGTCGGCGATGTCGAGGCCGCTGGCGACCCAGTCCACAGTGCTGGCGGCGAGGCCGTTGTCCCGGGTGAGGGTGAAGCTGAGGAGCTGGGTGCTGCCTTCGTCTCCTTCGGGCACCTCAACTGCGACGGCGGCGATGCTCACGGTGGCATCGTCGTTGAGCACTGTGGTGCTGGCGCTGCCGACCCCGATACCCAGGCTCTGGCCGGGGTTGGACAGGGTGACGGTGAGGTTCTTGTCCACGTCGATGACGTGGTCGCCGGTGAAGCTGACGGTGATGCTCTTGCTGGTTTCGCCGACCCCGAAGTTGACCGTGCCGCTCGGCAGGGAGCCCCCGAAGGCTGCGGCATCCAGGCCGCTGACCGCCCATTCGACCGAGCTGGCATTCAGGCCGATGTCACGCACCACGTTGAAGGTGAGGGTCCGGGTATCGGCCTCGCCCCCTTCGGCGATGGAGGTGGTGACGGCGCTGATGTTCACCGTGGCGTCGTCGTTGAGGATGGTGGTGCTGGCGCTGGCCGTGTCGATGAACAGGTTGGGGCCGGGGTTGGACAAATTGACCGTGAGCTGCTCGTTGGACTCCGGGGTCCCGTCACCGGTCAGGGTCAGGGTGATGGTCTTGCTGGTCTCACCCGGCGCGAAGACGACGGTACCAGACGGCAGGGTGCCACCGAAATCGGCCGCATCGACCCCCGAGACCGTCCAGTCGACGCTGCTGGCGAAGCCGGATTGGGTGCGGGTGACGGTGTAGGTGAGGGTCTGGCTGTCGCCGGTGAAGCCCTCGACGACGCTGGCCTGGTTGGCACTGATGCTGACGCTGCCATCGTCGTTGATGATCTGGGTGGAAGCGGACGCCTGGGCGACGCCGCCGCCGCTGAGGCTGACGGTGAGCGTTTCGTCGGGTTCCACCGTGCGGTCGCCGGCGAGGGTGACGGTGATGGTCTTGCTCGTCTCGCCCGGTGCGAAGTCGAGGGTGCCGGAGGGTACCGCGCCGCCGAAATCGCTTGCGTCGAGGCCGGATGTGCTCCAGCTCACCTGGTCGGCGGCCACGGCATTGGTGCGGGTGACGGTGTAGGTGAGGACTTGGCTGCCGCCCTGATCGCCTTCGCTCACGCTCGCTTGGTTTGCGGTGATGCTGAAGGTGCCGTCGTCGTTGATGACGGTAGTGCTGGCTCGGTCGGTACCCAGCGTGAGGTTCGCGCCCGGGTTGCTCAGGATGACGCTGAGGACTTCGTCCGTTTCGATGGTCCTGTCACCGCTGAGGGTGATCTCGATGAGCTTGGTGGTTTCGCCGTCGGCGAACTGCAGCGTGCCCCCGGGGAGGGTGCCAACTAAGTCGGCCGCGTCCATGCCGCTCAGGGCCCAGTCCACCGTGGAGGCACCCGTGCCGGTGCTGCGCACTACGGTGAAGCTCAGTACCTGGGTGCCGGAGTGCCCTTCGATGACGCTGCCCTGACCAGCGCTGATGCTTACCGTGCCGTCATCGTCCACCACTTGTGCGCTGGCGACGGGCTGGTCGATCAAAAGGCCTTCGCTGGGTGCCTGAAGTTGCAGGGTGACGGTACGGCCGGCCTCGATGATCCGGTTGCCGGCGAGGGGGATGCTGATGCGTGCTTCGGTCTGCCCGGCGGCAAAGCTGACCGTGCCGGTGAGGGCGCCGTCGGCCAGCTGGGCGGCGTCGATGCCGTTGAGCGTCCATTGGGCCGAGGCGGCGGTGAAGGGGTTGTCGCGGGTCACCACGAACACCAGCACGCCAGCGCTGCCGGTGTCGCCTTCGACGACCTGGGTCTGTGCGGCGCTGATGCTGGCGTGGCTTTCGGCGATGGTGGCAGGGGGCGGGGCTTCATTGCTGCCCGGGGTACCCGTCGGGGCGGGTGCAGGTGCGCCGCCAATACCGGAGAACAGGCTACTGCCGGTGCCGCTGCCCGCGCCGGCGCTGAAGGTGGAGAACACGCCCAGCCCGCCGCCCGTGACACCGCCGGTACCCTGGTTGGCAAGGCCACTGCCCGTGCCGGAGCTGCTGCCACCGAGCAGGCCCGGGTTCATGCCGTCGAGGGTGAGGACGGACAGCTCGGTGGGGGTGCCGGGGCGCGGCATGCCGCTGCCAGTCGCATCGCCGGTGAGTTGGGTACGTTCCGGTACCGAAGCCGTGGATGAGGTGCCGCTACCGTCGCCGGTCAGTCCGGTGATCTCCGGGCGGTACGTGCTGTCGAGAGGCGCGGGAGGCGAGAACTGGGTGCCCGGCTGACTACCTTGGGGGCCGCTGTGGCCCTGGCCCGGATTGAAGGGGTTGCCTTGACCGCCGAAGCCATCGCCCGGCTGGCTGCCTGGGACACGCCCTCCATCGCCGTTCTGCAGGAAGGAGGATTGCCGGTCACCCAGCAGGCCGCGTGCGATTTCGAAAGGATTAGCGGGGCTGCCGCCATCCCGACCGCCCGTGGAGAGCAGGATCTGCTGGGACATGTCCTTGGCCGCGGCCGGGCTGAGACCTGCCCTGATGAGCGCCGCCTCGGCCCGCGCGATGGCTTGCTCAAGGGAGGCGACACCTTGTTGCGGCCGACCGGCGAGGAAGTCCGTGACGATCTGGATGGCGCGGGCGAGGGTGTCAATCTGGATGTTGGTCTGTTCAGCCATTTCCTGCTACTCCTGATACGGCATCACGCCCGCTGACGGGATCCTGGTCTGCGGGCGTGGCTCTGGCGGTCTGGAAAATCCGGGGCGTTTCTTCATGGCCGGACCCGCTCGGGGGAACGGGTCGGCCGTGGGGGAAATGCGTGTCGCTCAGTTGACGGACGACGTCTTGAAGGCGCCGTCGGTCGTGAAGGGCAGCAGCTTTTCCGCCGGGATCACCATCCCCGGCGCGCGCACGACCTCAGGCTTGAGCCCGCCGATGGCACGCAGCAGCCGGTGGGCGGCGATCACCTCGTCGACCCGGGCGGCGGCGGCATCGCTCTGTGCGTTGATCAGCGCGACTTCGCCATTGAGCAGATCGAGCAGGGAACGACGGCCGAGCTCACGCTCCTTGCGGGCCAGATCCAGGAAGTTGCCGGAGATCTGCGCTTGATTGATCAGGTAGTTGGTACGCTCGCGGGCGGTCTGCCAGCCTACCCAGGCGTTGCGGCCTTCCTCGAGGGCCTGGACGCGGACGTAACCGGCTTTTTCACGGGCCGAGATCACGGATTGATCCGCGGCCTCGGTGACCCGTGCGGCCTTCATGCCCAGATCGAAGGCCCAGTCGAAACGGACCATGGCCTTGGTGTCGTTGCGGTCTCCCTTAATGCCGTCATAGTCCTTGTAGTGGATCTGGTTCAGCTGGAGGGCGAGGCGGGGCATCAGCTCCCGGGCACGCTGAACGTCCCGCTCGGCCAGCGTCACTTCGGCGCGGCCATCCGCGGCAAGCACATCAGGGTTCTGTCGGTTGATGATGTCGATCAGCTCTGTCTCGGAACGCGGCAGCAGGGATTCGGGAACGCCCACGGCCTCGAGGAGGCCAAGCTCCAGGGGAGCCTCGCCAAATACGGCGCGGTAGCGGTTGCGGGCCTCACTCATTCGGCTCTCGGCGATCACTCGGCGGGCCTCGGCGCCCGCGAGCTGGGCCTTGGCCTGCAGCACGTCGGTGGCGTAACCGCGGCCGGCTTCCATTCGGGCGTTTTCCAGAGAGGTCTGGCGCTTGATGTTGGATTCGGACTGCTGCGCATAGCGCAGGGTGCGATCGGCACGGATCACCTGAAGCTGGGCCTCGATGGCAGCGAGGACCAGGTTCTGCCGCTGCAGCTCCCGTTCCTTGCCTTCCTTGCTCAGAATGGTCTCGGCGGCCTCGACGCGCAGGCCGGTCTGCCCAAAGTCGGTGATGAGCTGGTTGAGGCCGACGTTAACATCGGCGGGGTCGAAGTTGCCCTTGGTCCCAATGTCCCGGTCGATATGTTGCCGACCGATGCCGGCGCCGACCGTTAGTTTGGGGAAGTAGGCGGTTTTCTCGACGGCGATCTGTGCGTTGGCGGTGGCCACATCGGCGTCCACCATGCGCATCAGATTGTGTTCCTTGAGGATGCGGTCCAGCTTGTCCGGGAAGTTTTCTGCAGCCTGGGCGCCCCCGATACACAGGAGGGAACTGGCGAGTGTGGCAATGGCGAGCAGGTGGCGCTTACGATCCTTGGTGCTGCATTTCACTGCAAACATCTGAAAACTCCCTTATTTTCTTGATTTGGCTTGCAAAAAACACGATGCGTTCTTCATCACCATAACAAATACGGCTGTGTTGAAACTTACAAAATCTTACGTGTACGGATGCTGCGCTCCTTGATCCCCCGTTTTTTGCTGCCTTCTCTGTTGCTGCCGTGTCTTTCGCCTGGCAGTCCTCTGGTCATCAGGTCTGTAGTGGGCTTCGGGAGGCTCCAGTGGATCCTCTGTGTGGTCCTGCTATTGACTGCCGGTGCGCTCCTGCCGAGGGGGAGTTGCGCGGCGGAGCTGGGTTCTCGGATTGCGTTGTCTTCCGCCGCCGAAAAGGTGGGGGTCATTCTGGCGGGCCATGTCTGGCTTGATCGCGAGAACAAGGCGGGTGTGGAAGCGGTGGCGGCCGATACGGCGCTTTTCACCGCATCGAGGGAGCATGGCGGGTCGTCACTCAATCTTGGTTATGACTCCGCGGCCGTATGGATCCGCCTGCCGGTGCAAGTGGCGGCGGACGCCCCCCGGACATGGCTGCTGGAGGTGGGGAGCCCAACCCTCGATCACGTCACGCTTTATCGCCAGGATGCCTCAGGCCGGTGGCTCGGCGTCCAGTCTGGTGATCATGTTCCCCGCTCCGAGCGTCCGTATCCGCATCAGAGCCTTGTCTTCCCCGTGAATCTGGAGCCCGGCAGGGATGAGGTGCTGCTACTGCGGATCGAGTCCGAAGGGAGCTTGGCGATCTCCATGACCTTCTGGCAGCCCATGGCGTTGATGAAGGACGATCAGCTTCGCTACGCCTGGCAGGCCCTGTACTTTGGCGCGCTGCTGGCTTTGCTGACCTACAACCTGATGCTCTTCATCGCTATCAGGGACTCCCTTTACCTGACTTACTCCTTGATGGTGCTGGGGATGGGGGTCGGCCTGCTCAGCATGAAGGGCTTTGGCAGTCTGCTGATCTGGGGAGATGCGGTCGTCCCGGATAATCTGGCGTTTCCGGTTGCCCTGGCGGTATCGGGGCTGGCGGGGGCCTTGTTTGCTAGGCGTTTCCTTGATGCCCGTCGTCGTGCGCCGCGTCTGGACGGGGTGGCGCAGGTGCTGGCCGTGTTCTTCGCAGCGGAAGCCCTGCTGGGCGCGTGGCTGCCCTATGCATTTCTTGCACGGCTGGTCAGTGCAACAGGCCTATGCTTCTCGGTGGTCGCCGTATTGCTGGCGATACGCAGCCTGATGGAAGGGCATCGATCTGCCCGCTTCTTCCTGGCGGGCTGGTTGTTCCTGCTGGTGGGCGTGGGCGTGACTGCATTGCGGAACTTCGGCTGGCTTCCTACCAATGAGATCACCGACAACATCATGCAGATCGGGTCGGGGCTCGAGATGTTGCTTCTGTCGCTTGCTCTGGCCGACAGGATCAACAGCCTGCGCCAGGAGAAGGATCTGGCCAACGCGGAGGCGGTAGGCGCTGAGCGGCGTCGGGTCGATACCCTGAGGGATTGGGGGGCCGCCCTTGAGCATGAGGTCGTGCGCCAGACGCGTGAGCTCAGGGCGGCCAACCAGCGGCTCGCCGAGAGCGAATCGATCGAGCGGCGTGGGCGCGAGGAGCAGTCTCACTTCATCGCGATGATCGCCCACGATATCCGCACACCACTCGCCATCATCAAGGCCGCGGTCCAGTCTCTGCAGGACATGGATGTGGTTCCGCCCCCGCTTGAGCGGGAAAAGCGCTATCAGCGGATCGAGCGCGCCCTCCAGCGGCTGAATGCCCTGCTCGAAATCGCCCTGATGCAGGATCGGACAAACGTCGCGGATTGGCGCATGGAGCTGGCCGACATCGACATCCACGCGCAGATCGTTGACCTCTCACGGATGCTCGGGGCCGCAGATGAAGGGCGCCTCTGTCTCCGCTTTGCGCCGCAACTGCCCACGCTCAAGGGTGATGCCCGGATGCTTCGAGTGATGTTGATCAATCTGGTGGAGAACGCACTCAAGTACAGTCCTAAAGAGTCTCCCGTATATATGGAGACATCTTTGGGGGAGGTGGCAGGCGTTCCGGGCTTGTTCATCCAGGTGATTGACTGTGGACCGGGGATTCCCGAAGGTCAGGAGGAAATGATTTTTCAGAAGTATTTTCGGAGTGCCGATGTGGCGGGTCAGCCAGGCCTGGGAATCGGCCTCTTTCTTGCGCGCTTCATCTGCATTCGCCACGGTGGGCGTCTCGAGGTGGTGCCGCGACCCGCCGGGACCGGTGCATGCCTCGAAGCTTGGCTTCCGCTGGCCTCGGAGGTTGCGGTCTCATGAGCACCTCCATTGCCCTCGTCGAGGATGACGAAGATCTCCGTGACGAAATGTGCTTCCAGCTCTGCCGTGCCGGTTTCTCTGTGTTCGGCTGTGAGGACGGCGTGAGCCTGGACAGGCATCTGCTGGAGCATGGCTGCGCACTGGTGGTGTTGGATCTGGGGCTCGCGGGAGAGGATGGCTTGTCGATCGCCGCCCGACTCCGGCGTGAGCGCCCCGGGTTGGGGATTGTGATGCTGACCGCCAGGGGGCGGCTCCAGGATCGCTTGAGCGGGCTCGAGTCTGGTGCGGATGCCTATCTCGTCAAGCCGGTGGATATCAGGGAGTTGATCGCTGTCATCCAGACAGTAATGCGGCGTCTGGTAGCGCCTCCTCCGGCTCCCGGGCGACAGGAATGGTTGCTCCGGTCCCGCTCAATGGAGATCGTCTCGCCCGATGGGACCGTCGTCTCCATCTCCGGCATGGAAGCGACGTTGTTACGCGAGATGGCAACGCAGGGTACGGATGTCGTGCCGCGCAGGCAGTTGATTGAAGCCCTCGGCCACGACTATCTGCTTTTCGACCAGCGGCGTCTTGATACCGCGGTCAGTAGACTTCGCCACAAGCTTGACGAGGCCTGCCCGGACAAGAGCCCCATCCGCGCGGTACGCGGTGTGGGCTATGTCTTTGCGATGCCTCTTAGAGTCGATCAGGCCAATGCGTGAGTCCGAAGCGTGGATAGTGTTCGGATCCAGGCGTGCAGAGGCTCAGAAGATTTATTTTCCCAATCTTCTTGACGTAATCTGATAGCTCTATATAATTCGCGTCCTTCGCTGCAGCGCAAACGGAAACGTAGCGCTGGGGCGGTGAAGGGGGTTTCGGATTGAATCCGGAATCTGCGTTGAGTGGGTTGTTTTCAGCGGTATCTGCTAAAAACAATCGCTTGACAGGGTTTGAAAGCTCTGTAGAATGCGCACCTCTTCGCTGCAGTGCAAACGGAAACGTCGCGCTGGAGCGGTGGAGAGGGGTTCTGGAAGAAGTTTTCCGGGGTCTGCGCTTCAAATGTTTGTTCTTCGGTGTTGATTCTCGAAAAACAAATTGCTTGACAGGGTTTTGAAGCTCTGTATAATGCGCACCTCTTCGCTGCTGATGCAGCAGTTCTTTAAAAAGATGAACAACCGATAGGTGTGGGTACTCGGTTCTGAGGGGCGTCTGGTAGGGCTTTCGGGCTTTATACCAGAAGCTAC
>JAFLDU010000143.1 GCA_017309145.1 Zoogloea sp. | reverse complement strand
TTAACCTGCCCATCGCGGTTTTTGGCGGGGCTTACAGTTTTTTCCTGATCCTGATCGCGGTGGTCATCCTGTGGCTGCCGGTGTACACGGACATACTGGAGGACTAGCGATGGGGCGGGGCGGTTACATCGGGTTCGCGCTGGTGGTGCTGGTCCTCGTGACCCTGTTCAATCTCGATCATGTCAGCGAGCGGAGCGGCGGCAGCCGGGGCTGGAGCAGCGGGGGCAGCGGCGGCGGAGGCAGCTGGTCATCCGGCGGGGGAGGGCACAAATGAGCGACGGCCCTCCGCATCTGCCGAAGGGGCTGCATCTGCTGGCCGACTTCCACGGTGTGGCGGCCGATCGGCTGCACGACCCGCTGAGCATCGAGACCCTGCTGCGGGAAGCCGCGCACGTGGCAGGTGCCCGGCCGGTAGGCGGACATTTTCACCCCTTCGGGCCGGGCCTCGGGGTCACCGGAGTGCTGCTCCTGCAGGAGTCCCACATCAGCATCCACACCTGGCCGGAGCACGGTTTTGCCGCGGTGGATGTCTTCATGTGCGGGCGCGCCCGCCCGGAACGGGCAATCCAGGTTCTGCAGGCGGCGCTGCAGCCGGAATCCGTCACATGCCGGGAGACGCCGCGGGGCTAGACTGGGCGTCATTCCTCATCAGTCTGCCGAGCCGCCATGTCGCCCCAGTCCGTTCCCCTCGATCACGCCTACCGCCTGCTCAACCACGGCCCCACGGTCCTCCTGTCGTCTGCCCATGGCGGGCGCCGCAACATCATGGCGGCAGCCTGGAACATGCCGCTGGATTTCGATCCGCCCAAGGTGGCGGTGGTGATCGACCGCAGCACCCTCACCCGCGAGCTGGTGGAGGCCTCCCGCGAGTTCGTACTCGCCGTGCCCAGCCGCGAACTCGCCGCACAGACCTTGTCCGCCGGATCCCGCTCGGGGCGCGAGGGCGACAAGTTCGATGCCCTGTCGCTGGAGACCCTGCCCGCCAGCCTGGTGGCCGCACCCTTGCCGGTCGGCTGCATCGGCTGGTTGGAATGCCGGGTGATCGACGAGCCGCACATCCAGCGCACCTACGACCTTTTCCTCGGTGAGGTGGTGGCCGCCTGGGCCGATCCGGAGGTCTACTCGGAGGGCCGCTGGCACTTTCCATCGGAGCGCCGGCGCAGCATCCATTACGTGGCCGGGGGCCACTTCTTCGCCACCGGCGAGGCCTTTGCGGTGGAGGCCGGGCAGGACGTATAAGGTATTGATGAAAAAGACTGTCTGCTGATTCGGAAGCTTGCTGGACAGGGGGTTCTCCAGGGTGTGAAAAATTATTTGTGCACTGCAACAAAAATGCTTGCAATCTTTTTTGTTGCAGTGCAACATAGCGCCATACCGAAACCGATTCGGTGATCGCAGCCCCCACTTATTGAGGAGATCATCATGTCCCTGACCCCCGAGCAAATCGTCGCCACCTCCAAGGCCAACGCCGAAGCCGGTCTGAAGACCGCCACCAGCTTCGTGACCACCCTCTTCACCGCCGTCGAGCGCGTGTCCAGCCTGAACCTGGCGACCGCCCGTGGCGCCTTCGACGACAGCATCGCCTTCTCCAAGGCCGTGCTCGCTGCCAAGGACCCGAAGGCCCTGGCCGCTCTGCAACTGGGCGCCGTGAGCCCCGCCGTCGAGAAGTCCGTGGCCTACGGCCGCAGCCTCTCCGCCATCGGTGGTGACACCCATGAAGAGCTGACCAAGCTGGTCGAAGGCGAAACCTCCGTCCTGTCCAAGAACGTCGAAGTGGCCCTGGACAACCTGTTCAAGAATGCGCCGGCCGGTTCCGAGCCCGCCATCAAGGCCGTCAAGACCGCCCTGGCCAACGCCAGCTCTGCCTACGAAGGTGCCCAGAAGGCTGCCAAGCAGGTTGCTGCTGCCGCCCAGGCCAGCGTTGAGAAGGCCACCGCCGTCGCCGTCGAGAACGTCGACAAGGGCACCAAGGCTGCTGCCAGCGCCCTGAAGGTGGCCTGAGGCTGCCTGCTCCGGCCCGTGCAAGCGGGCTGGGTTCTCCATGCCCGCCCTGGTGCTGTGGCATGATCCCAAAAGGCCCTCCGGGGCCTTTTGGTTTTTTGTGGAGACGCACATGGCCCGCCGTACATCGCCTTTGTTGACCGCCCTGGCGCGGCTCACCCGCAGCAGTCTGCGGCAGGGCGCCCGGATCAGCCGTGCTGCCGGTCGGCAGGGGCTGGCGGCCGGGGAGAAGCTTTCAGATACGGCGCGCCATGCCCTGTCCGGGGTGATGACCCCGGCGGAAGCCCCGGGGCCGATCAGTGGTGGCCGCTGGAGCGAGGGCCACTGGGGGCTCGGGCCCCTGGCGATGCGCCGCTACCGGCTGTTCATTCCGGCGGGGGCCACCGCCCGTAAACCGCTTCCCGTGCTCCTGTTGCTCCACGGCTGTGCCCAGGACAGCGCCGCGTTTGCCGCCTCCACCCGCTGCGCCTTGCTGGCGCGGGACAAGGGGTTTGCCGTGCTGATGCCGGAGCAGGCCCGTGAGGCCAATCCCCAGCGCTGCTGGAACTGGTTCGGCAATCCCCTGCAGATCGGGCTGGAGGCCCGGATCCTGATGGCCATCGTGGACCACGTCCAGGCGGGCCATCCGCGCTTGAGGGGGCCGTTGTTCGCCCTCGGCCTGTCGGCCGGAGGTGCCATGGCCCTGACCCTCGGCCTGCAGTTTTCCGCCCGCTTTGCCGCCGTGGGGAGTCATTCCGGTGCCGCCCCCTTCAGTGCGGCCAGCGCCCTGCAGGCCGGCCAGAGCATGCGCGGCCGGCGTTCGCCGGACACCGAGGCGATCGTCCGCCACCTGGAGGGTCGGGCCCCGCCGCCGGTGCTGCTGATCCATGGTGATGCCGACCACATCGTGGATGCCGGCAATGCCCGTGCCGCCGCGGCGCTGTGGCTCGACCTGCAGCCCGAAGAGCGGGCCATCGCGGAGCGCTCCTCCAGCGTGCAGCGGGGGCGCCGGCATGCCGTGAAGCGCACCGACTGGCTGGCAGCGGGGCAGCCCTGCGTGCGTCTGCTCGAGGTGGCCGGCCTGGGCCATGCCTGGAGCGGCGGGGCGGCCGGTCAGGCCTTCTCCGATCCGGCCGGGCCGGATGCCTTGCGGCTTGCCTGGCAGTTCTTCAGCCTGTCGAGGGAACGGGGCGCGGCCAGTCGCGTCTGACGAGTTCTTCATCTCCGGAGTCCGCCATGCCCAGCCTCGATCTGCAGGACCGCGCCGCCGGCGCATTGATGGGCGCCTTCATCGGCGACGCCCTGGCCCTCGGCCCCCACTGGTATTACGACCTGGCTGCCCTGCGCGCCGATTACGGGGACTGGATCAGCACTTATACCGACCCGCGCCCCGATCGCTACCACGCGGGCATGAAGGGCGGCCAGTCGTCCCAGGCAGGCATCCTGCTGGCCCTGACCCTGGATTCGCTGGTGTCACGGGGAGGCTACGACGAGGCCGATTTCTGCCGCCGGCTGGACGAGGACTTCTTTCCCCGGCTCGACGGCACGCCGATGGCCGGGCCGGGCGGCTACACCAGCCAGTCGATCCGCGAGGCCTGGCGGCGGCGGGTGCTGGACGGGCAGCCCTGGGGGCGTTGCGGCGGCAATGCGGACACCACCGAGGCGGCCGAACGCATCATCGCCATTGCGGTGCGCCATGCCCTGAATCCGCAGCGCCTGGCCGACGCCGTGACGCGCAACACCCTGCTGACCCAGACCGATGGCACGGTGGTGGCCATGACGGTCGCCTTCGCAGCGGTGCTGGGCCTGCTGGTGGAGGGGCATCCGATGGATGGCAAGGTCTCCGGCCTGCTCATGACGCGGGTCAGGAACGGCCTGCTGCCCTTCCATACGGTGACCAGCGGGAACCTCCAGGCACCGCGCGCCGGCGAAGCCGAGACCCCGGTGGCAGGGCGCTTCCCCTCACCCGACGCGTTGCTGGGGCCGTCGTCCATGGCATTGGCAGCGAGCGACCCGGGCATCCGCATCGAGCCGGCCTGGAAGGTGGCCACCGTGTATGGGATGCCCTGTGCCGTGTACCACCAGTTCCCTGCCGCCTATTACCTGTCGGCGCGTTTTCCGGAGGATTTCGAGTCGGCGGTACTGCATGCGGTGAACGGGGGCGGCCAGAACCTGGCCAGGGCCATGCTCACGGGCGCGCTGGCGGGGGCCCAGACCGGCCTGTCCGGTATTCCGCAGCGCTTCATCGATGGGCTCGAAAACGCCGCGGACCTGCTCGAGCAGGCCCGGCGGCTGGCCGCCCAGATGGCCGCAGAGGGGTGAGCGGCTAGCACAGGCCCTTCTTGGCCTGGCCCGGCGGGCAGTGCGGGTGGCCGGGAGGCGGGCCCCGGCGTTCACGGCGGTCCGGCCCGCAGCGACCACGGAAGTCGCGACGATCGCGATGGCGGTGGCAGTTCTCGTTCCACCAGCGCGCGCCGCGCCAGCGACGGCCGTCCCAGTAGCTGCCGCTGCGGGCCCGGTCGCCAATGTAGAGTTGGACGCCGGGCGGGCCGCAGCGTGGCGGATTGCCCACTGCCGAGGGGCGGGATTGTCGCGGATCAAGGTCGGCCGCAAGCCTCGCCATTAGCCTCGGCGAGGTGAATGCCGACCCTGATCTGTCTTGCTCCGTTTCTCCTCCGCCCTTGCGCCGGATGATTCCGATCGCTCCGGTCCGGGCCCTGCCGGACCGGGGCCGGCAACGCCTGCGCATGCTGGCCCAGGCCGCTTTCTTCGTGCTGTTCGTGCTGGCGCCGGTGTTCAACCTGCTGCGTTATGACCTGGTGGCGGGCCACGCCTGGCTGCTGGGCTTCGAGTGGCGGGCCGGTCTGGATGATTTCAGCAGCGGCCGGATCGACGCCCTGGGGGCGCTCGGCCGCATCCTCGGCCGGGTGCTGCTGCCCCTCCTGGCGGCCGGCGCGGTGCTGATCGGGGTGGCCTGGCGCTGGGGGCGGCTGTACTGCGGCTGGCTGTGCCCGCATTTCTCGGTGGTGGAGACCCTCAACGGCTTGATGCGACGGGCCAGCGGCAAGCCCAGCGTCTGGGAGCCCCGCAGCCTGCCACCCCGCGAGCCGGATGGCCGTCCGGTGCGTCAGGACGCCCGCTGGTGGCTGGTCACGGTGCCGATGGCGGTGGGCTTCGCCTTCGTCTGGGCGGTGGTGCTGCTCACCTATCTGCTGCCGCCCTTCCAGGTCTACAGCCATCTGCTGGCCCTGGCGCCGACCCGCAATGAGGCAATCTTCATCTGCGTCGGCACCGTGCTGCTGTCCCTCGAGTTCCTCTTCGCGCGCCACCTGTTCTGCCGCTACGCCTGCGCGGTGGGGCTGTTCCAGAGCCTGGCCTGGATGGGCAACCGGGAGGCGATGGTGGTGGGCTTCGAGCGGGAGCGGGCGGCGGATTGTGCGGATTGCTACAGCGCCTGCGACCATGTGTGTCCGATGCGTCTGAAACCCCGCAACATCAAGCGGGCGATGTTCACCTGCACCCAGTGCGCGCGCTGTGTCAGTGCCTGCGAAACGACCCAGCGCGACAATCCGGCAGGGCCCTTGCTTCAGTGGGTGGCCGGCGCCGCCGCAGGCCGCAACGAGGCCGCTTTCGCGCCGCCCCGCACACCGTCTAGACAGGAGAGGACGCTTCCATGAGTGGTTTCAATGATTTTGCGATTGCCCGGGCTCTGCATGTTCTGGCGGTGCTGATCTGGATCGGTGGGGTGGCCTTCGTGACCCTGGTGCTGCTGCCTGCCTGCCGGGCGCTCAGCGAGCCGGCCGGGCAGCTCGAGCTGTTCGAGCGCCTGGAGCACCGCTTTGCCGCCATCGCCCGGGGGACGGTGCTGCTCGCCGGGGCCTCCGGCCTGTGGCTGACCTGGCGGCTGGATGCCTGGAGCCGCTTCGCCGAGCCGGCCACCTGGTGGTGGATGCACGGCATGGTGATCGTCTGGAGCCTGTTCGCGGTGATGCTCTTCATCCTGGAGCCCTTCGTGCTGCAGCGGCTGTTCCAGGCCCAGGCCCGGAAGGATCCGCTGGGTACGATGGCGCGCATCCAGCGCGTGCACGTGGTGCTGCTGAGCGTCAGCCTGGTGGTGGTGCTCGGCGCGGTGGCGGGCAGCCATGGAGGCTGGCACTTTTGAGTTGGGTGAGGCCGCTGCCGCGCCCCGTCTGCTGTGAATTATCCCCGCCGGCCGTGGCCAAGCCTGTGGACAAGTTGTGGGAGGCATGTCCACGTGCTTGATGCAAAAGCTCTTTTCGGGGCTGCCTCAAAAAGGGGCAGCCCCTCTGCCCGGTGGCGCGGCCGCGTTCAGCGGCCCAGTTCCTTCAGATAGGCCTGGCGGGCGGCGACGGCGGTGTCCGAGAAGTCGGAGAACAGCCCGTCCACGCCCAGGCGGAAGAACTGCAGGTACTCGGCCTTCGGGTCGCCCTTGTAGTCGGCGGCGAGGCGTTTGGCTTCGTTACGGAAGGTCCAGGTGTGCACCATGAGGCCGAGCTTGTGGGCATCGGTGATCAGGCTGGTGGGCGTGGAGGAGCTGGCGTCGGCGTAGTTCACCGCACCATCGCCGTTCACGTCGAGCATCTTGCCGTTGGCGTCGAAGCTGCCCTTGACCGGCACGATGTAGGGTTTCCACGGGCCGACGCCGTCGGCGTACTTGGCGATCTCGGCCAGGCCGGCGGGGGTCACCATGGAGCCGAACAGTTCGGTCCGGCCGGCGCGGGTCCAGTCATAGGGGCGGTCGAAGGGCGGGGCGAAGGTCACCGCGCCGGTCCTGAAGTCGTAGTCGTCGCCGTCCACCAGCTGGATCAGGCGCAGCTGGGTCTTGGTGCGCAGGTATTTCAGGTTGGCGGTCTCGAAGGACTGCAGGATCACCGGCGAGTCCTTCTTCGTGTAGCCGTACTCGGCAAGGATGGCGAGCAGGCGGTCTTCCAGCTTGAGGTTGTTGTCCTCGTGGTAGGTGGGGTGCTTGGTTTCCGGGTACACGCCGATGGTACGGCCGACCTTGGCGCCCTCGGTCCTGGCCAGGTCGAGCACTTCGCGCAGGGTCGGGATCTGGTACTGGCCGTTGAAGGACGGGTCGCGGTCCGACAGGGGCTGGATGGCACGCAGGGTCTTGATCTCGGCCAGGGTGAAGTCGGTGGCGAACCAGCCCGTCTCGGCCACGCCGTCCACCATGCGGGTGGTCTTGCGCGCGGCGAACTCGGGTCGGGTGGACACGTCGGTGGTGGCGGTGATGTTGGGTTCGTGGCGGGCGATCAGTTCGCCGTCCTTGGTGGCGACCAGGTCGGGTTCGATGAAGTCGGCGCCCATCGCGATGGCCTTGCGGTAGCCCTCCAGGGTGTGGTCGGGCAGGTAGCCTGCGGCGCCGCGGTGGCCGATCACCAGGGGCTGCTTGCCGTCCAGGGTGGCGAAGGGACGGTCGTTGTCGCTGCCACCGCAGGCGGTCAGGGCAAGGCTGCTGCACAGGGCGGCGATGAGGGTCGGGCGTGACAGGGACATGGCGCGATTCCAATCGGTTGAAAGGCGCCCAGTCTGTGTGGAGGCTGTTAAGCCTCCGTGAAGGATGGATGAATCCGCCGCGAGGCTCAGCCCTGCCGGCTGCGCCAGGCCCGTCCGAGGGCTTCGGCGAGGGTGGCCGGATCTTCGGCGCCGACCACCGCGAAGCGCTGGTCCACCAGATAGGTGGGCACCGAGCGGATGCCGATGCGGCGCACCTCGCCTTCGAGCGCGCGCACCGTGTCGGCTTCGGCGTCCGAGGCGAGCCAGGCCGCCAGGTCGGGAGCGTCGAGGCCGGCTTCCCGGGCGGCCTGCAGCAGCACGTTCGGGTCGCCCACGTTGAGGCCTTGCTGGAACTGGGCCACGAACAGCCGCTCCACCAGCGGGGCGGCGTCCAGGCCCTGCTGCTGGGTGCGGTGGATCAGGCGGTGGGCGTCGAGGGTGTTGGCGCGCAGCTGGATCTTCTCGAAATGGAAGTCCGCCCCGTGGGCGGCCCCGGTCGCGCGGATCTGCGCGAACAGGGTGTCCACCCGTTCCCGGCTGCCGAACTTGGCGATCAGGAAGGGCAGGTAGGGCTCGCCCGCGGCGGGTGTATCCGGGTTCAGGAAGAAGGGCAGCCAGCGCTTGCGCAGGGCGAAGTCGGGAATCTCCCGGCGCACCAGGGCCTCGGCCTCGGCGAAGCGACGCAGGCCGATGAAGCACCAGGGGCAGACGATATCGGAGGCGATGTCGATGTGGAGCATGGCCGGCACCTCAGCTGGAGCAGCTCACCGACAGGCCCTCGGCCCAGTCCGGCGGCGGCGCAGCGAAGCGCTCGAACTCCGGCTGTTCGTCGAAGGGGCGCGACAGGCAGGCCAGCACCGCGTTCACCTCGCTGTAGTCGCGGGCGCGGGCGGCGCGGATGGCGGATTCGGCGATCCAGTTGCGCAGCACGTACTTGGGATTGGTGGCGTTCATGGCCGCCTGCCGCTCGGCGTCCGGGCGGCCTTCGGCGCCCAGGCGGGCGCGCCACAGGGCGAGCCAGGCATCGGCGGCGTCGCGGTCGATGAACAGGTCGCGCACGGGGGCATCGGCGGCGGCCCGGCCGGCTTCGTCCACCTGGCCGGGCAGGCCGCCGAGCTGGCGGAAGAACTGGGTGTAGTCCGGATGGTGTTGCTGCAGCAGGGCGAAGGTGTCGCCGATGAAGTCCTCGTCACCCGGCAGGCTGTCGGCGAAGCCAAGCTTGGCGCCGAAGAGGCTCACGAAGCGGCGTTCGAAGGCCGGTGCGTAGCTTTCCTCGATGGCGGCCTCCACATCGGCGGCCTCGCCGATCAGCGGCGACAGGGCCCGCCCGAGGGCGTACAGGTTCCAGTGCCCGACCACCGGCTGGGACTTGAAGCTGTAGCGGCCGTGGTCGTCCGAGTGGTTGCAGATGTGGCCCGCGTCAAAGGCGTCCATGAAGCCGAAGGGGCCGTAATCGAGGGTCAGCCCGAGGATGGACATGTTGTCGGTGTTCATCACGCCGTGCATGAAGCCCACGCCCTGCCAGTCGGCGATCAGCTCGCCGGTGCGCCGCCCCACGTCGGCCAGCAGCGCGGCGTAGGGGTTGGCGGCGTCGCGGCAGTCGGGGCGGAAGCGGTCGATCACGTAGTCGGCGAGCTGGCGCAGTTCGTCCACCTTGCGCAGGGAGGCCCAATGTTCGAAGGAGCCGAAGCGGATGAAGCTGGGGGCCAGGCGGGTGACCACGGCGGCGGTCTCGATGGTCTCGCGGCGCACCGGCGCGTCCGAGCCGACCACGCACAGGGCGCGGGTGGTGGGGATGCCGAGGGCTGCCATGGCCTCGGAGCAGAGGAACTCGCGGATGCTCGAACGCAGCACGGCGCGGCCGTCGGCGAAGCGTGAGTAAGGGGTCTGGCCGGCGCCCTTGAGCTGGATTTCCCAGCCGCTGCCGGGGCCTTGCACCTCGCCCAGCAGGTGGGCCCGCCCGTCGCCGAGCTGGCCGGCCCACACGCCGAACTGGTGGCCGGAATAGACCGCGGCCAGCGGCTCGCTGCCGGGCAGCACCACGTTGCCGGCGAAGACTGCTGGGAAGTCGGCGCGCGCCAGCTCGTCCGGCGCCAGGCCGATCAGCCGCGCGGCGTCGGGGCTGGCCGCCACCAGATAGGGGCGGGGCAGGGGCTCGGGTGGCAGGCGCGTGTAGAAGGCCGCCGGCAGTCGCGCGAAGGCATTGTCGAAGGGCAGGGTCTCGAGGGTATGCATGGCTGTCTGGGGGAGGCTGTCGTTGTCATGGGGTCGGGCAAATTGCCCGCCGGGCTTGGGGTAGGCTGCGTGCCGCGCCTCGCCCCGAGTCGCACGTAAAATCCGACTATTTCACTATGGTATGGTTCCTCGCGCCCGGGGGGAAGGATGGAAGACGCCAAAATGACGCAGCCGCCGGCCGCCATTGATCTGAAACGCCAGCTGCTGCTGCGGGTCACCCTGTTTGCCCTGTGCGTCGGCCTGGCCGCCTGCGGGGTGGTCTTGCACCAGGCCCGTGAGCGCATCCGCGTCCATGTCGAACGCACCGGCGGCACCGTCGAGCGCCTGATCGCCGGTGAGGCCGACCAGATGCGCGACGCCTTCCGGCGCAGCCTGGACGGGCTGACCCTGTCGTCCCTCGACGGCATCGGCCCGCTGCTGGGGATCTGTGTGGCGGTGGAGGACATCTACAAACGTCCCACGGTGGAGCGTTGCTTCCACGAGGAAGGGCGGGCGCCGGCGCCGATCCGCTGGCTGCTGGCCCGCCTGATCGGGCCCGAGGTGGCTTTCAAGGGAGTGATCGGCCAGTATCCGGGGGTCAAGGTGGGCGAGTTCGTGGTCACCCCGGACCTCGATGCGGAGGGCGTGGCGGTCTGGGGGCAGATGTCCACAGTGCTGGGCATGACCCTCGCCATCCTGCTGCTCAACCTGCTGATCTACCGTCCGGTGCGCCGCGAGCTGGCGCCCGCCGACGAGATCCTGGGGGTGCTGGGGCGCATGGAGGGGGGCGATCTGACGGCACGCATGCCGCGCCCGCGTCTGGTGGAGCTGCGCCGCATCGCCGCCGGCTTCGACCACCTGGCCGAGCGGCTCGGGCGCACCTTGGCCGAGCAGCGCCGGCTGGCCCAGCGCCTGCTCGCGGTGCGCGAGGAGGAGCGGCGTCACCTGGCGCGGGAACTGCACGACGAGTTTGGCCAGTGCCTGGCTTCCATCGGCGCCGAGGCGGCCTTCGTGCACAAGCGGGCCGAGGTCCATGATCCGGCCTTGCTGCCGGCGGCTCGGGCCATTGCAGCGGTCACCGCCCACATGATGGAGAGCTTGCAGGGCATCCTGCTGCAGCTGCGGCCGGTGGGGCTGGAGGAGTTCGGCCTGCGGGCCGCCCTCGAGGCGCTGGTGGCCGGCTGGCGGCGCCGGCAGCCGGCCTGTCGCTTCGAGCTGGTGTTGAGCGGCGACATCGATGGTCTGCCCGACGGCTTGACCGTGAGCCTCTACCGGATCGTCCAGGAGAGCCTGACCAATGCCCTGCGTCATGGCGCACCGAGCCGGGTATGCGTGGCCCTTGGCCGGGATGCCCAGGGTTGCCGCCTGCGGGTCGAGGACGATGGCGATGGCGCCGAAGGGCCGACGGCCGGCAGTGGGCTTGGTGTGCTGGGCATGCGCGAGCGGGTCGAGGCGCTGGGCGGCCGCTTCGCGCTGATCCGGCGAGGGCTCCAGGGCATGCGGGTGGAGGCGGACTTTCCCGCGGTGGCAATCGAGGAGGGCAGTGCTGATGACTGAGGGGATCCGCGTCCTGCTGGTGGACGACCACGCCATCGTGCGGGAAGGCTATCGACGCCTGCTCGAGACCCGCCCGGACCTGCTGGTGGTCGGTGAGGCCGCCTCGGCCCGCGAGGCGCTGGAGCAGTTCAAGGCCCTGGCGCCGGACGTCCTGGTGTTGGACCTGGGGCTGCCCGACATGGGTGGGGTGGAGTTGATTCGCCGTTTGCTGCAGCGGGACGCGGCGGCCCGCATCCTGGTGTTCACCATGCACCGGGAGCCTCTGTTCGCCACCCAGGCGCTGCGCGCCGGGGCCCTGGGCTATGTGACCAAGAGCAGCCCGCCGGACGAGCTGCTGAAGGCGGTGTACCAGGTGGCGGCGCGGCGCCAGGTGATCAGCCCGGACATCGCGCCCGAACTGGCCCTGGCCTTGATCGATCGGCAGCGGGAGCCCCTGGCCGAGCTGGCCCCGCGGGAGTTCGAGATCCTGCGTCTGCTGCTGGACGGGCTGGGGCCGGAGGAGATCGGCACCCGCCTGTCCATCTCGGCAAAGACGGTCCAGAACTGCCATTACCAGATCAAGAGCAAACTCGGCGTGCGCAGCGACATCGAGCTGACCCGCCTGGCCCTGCGCCTGGGCCTGATCTGAGCCGGGCTCAGGCCGCCACGGCCTCCTGGCGGGCGGCGCGCTGGGCGGCAAACAGCGCGACGAGGGTGTCCATGCTCACCTCGGCGATCGGTGTGCCGGCATCGTCGAGGATTTCGTAGAGCAACTGGCCCGGCTCCGGGCGCATGCTGAACAGCACGATGGCGTCTTCCCGGCCACCCCCTTCCCGGTGGGGTGTCTCGCTGGCCGGCGAGATCGTGTAGCTGCCGGTTGGCCTGGTTTCGCGCAGGCTGCCGTCTTCCTCGTAGATCAGATGCTCACCGCGCAGCACGAAGGTGTGGTTGAGGGCCTTGTGGCGGTGCAGGACGATCTGCTGGCCTGCAGCGAAGCGGAACATCACGTCGGCCAGTTGGCGTGCCGGATCCACATGCAGGATGGCGAACTGGAAATGGGGGAAATCGCCGAAGGGTTGCCAGTCGATGGCGCTGTCGTCGAAGCCGATATGGGGCATGGAAGTCTCCTGGTTGCAGGGTGGGATCAGGGCCGGATGGCCGGAACGCAGTAGAACCCGCGCAGGGAAAGGCCGCCGAGGTCAGCCTGCCCGGAAAGTCATGGGCAATCTTCCTGCCCCGGTGATGCCGGCAGTGCGGGCAAATTGCCCGTGGTCCGGCGGGCAGGATGCGGCTGCAGACGGGCCGGGGGGGCCCTAAAGTGGGGTCGAGGCGGGCGCCGTCCGCCGCCTGGAAAGGACCCGAGCATGAAACGACCCCTGGCCGGTGCCCTGTTGGCGCTGGCGCTGACGGGTGCGCAGGCCGACAACCGCTTCTGCGGCGGGGCCGTCGCGCAGACCGGTGAGCCCACCGACCTGGCCCACGTGGTGGGCGACCAGACTCTGGAGTACATGGCCGAGCAGCCGGCCAGCCTGATGGTATGCAGCAAGGGTTATTTGCTGGAGAAGTGCGGTGACCACGAGACGGCGATGAAGGTCTTCGACCGCTGCATCGCCGCCGGCTACATCGGCGCGATGATCTGGAAGGCCCTGATGCTGCAGGACGGGGCCGGTGTCGCCCCGGACCTGGCAGGCGCCGCCGAGTTGATGCGCCGTGCCGCCCAGGCCGGGGACTCGCCCTACGCGACCCTCGGCAAGCTGCACTACGCCAGCGCCCTGCATGAGGGCAAGGGCGTGGCCCGCGACGAAGCCGAGGCCCGGCGCTGGTTCGAGGCGGCCGCGGCAGACGGCAACCCGGATGCCATCGAGTTCCTGCGTACCGGCTATCACGTGGGCGACCGGGATGGCCGGGCGCGCGGCGTGGGGGTGCCGCCCCTGCCCGTCGGTGCCCAGCCCCTGCCGGGCGATCTCC
>JAFLDU010000142.1 GCA_017309145.1 Zoogloea sp. | reverse complement strand
GGCACTGTTGCCAGCAATCCCGCTGCGATCCACCACCAGGAAGTCGCACACCGACCCGAGGGCCAGCAGCGGGTGGTGCCACACCCCGCGGGCGTAGTTGACGCCCTGGTCACCCCGGGCCAGGAAGACCCGCAGATCCGCCACCCCGGGCGGGTCGCCGGCCTCCGCCACCACCACCAGGTAGGGCTTGCCGTTGAGGGGCATGAAGGCCTGGCTGCCCAACGGATGGCGCTCCATCATCTCCACCACGAAGGGCAGGCTGCGTGGCTGGCCACGGAAGATCGACACGATCACCTTGCCCTCCGGGCCCGGCTCGACATTCGCCAGGTCGTGGTAGCGCTCGGTGTTGCCACCGTTGATGGTGAAGTGGCGCACCGCCTCGCTGGCTTCGATGACATCACCGAACGGGGCAAAGGCTTCCCGGGTAAGGGGTTCGACCCTGAGGTCCTGGAGGTTTGCCATGGCCCCGCCCTACTTCTTCTCGACCTTGCCCCACAGGCGCAGGCGCGACACGCCCCCGTCGGGAAAGATGTTGAAGCGCACATGGGTGATCGGGCCCAGGCTGGCGATCTGCTCGCTGAACACATGCACCGCGTCCATCTGCAGCTTCTGCTCCGGCAGCAGGGTCTGCCAGAACATGGACTGGGTGGTGATCGAGCGGTCGGTGCCACCCGTCACGCAGGCGGCCTGGATGGAACAGCGATCCGGGTAGTTGCCCTTGAAGAAGGCGGTGTCCACTTCGATGCGCTCCACCGTGCCCGGGGCGCCCAGCTCCAGCACGCACCAGTCGTTGCCCGGCTCGCGCCGCCGGCGGGTCTCCCAGCCGTCGCCCATGTTCTGGCCACGGCCCGGCAGCAGCAGGGCCGACACGGTGGAGCCGAAGCTGGCGTCGTTCCACGACACGGCGCGACCACCGTTCTCCATCGCCACCAGGTCGATGGTCTCGTCGCCGGTGAGGCTCTCCAGCGCGCCCACCGGGCGGCCATAGACACGCAGCCGGGCGATGCCGCCGTCCGGGTAGATGTTCACCCGCAGGTGGGTCCAGGCCTCGGCGCTGGCGCATTCCAGGATGTGGTGGCTGTTGGGGCCCAGCGGCGTGGCCGGCAGGATCTCGGTCCAGGTGGCGGCCTTGAGGGCGTCCACCTCGTCGCTGGCCGACACGGTGGCCTCGATCGACACCGCCGGCGGGTAGTTACCGGTGAAGTGGCTGGTATCCACGTCGAAGCCGCGGATGATGCCCTTCACGCCCAGCTTGACCAGCGCCCAGTCGTGGCCGGCCACGCGCTTGCGGCGGCTTTCCCAGCCGTCCATCCACTTGCCGTTGGTGTCGAACTTGCCCGGCACGAACTGCGCCGGCTCCGGGTTGAGCATGCGCGACACTTCGGCGAAGAAGTCGTCCGAGGCATACAGGGCGCGGGCCCCCAGGCGCGGGTTGGCAAGATCCACCGAACGGAGTGCCCAGTCGGGCAGGTCGGCAGGCGGGGCAAAGACGGGAGCGCCGGGGGTATGGCTGGCCATGGGTAAGTCTCCTTGGAATCTGTTGGGGTTCGGTTTTTTCGGGAAGCGGCAGTAACGGGCAGACACTCAGCCCTGCCAGGGGTGTTTCTCGATCCAGTGGCGGGCGATATCCACCCGCCGGCAGACCCACACGCGGTCGTGCTTCTCGATGTGGTCGAGGAAGCGCTGCAGGGCCCGGAAGCGGCCCGGACGCCCGAGCAGGCGGCAGTGCATGCCGACGCTCAGCATGGCCGGGCGCTCCTCGCCCTCCTCGTACATGACGTCGAAGGCGTCGCGCAGGTACTCGAAGAACTCGTCACCATGGGAGAAGCCCTGGGGCAGCGAGAAGCGCATGTCGTTGGTGTCCAGGGTGTAGGGCACCACCAGATGGGGTACGGTGCTGCCGTCGCTCTTCTGCACCGGGGTCCAGAAGGGCAGGTCGTCACCGTAGTAATCCGAGTCGTACAGGAAGCCGCCGTAGTCGGCCACCAGGCGGCGGGTATTCGGGGAGTCGCGGCCGGTGTACCAACCCAGGGCGCGCTCGCCGGTGAGCTGTTCGATGATCTCCATGCCGATGCGCATGTGCTCCCGCTCGGTGGCTTCATCGACGTTCTGGTAGTGGATCCAGCGCCAGCCGTGGCAGGCGATCTCGTGACCCAGCTCGCGGAAGGCGGCGGTCAGCTCCGGATGACGCTGCAAGGCCATGGACACACCGAAGATGGTCATCGGCAGGCCGCGCCGCTCGAACTCCCGCAGGAAGCGCCACACGCCAACCCGCGAGCCGTATTCGTACACGCCTTCCATGGACAGGTGGCGCTCCGGGTAGCTGGCCGGGTTGAACAGCTCGGACAGAAACTGCTCACTCCCGGCATCCCCATGCAGCACGCAGTTCTCGCCGCCCTCCTCGTAGTTGAGCACGAACTGCACGGCCACACGGGCCTGACCGGGCCAGTCGGCATGGGGTGGCTTGCGGCCGTAGCCGATCAGGTCGCGGGGATAGGCGGATTCGGGAGAGGTCGGGGGCAGAACAGGCATGTCGGGCTCCGGCTACACATGTCGCTAAGTGATGCCCGAAGTGTAGGAGCCCCGCCCCCGGCGTGCGTGCAGGAATGCTTATAACCGATATCAGGCTTGTCGTATGCCGCCCGGCCGCACGGGGCAGGTGGCGGGCCACCTCACAGCTCGGACATGTGCCGCCCGGCAGAGGGGTCGTCGCGCCGGGCCAGACGCTCGATGAGCTGGGCCAGCCCCCCGTTGAGCTGACGCAGGATGTCATCCGGCAAGGCCTCGAGGGCCTCGGGAAGCACGCCCTCCACCGGCCCCGGCGCCGTCGCCAGCATCTCACCAGCCCCCTCGGCCAGGGCCAGCCCCACCCGCCGCTGATCTTCCCGCCCACGCTCCTTGCGTACCAGGCCACGTGCCTCGAGCTTGTCCACCAGTTGGCTGCAAGTGGACTGGTGGATGGAAAGGCGCTGGGCCAGGGCCGACACCCCGATCCCCGGGGTACGCGCAATCTCGTGCAGCAGCCACAGCTGGGAGCCCGACACCCCGCACTGCTGCTCGACCTCCCGGAAATGCTGGCGCACCGAACCAAAGATCACACGGAACTGGCGCAGCACGGCCAAGGACAGTTCGTCGTGGTCGCCCGCGACCACCGGAGGAGCATGAACAATAGGCATGCCGGGATTATAGTGCCCATGCAGCCATGCTGAACCCGCAGCCCACCCCCGCTGTCCGACCCGATTGCCGTCCCCCGGATGGCATCGGGCTCACCGCAAGGGAGCACGTCCAACCATGAACGATGAGGAGCCACCCATGAATCAGGAAGCCCTGTGGAGCACCCGCTACCGGGACGCCGGCGATGACTATCTGTTCGGCACCGAACCGAACCGCTTTCTCGCCCACCGGCAAGCACTCTTGAGCAATGGCCGTACCGCCCTCTCGGTGGCCGATGGAGAAGGCCGCAACTCCGTGTGGCTGGCGGAACAAGGCCTGGATGTGACCGCCATCGAGCTCTCCGCCGTGGCTGTCGAAAAAGCCCGCCGTCTGGCCGCCGGCCGCAAGGTGGACGTGCGCTTCCTGCAGGCCGACATGCTGGCGCCCGGCTGGCCCCCGGCCGAACTCCACGACGCTTTCGACTGGGTCGTCGGTATCTTCATCCAGTTCGTCGGCCCCGCGTGGCGTGAACGCCAGTTCGAGGTCATGCAACAGCTCACCCGCCCTGGCGGACGCATCCTGCTGCAGGGCTACACCCCAAAACAGCTCGAATACCGCACCGGCGGCCCCTCCGCCGTGGAAAACCTGTACACCCCCGAGATCCTCGAAGACGCCTTCGCCAACTGGGAGATCGAAGAGCTTGTCGAATACGAGGAAGACATCACCGAAGGCAGCGGCCATAAAGGCCGATCCGCGCTGATCGGGATGATCGCGCGGAAGCCGGAGTAAGTCCCCGCGGTTCGCAGGGCCCGGGCAGGACGGCTCGGAGGCGGAAACCTCCGGGCAGGATCCGGCTTGGCCTATTCAGGCAGGTGACACACCGCCTCGATGTTGTTGCCCTCGGGGTCGATCACGAACGCGCCATAGTAGTGGGGGTGATAGTCCGGCCGGAGGCCAGGCGCGCCATTGTCCTTGCCACCGGCACCCAGCGCAGCCTGGTAAAAGGCGTCCACCTCCGCGCGCGTCCCTGCGCGCCATGCCAGGTGACAACCGATGGTTGCCGCAGGGCCGCCATAGGGCGAGGGACCATCGATGAACCACACATCGGCCTTCCTGCCATCGGGCTCGGCAGGGTCAGGGTAGGCAAACCCCAGGATGTTCATGCCGTAGTTGCCCTCGAAGGCCAGGGTATAGCCCAACGGCGCGAGGGCCGCGCTGTAAAAGGCCTTGGCGCGGCCGATATCGGTCACGCGGAAAGTCATGTGGTCAAGCATGAGGGATCACTCCAGGGGTGGGGTTGGCGGTACATCCAGCACAGTAACTGTATACATATACAGTTACTGTGGCAAGCACTGCCTGTGCACCGCCACCGCCCCCTTCCTCACCGGATCACGCAGATGTCCCCCTGCACGGCGCAGATGCATTCCTCCTCGTTGACCTGCACCCGGGTCAGCTCCGAGCCATCCGCACGGTGGGCCGTCACGGCGATCACGTAGCCCTCGTTGATGGCCGGCCGCAGGTCCTTGTTGGCGCACCAGCCCTTGATCAGCTGGGTCTTGAGCAGATGGATGTTCTGCTGTTGCTCCACGAAGGGCGCATCGGCCTCCTCATCCAGCAGGGTCAGGGACAGAGCCAGTTCCTTGCCCTTGAGCTCGGCCTTGTCCAGGCGCACATCCGGCGTCACCTCGAAGGGCGCCCGACGCTGGATCTCGGCGGTCGCCTTCTGAAAGGCGCGCGCGGTACGGCCGGAGTTCCAGTGGAAGAAGGCGACAAAGGCGACGATGGCGATGAGGATCCATTTGCTCATGACAGAAGCACAGCTAAATAAAAGTCGGGGGACGCCATTACACCTGGATACACGATGCGCGGTCCATGATTTCCTGCTTCCAGCCCCGCGAAGACTCGGCAGCGCCGCCTTTCCGGTACCGGCAGTCCATACTCCGCCGCACATTCCCCCCTTCCCCGCCCGGCGCTATCGTCAGCCTCCAGACGATCAACTCCGCCGCCCCACAATGCGCATCCTCATCTCCTGGGACCACGGCCAGGTGCCAGCCCGCCTGTTCGATACGCCCAGCGGTCGGGCAGTGTTTGCGGCCTTGCCGATTCATGCCAACGCGAGCCGACGGGCTGGGGAGCTGCGGGTCAGCGCAGCGCTGGGCCTGAAGCGCGAGGTGGGAGCGCGGCAGGTGGTGGAGGCAGGCACGCTGTGCTATTGGGTCGAAGGCGCTTCCGTAACGGTGTCACTGAGCCCCGGCCGGGTCACGCGGCTACCCGCGCCGTGCAATGTACTGGGCTGCCTGGAGACTGCCCCGGCGGCGCTGGAAGGCATACGCAACGGGCACCTGCTGGTGCTGAGCCGGCTGGCGGAGGACTGGGAAGAGGCGCCCCTCAGCGCTCCCAGTAGCCCGGCGTCTGGTAGATCCCCTTCAGGTAGTCCATGAAATGCCGCAGCTTGGCCGGCAGGTAGCGCTGCTGGGGGTAGACGGCCTGGATGTCGTAGGCGCTGAGAGCGAAATCGTCGAGCACGGTGACGAGTTCGCCGCGCTTGAGTTCGCCTTCTATCTCCCAGGTGGAGCGCCAGCCGATGCCGAGGCCTTGCCGGACCCAGTCGTAGAGCAGTTCGCCGTCGTTGCAGTCCAGGTTGCCACCGACCCGCAGGGCGACGACCTTGCCATCCTTGCGGAAGGACCAGCCACGCTGCTGCCCCCCCTGCAGATTGAAGGCGAGGCAGTTGTGGCCGGCCAGGTCTTCGAGGCTGTGCGGGGTGCCGTGGGTGGCGAAGTAGGCGGGGGTGCCGCAGACCACGCGGCGGTTGGGGTAGAGCCGAACCGCCACGTAGTTGGGGTCGGTGACCTCGCCGATGCGGATGCCCATGTCGTAGCCCTCGCGCACCAGGTCCACCACGCTGTCGGTGAGGTTGAAGGACAACTTGATGTCCGGGTGCAGGGCCTGGAAGGCCGGTCCGTGAGGGGCCACGTGGCGGCGCCCGAAGGCGGCCGGAGCGGACACCACCAAGTGGCCACGCACGGTGTGGCGGCCGGCGCTGATGCCCGCCTCCACCTCGTCGAAGTCGCGCAGCAGCTGGCGCGCCTGCTCCAGGTAGCGCTCGCCCAGGTCGGTGAGGTGCAGGCCGCGGGTGGAGCGGTGCATCAGCTTCACACCGAGGCGGGCCTCCAGGGCGTCGAGACGGCGCCCCATCACCACCGGCGTCACCTGCTCCACCACCGCCGCCGAGGCGAAGCTGCCCTTCTCGGCAACGAGCACGAAACTGCGCAGTTCGGTGTAGCGGTCCATGGTATGGATTCCTGTGTGGTGTAGGGGCGGCTTCAGCCGCCCACGGACATTGATCAACGCACGATGGGCGGCTGAAGCCGCCCCTACATCCCCCTATCCGCCGGGCACCCGGGCCACGTGCAGCAGGTTGGTGCTGCCCGGCTGACCGAAGGGCAGGCCGGCCACCACCACCACGGTGTCACCGGGCTGGGCCACGCCGGCCTTGAGGGTGGCCGCGGTGGCGTGCTCGATCATCTCCACCACATCATGCACCTCGTCGAAGGGCACCGGCAGCACGCCCCACACCAGGGCCAGGCGGCGGGCGGTGGTGGCCCGGGGGGTGAGGGCCAGGATGGGCGCCAGGGGGCGCTCGCGGCTGGCCCGCAGGGCGCTGAAGCCGGAGCTGGTGAAGGCCACGGTGGCGGCCGGCTCGAGCAGCCCGGCCACACGACGCAGGGCGCAGCAGATGGCGTCGGGGGTGTTGGCCTCGGCGGGAGTGTGGCTGGCTTCCAGCTCGGTGCGCCAGGCTGGATCGCGCTCCACCTCGGCGATGATGCGGTCCATGATGGCCACCGCCTCCACCGGATACTGGCCGGAGGCGGACTCGGCGGACAGCATCACCGCGTCGGCACCTTCGTACACCGCCGTGGCCACGTCGGAGGCTTCGGCACGGGTCGGTACGGGGGCGGTGATCATCGATTCGAGCATCTGGGTGGCCACCACCACCGGGCGGCCGGCCTTGCGGGCGGCGCGCACGATGCGACGCTGGAGCACCGGCACCTGCTGGGGCGGCAGCTCGACGCCCAGGTCGCCACGGGCCACCATCACGCCGTCGGCGAGGGCCACGATGGCATCCAGGTGCTCGATGGCGGCGGGCTTCTCGAGCTTGGCCATGATCCAGGCCTGGTCGCCGATCAGCGCGCGGGCCTCGCCGATGTCTTCCGGGCGCTGCACGAAGGACAAGGCCACCCAGTCCACCCCCAGTTCCAGGCCGAAGGCCAGATCGGCCCGGTCCTTGGTGGTGAGAGGGGAGATGGGCAGCACCACGCCGGGCACATTGACGCCCTTGCGGTCGGACAGGGGGCCACCCACCAGCACGGTGGTGTCGGCAAAGTCCGGGCCGAAGCGGTCCACCCGCAGGCGCAGCTTGCCATCATCGAGCAGCAGCTCGGTGCCGGCCTCCAGGGCGGCGAAGATCTCCGGGTGCGGCAGGCCGGCGCGGCTGGCGTCGCCCTCCGCCGGATCGAGATCGAGGCGGAAAGCCTGACCGGCAGTGAGCGTCACCTTGCCGCCGGCCAGGCGGCCGACCCGCAGCTTGGGCCCCTGCAGATCCATCAGCACGCCGATGGGGCGGCCCAGCTCGGCCTCAACCTGGCGGATCTGGCGGTAGCGCTCGGCGTGATCGGCATGGGTGCCGTGGCTGAAGTTGAGGCGGAACACGTCCGCGCCGGCCTGGGCCAGCTCGCGGATGCGTTCGAGGGTGGAACTGGCCGGGCCGAGGGTGGCCAGGATGCGGGAGCGGCGACGGCGATGCATCATGCCACCTGCCTTTCCTGCACCAGCCGGCCCAGGGCGGCAACGCCCGCGCGGGCCACCTGGGCGTCCTCACCGGCCTTCACACCCGAGACCCCCACGGCACCGATCACCACCCCCTCGGCGAAGATCGGCTCACCACCCTCCAGGGGTACCACCGGCATGGCCAGGGCGGCGATGCGACCGTTGTTGACCATGTCTTCGTAGGTCTTGCTGGGCTTGCCGGAGAGCACGCAGGTGCGGGCCTTCTCGGGGGCTACGGCGGCACTCATCAGGGGCGCGCCGTCCATCCGCTGCAGCCACAGGGCATGGCCGCCGGCATCGCACACGGCGATGCTCACGGCCCAACCGCAGGCCCGGGCCTCGGCCTCGGCGGCGGTGGCGATGTGCTTGACGTCGTCCAGCGTCAATGCATAGGTGGTCTTCATGGGTGTCTCCTCATGGTTGGGGCCGCTCGGGCTGCCCTCTGGTGGAATGGCTTACGTGAAGGGGTGGGACGGCGGTGCCGTCGTAGGGGTGGGCTTCAGCTCACCCAGGGCCGGTGGTTGATCGGCGTCTGCGGGCGGCTGAAGCCGCCCCTACACAATCAGGATGGCGCGGAAGTCGTTCACATTGGTCAGGGTCGGCCCGGTGACCAGGCTGTCCCCCAGGGCCTCGAAGAAACCGTGGCCGTCGTTGTTGTCGAGGCTGTCGCGGGGGCGGATGCCTTTTGCCCAGGCGCGGGCCAGCGTGTCGGGGGCGACCAGGGCGCCGGCGATCTCCTCCAGGCCGTCCACCCCGTCCGTGTCGCCGGCGACGGCATGGATGCCAGGGGCGCCGTCGAGGGCCACCGCCAGGGCCAGCAGAAACTCCACGTTGCGCCCGCCGCGTCCGTTGCCACGCACGGTCACGGTGGTCTCGCCGCCGGACAGCAGCACGCAGGGGGCCGCTACCGGCTGACCGTGGCGCTTGACCTGCAGGGCGATGGCGGCCATCACCTTGCCCACGTCGCGGGCTTCGCCTTCGATGCTGTCACCCAGCAGCACGGGGGTGACGCCGGCAGCCCGGGCCACCGCAGCGGCGGCTTCGAGGGCCATCTGAGGGGTCGCCACCAGATGGGTCTCGACGGCGGCGAGACGGGGGTCACCCGGCTTCACCGTCTCGCCGCGGCCACTCTCCAACAGGGCCCGGGCGCCGGCCGGCAGGTCGATGCCGTAACGGCGCACGATCTCCAGGGCGTCGGCGCAGGTGGTGGGGTCGGCCACGGTGGGCCCGGAGGCGATGTCCATGGGGTTGTCGCCCGGCACGTCGGAGATCAACAGGTTCACCACCCGCGCCGGGTGGCAGGCCGCTGCCAAGCGCCCGCCCTTGATGGCCGAGAGGTGGCGGCGCACGCAGTTCATCTCCGAGATGGTGGCGCCGGACTTGAGCAGGGCGCGGTTGATGGCCTGCTTGTCCTCCAGGCTGACGCCCTCCCCCGGCAGCGGCAGCAGGGCCGAGCCGCCGCCGGAGATCAGGCAGATCACCAGGTCGTCGGCGCTCAGGCCCTGCACCAGCTCGAGCAAGCGCCCGGCGGCCTCGCGGCCGGCAGCATCGGGCACCGGGTGGGCGGCCTCGACGATCTCGATGCGCTCGCAGGGCACGGCGTAGCCGTAGCGCGTCACCACCAGCCCGGACAGGGGGCCCGGCCAGTGGCGCTCGAGGGCCTGGGCCATCGCCGCCGAGGCCTTGCCGGCCCCGATCACCAGGGTCCGGCCCTTGGGCGGCGCCGGCAGGAAACGGGGGATGCAGTGCGCCGGCTGGGCCGCCTGCACTGCTGCGTCGAAAAGGGCACTGAGCAGGTCGCGAGGGGTGGGATGGGTCATGGTGGTGTCCTGTCTTGATGGTGGGTGCAGCCAGGCTGGGCGACGGGCATGCGTCCGTCCCCACCCGGCTGGCCTAGCGTTTGCCCAGGTCGGTGAAGCGGATCCACTGGGCACCCTTCCAGAGTACCTCGCGGCCCATGTCCATGAGCTGATCCGCCCCTTCCACCACGGTCAGGAAGTGGTTGCCGGCCAGTTGCCCCATCTTGCTGGCGAAGCGGCTGCTGCCGTAGGCGAACAGGATCTCGGTCTCCGAGAAGCCCCCCGGATAGAGCAGCACGTCGCCGCGCGAGGGGTGGCTGGTGTGGTTCTCGAAATCCAGGCCGGTGTCGAAATCCGCCAGCGGCACCCACACCGCCTCGCCGCTCCAGCGGGAGTGGATGACCTGGTTGGAGAAGGGCAGCAGCTTGAGGAAGGCCGCGCAGGTCTTCGGGGCGGCCTCTTCCTCCAGGCGCGCGACGAAGCGCCGCGAGCCCACTTCGATGGCGAGATGGCGCATGGCTCGGCTCCTCAGGCGGCCTGCTGGCCGATCTCGAAGTTGGCCATCTTCTCCAGTGCCCGCACCAGGGCGGAGTGGTCCCAGCCTGCCCCGCCGTGGGCCGCGCAGGCGTTGAAGAGCTCCTGGGCGGTGGCGGTGTTGGGCAGCGGCACACCGAGCTGGCGGCCGGTGGCGAGGGCCAGGTTGAGGTCCTTCTGGTGCAGCTCGATGCGGAAGCCGGGGTCGAAGGTCCGCTTCACCATGCGCTCGCCGTGCACCTCGAGGATGCGCGAGTTGGCGAAGCCGCCCATCAGGGCCTGGCGCACCTTGGCGGGGTCGGCGCCGGCCTTGGCGGCCAGCAGAAGGGCCTCGCCCACTGCCTCGATGGTCAACGCCACGATGATCTGGTTGGCCACCTTGGTGATCTGGCCGTCGCCGTTGCCGCCCACCAGGGTGATGTTTTTGCCCATCAGTTCGAACAGGGGCTTGACCTTGTCGAAGGCGGCCTCGCTACCGCCGACCATGATGGTCAGGCTGGCGGCCTTGGCACCCACTTCACCACCGGACACGGGGGCGTCCAGGTACTCGCAGCCGAGGGCCTTGATGCGCTGGGCAAAACCCTTGGTGGCCACCGGGGCGATGGAGCTCATGTCCACCACGATCTTGCCCGGGGTCAGGCCGGCGGCGACGCCCTCGGGGTTGAACAAGGCGTCTTCCACGTGGGGGGTGTCGGGCACCATGGTGATGATGATGTCGGCGGCGCGGGCCACCTCGGCGCCGCTGGCGCACACCCGGGCGCCGGCCTCGACGAGGGCAGCCGGGGTGTTGCCATGGGTGAAGGTATGCACGGTGTGGCCGCCGGCGATGAGGTGGCCGGCCATGGGGGCGCCCATGATGCCGAGGCCGATGAATCCGATGTTTGCCATGATCTTGTCTCCTGTCCTTGTCTTTGTAGTGTTCTCGTCGGGGTGGGGGCTTCAGTAGGCCTGCAGCCAGCCGAGGCCTTCGGTGGTGGTGGTGGCAGGCTTGTATTCGCAGCCGATCCAGCCCGGGTAGCCCAGGCCGTCGATGTGGCGCAGCAGCCAGGGGTAGTGGATCTCACCCGTGCCCGGCTCGTGGCGGCCGGGGTTGTCGGCGAGCTGGATGTGGGCGATGCGCGGCAGGTGGCGGGCCACGGTGGCCGCCAGCTCGCCCTCCATGCGCTGGGCGTGGTAGATGTCGTACTGGATGAAGAGGTTGTCGGAGCCGACCTCGTCGAGGATCTCCGCCGCCTGAGCGGTACGGTTGAGGTAGAAGCCCGGGATGTCGAAGGTGTTGATCGGCTCGATCAGCAGGCGGATGCCGGCTTCCTGGAGCTGCGCCGCGGCGAAGCGCAGGTTGGCCACGAAGGTCTCGCGCAGGGCCGCAGCGGACACGCCGGCCGGGGCGATGCCGGCCAGGCAGTTGACCTGGGTGCAGCCCAGGGCGGTGGCGTAGTCGATGGCCCGGGCGACACCCTCGCGGAATTCGGCGACCCGCTCCGGGTGGCAGGCGATGCCCCGCTCGCCGGCCTCCCAGTTGCCGGCGGGCAGGTTGTGCAGCACCTGCACCAGACCGTGGCGGGCCAGCTCGGCGGCCAGGTCTTCCTTGGCAAAGGCATAGGGGAAGAGGTATTCCACCCCCTTGAAACCGGCCGCGGCGGCGGCGCCGAAGCGCTCCATGAAGGGCAGCTCGGTGAACAGCATTGAAAGATTGGCAGCAAATCGAAGCATGGTCGGTGTTCTCCATGTAGGGGCGGCTTCAGCCGCCCCATCAGACAGGGTTCAATCCAGCAAGGCGATCGCGGTGGGGGCGTCGGCGCCCTTCTCGGCCAGCTCTTCGAACTCGTTGATGGCGTTGATCTCGGTGCCCATGGAGATGTTGGTCACCCGCTCGAGAACGATCTCCACCACCACCGGCACCCGGAACTCCTCCATCCAGGCGCGGGCCTGGGCAAAGGCGGGCTGGATCTCCTCGGCATGGCGCACGCGGATGGCCTTGCAGCCCAGGCCTTCGACGACGGTGACGTGATCGACGCCGTAACCTTCGGTCTCGGGGGCGTTGATGTTCTCGAAGGCCAGCTGCACGCAGTAGTCCATGTCGAAGCCACGCTGGGACTGGCGGATCAGGCCCAGGTAGGCGTTGTTCACCACCACGTGCAGATAGGGCAGCTTGAACTGGGCGCCGACGGCCAGCTCTTCGATCATGAACTGGAAGTCATAGTCGCCGGAGACCGCCACCACCTTGCGCTGGGGATCGGCCGCACAGACGCCGAGGGCTGCCGGGATGGTCCATCCCAGGGGGCCCGCCTGGCCGCAGTTGATCCAGTGGCGCGGCTTGTACACGTGCAGGAACTGGGCCGCGGCGATCTGCGACAGGCCGATGGTGCTGACGTAGCAGGTGTCCTGGCCGAAGGCCTTGTTCATCTCTTCGTACACGCGCTGGGGCTTCATCGGCGTGGTGTCGAAGTGGGTCTTGCGCAGCAGGGTGCGCTTGCGTTCCTGGCAGTCGGCCACCCAGGCCTTGCGGCAGGGCAGCTGGCCGGCCGCCTTCAAGTCGCGGGCGACGGCGATCAGCTGGTCGAGGGCTGCGCCGGCGTCGGAGACGATCCCGTAGTCCGGCCCGAAGACGCGGCCGATCTGGGTCGGTTCAATGTCGATATGCACGAACTTGCGACCCTCGGTATAGACATCCACCGAGCCGGTGTGGCGGTTGGCCCAGCGGTTGCCGATGCCGATCACGAAGTCGGAGGCCAGCATCGTCGCGTTGCCGTAGCGGTGGGAGGTCTGCAAGCCGACCATGCCGGCCATCAGCGGGTGGTCGTCGGGGAGGCTGCCCCAGCCCATCAGGGTCGGGATCACCGGCACGCCGGTCAGCTCGGCGAACTCCTGCAGGCGGGCCGCCGCATCGGCGTTGATGACCCCGCCGCCAGCCACGATCAGCGGGCGCTCGGCGGCGTTGAGCATGGCCAGGGTCTTCTCGGCCTGGGCCCGGGTGGCGGACGGCTTGTGCAGGGGCAGCGGCTCGTAG
>JAFLDU010000141.1 GCA_017309145.1 Zoogloea sp. | reverse complement strand
TGCGCAGGCGCGTGCAGTTCTCAGTGCCAACGACCGTGGCGGATATACAGTGCCCACCCATGGCCTTTATCCTTTTCAATGGAACTGGGATTCCGCCTTTGTCGCCATGGGCTTTGCCACCTACGAAGGCCTGCTCAACGAGCTCGATGACCACCGCGGCGCGGTGGCCCGCCACTTCAACGGCGTATTCGGCGACCCCAACGAAAAGGGCCATGATCTCGATACCCTGTGGGCCAGCGCCAGCGACGAAGAGCACTGCGGCGAGGAGTTCCGGCGCCTCGGCTATGCCGACCCGGCCTCCGCCGCGCGGCGCCTGGCCACCCTCAAGGGCGGCAACCGTTACCTGCAGATGCCGCCGTCGATCAAGACCCGCTTCGACCCGCTGATCCCCCGGGTGGTCGAGGCCGCCGCCGAGACCACCGACCCCAACGCCACCTTCGAGCGCCTGCTCGACATGCTCGATGCGATCAGCCGGCGCGGCTCCTACCTGGCCCTGCTCCAGCAGTACCCGCAGACCCTGCACAAGGTCGCCGAACTGGTCGGCGCCTCGGCCTGGGCAGCCCAGTTCCTCAACCGCCATCCCATCCTGCTCGACGAAGCCCTGGATCCGCGCATCCTCGAGGAAGAGCTCGATCTGCCCGCCTTCCGCGCCGACCTGGCCCGCCAGCTCGATGAGATCGAGCCGGACATGGAACGCCAGATGGACCTGATGCGCGAGCACCACCACGCCCAGGTGTTCCGTCTGCTCACCAAGGACATCGCCGGCAAGCTCACCGTGGAGCGCCACGCCGACTTCCTGTCGGCCCTCGCCGACATCATCGTGGATCTCAGCGTCACCATGTGCTGGCGCAAGATCAAGACTCGCCACCGGGACGACCCGAAGTTCGCCGTGCTGGCCTACGGCAAGCTGGGCGGCAAGGAGCTGGGCTATGCCTCCGACCTGGACATGGTCTTCGTGCATGACGACGACGCCCCCGAGGCCGCCGAGGTCTACACCCGCCTGGGCCAGCGCACCAACACCTGGCTATCGGCCCAGACCCCGGCCGGCCACCTTTTCGAGACGGACCTACGCCTGCGCCCGAATGGCGACGCTGGCCTGATGGTGGTGTCCCTGGAGTCCTTCCGCCAGTACCAGCTGGAAAACGCCTGGGTCTGGGAGCACCAGGCCCTCACCCGGGCCCGCTTCTGTGCCGGCGATCGGGAGATCGGCCGCAAATTCGAGGAGATCCGGGTGGAAGTGCTGCGTCAGAAGCGCGATCTGACCAAGCTGCGGGAGGAGGTCATCGCGATGCGCCAGCGCATGGCCGACGCCCACCCCAACAAGACCGAGCTGTTCGACCTGAAGCACGACCGGGGCGGCCTGATCGACGTCGAGTTCATCGTCCAGTACCTGGTCCTCGGCCACGCCCATCAGCACGCCAGCCTCACCGGCAACCTGGGCAACATCGCCCTGCTCCACATGGCCGGCGAACTCGGCCTCATCCCCCACGAGCAGGCCGGCACGGTGGCCGACAGCTACCGGGAATACCGCCGTCTGCAGCACGGCCTGCGCCTCAACAACCAAGCCTCGCGGGTGGAGCGGGAGCAGGTCGCAGAGGCGGCAGCCGGGGTGCGGGGGCTGTGGGAGCAGGTTTTCGGCACGGCATGAGGGCTTCGGAGGGGATGAACCTGTAGCGGCGGCTTCAGCCGCCCGCGGACTTCGATCAAGCACCTGCGGGCGGCTGAAGCCGCCCCTACAGCGCCCCTGCACCGCTTTACAGTGGCTACCCCTGCCGCCCGGCCAGCCACACGTCCAAGCCCTGCGCATTCAGCTCCACATCCAGCGCCAGGATGCGCCGCCACTCGGCTTCCGGCACCGTCCAGCCGTTGCGGGCAGCCTCCTCTCCGACCAGGGCCCAGATGTCGGCCTCGATCCGATCCTTGCGCCCCTCCGCCGCTGCATGACGCTCGGCAATGGCCACGTGGGCGTCGATCAGGCGGTGCAGATCGGCGGCCAGGCGCGGTACATCGGTGACCTGGGCGTAATGGGTCAGATACATCGCCGTCGGAGCCTCGGCCTCCATGCGGCGGATCGAGGCGTGCATGGCCTCCGGCTCGAACTGCACCGGCGTGGTCGTCGGAAAGATGCTGGGTCGCCCCTCCACGTCCAGGCTGCGGTAGGACAGGCCAAAGGTATCGCCGGTGAAGAAGCTGCGGCTCTTGGTATCGAAGTAGCACACATGGTGGCGGGCATGACCCGGGGTGTCGAACACCCGGATCCTGCGCCCGGCCAGATCCAGCGCGTGGCCGTCGCCCGCCTCGATGATGCGCTCGACAGGGACAGGGATCAGCTCGCCATAGAGCGCCTTCGCCCGCTCCGGCCCATATACCGCCGACACCCCGGCAAACAGCTTCGAAGGCTCGGCCATATGACGCGCCCCACGCGGATGCACCACCAGTCTGGCGTTGGGGAAGGCCTGCATGAAGGCCCCCGCCCCCCCGGCGTGGTCGAGGTGAATGTGGGTCAGCAGCACATAATCCACCGACTCGGCCGACAACCCGATGGCTGCCAGGGCTTCCAGGACATGCCGCAGCGACGCGTTGTTACCCGTATCCACCAGCGCCGCCCTGCCCCCCTCCTCGATCAAGTGGATGGCCGCCACGTCAGGCCCGGTGTAGCCCGAATCGATGGCATGGATGCCGTTGCCGAACGCCTTCAAACCCTGCATGGAAGTCCCCTGGTGGAAAAAAGGCGGAGTTTAGCTGCAATGCGGCAATGCCGCCCCTCCACGACACACAATCCCTGCCTCCTCGCCGGCCCAAGCCGGGGTAGAATTCCGGCCCCATGAGCCGCGCCCGCGAAACCCTCTTCCACGTCTTCGGCTACACCGGCTTCCGCGGTCCGCAGGAGGACATCGTCGAACACGTGGCGGCCGGCGGCGACGCGTTGGTGCTGATGCCAACCGGCGGCGGCAAGTCCCTGTGCTACCAGATTCCGGCCCTGTTGCGGCCTGGTGTGGCCATCGTCGTATCGCCCCTCATCGCATTGATGCAGGACCAGGTCAGCGCGCTCAAGGAGGTGGGGGCGGCGGCCGACTTCCTGAACTCCAGCCTGAGCTTCGAGCGGGCCATGGAGATCGAACGAGCCATGCTCGCCGGCGCCCTCGACATGCTCTACGTGGCCCCCGAGCGCCTGGTCACGCCGCGCTTCCTGGATCTCCTGGACCACCTCCACGAAGCCGGCCAACTGGCGCTCTTCGCCATCGACGAGGCGCACTGCGTATCCCAGTGGGGCCACGACTTCCGCCCCGAGTACCTGCAGCTGTCGATCCTGCCGGAGCGCTACCCCCAGGTGCCGCGGATCGCCCTGACCGCCACCGCCGACGCCCAGACCCGCCGCGAGATCGCCGAGCGCCTGCGCCTGCTCGAAGCCCGCGAGTTCGTCTCCAGCTTCGACCGGCCGAACATCCGCTACACCATCGTTCCCAAGGACAATCCCCGCGCCCAGTTGCTCACTTTCCTGAAGGACGGTCACCTGGGCGAAGCCGGCATCGTCTACTGCAGTTCCCGCAAGAAGGTGGATGAGACCGCTGCCTGGCTGCAGGAGAAGGGCATCACCGCCCTGCCCTACCATGCCGGCATGGGCGCCGACGAGCGGGCCATCAACCAGGACCGCTTCCTGCGTGAGGACGGCATCGTGATGGTCGCCACCGTGGCCTTCGGCATGGGCATCGACAAACCCGACGTGCGCTTCGTGGCCCACCTGGACCTGCCCCGCTCGATCGAGGGCTACTACCAGGAGACCGGCCGCGCCGGCCGCGACGGGCAACCCGCCGAAGCCTGGATGGCCTACAGCGTGGCCGACCTGGTGCAGCAACGCCGCTTCATCGATCAGGGCGAGGCCAACGACGAGGTCAAGCGGGTGTCCACCGCCAAGCTGGATGCCCTGCTCGGCCTGTGCGAAACCACCGGCTGCCGCCGCCAGCGCCTGCTGGGCTACTTCGACGAAGCTTCTGAGCCCTGCGGCAACTGCGATACCTGTCTGAATCCGCCCCAGGTCCGCGACGCCAGCGAGTCGGCCCGCAAGGCCCTGTCCTGCGTGTTCCGCACGGGCAGCCGCTTTGGCGCAGGGCACATCGTGGATGTACTGCTGGGCAAGCTCACCGACAAGGTGAGGGAGTGGCAGCACGATCAGGTGAGCACCTTCGGCATCGGCAACGAACTCGATGACAAGGGCTGGCGCACCCTGATCCGCCAGTTGGTTGCCCATGGCGCCCTGGCGGTGGACCACGAACGCTATGGGGCCCTGACCCTCACGGAGGCCGCCCGCCCCCTGCTACGCGGCGAGAGCAGCTTCACCCTGCGCATCGACGCGGCGCCGGCCAGGAAAGGGCGCAAGGCCGACACGACGCGCAAGCTGCGTGACTGGCCCGAGGCCACCGGCGCCGAGGCCGTGCTGCTGGAGCGGCTGCGGGCCTGGCGGGCCAGCACGGCGAAGGAACGCAATGTGCCGGCCTACGTGATCTTCCACGACGCCACCCTGCGCGACATCGCCCGCCAGCGGCCCGACAGCATCGATGCCCTGGGCACCATCTCGGGGGTGGGCGACCGCAAGCTGGACGCCTACGGACACGACATCCTGGGCCTGCTGGCCGAGACGGACTAGACGGGGAAACCAGCAAAAAGCCCGGCGGGGAGCCGGGCTTTTTGCGTGTCGTCGTGGAGCGCGGCTCAGGGCTTGAGACGCATCTCCGCCGAGCGGGCATGGGCCTGCAGGCCTTCCCCATGGGCCAGCACCGAGGCAATGCGGCCGAGGGTCTGGGCACCCTGTTCGGAAATGTCGATCAGGCTGGTCCGCTTCTGGAAGTCATACACCCCCAGCGGACTCGAGAAACGGGCACTGCGCATGGTCGGCAGCACGTGGTTGGGGCCGGCACAGTAATCGCCCAGCGCCTCCACCGAGTAGTGGCCGATGAAGATCGCCCCGGCATGGCGGATCTCGTCGATCCACTGATAGGGGTCGGCGAGGGACAGCTCCAGGTGCTCCGGCGCGATGCGGTTGGCGATGGCACAGGCCTCGGCCAGATCCTTCACGTGGATCAACGCCCCCCGGTTCTTCAGGGACACCGCAATGGTCTCCCGGCGCGGCATCTGCGGCAGCAGGCGGGCGATGCTCTCCTCGACCCGGCCGATGAAGGCCTCGTCGGTGCACAGCAGGATGGACTGGGCCAGCTCGTCGTGCTCGGCCTGGGCGAAGAGGTCCATCGCCACCCAGTCGGGCTCGCCGGAGCCATCGGAGATCACCAGCACCTCGGAGGGACCGGCCACCATGTCGATGCCGACGGTGCCGAAGACCCGGCGCTTGGCGCTGGCCACGTAGGCGTTGCCGGGGCCGACGATCTTGTCCACCTGGGGGATGGTCGCCGTGCCATAGGCCAGCGCGGCCACGGCCTGGGCGCCGCCGATGGTGAACACCCGATCGACCCCGGTGATGGCCGCGGCGGCCAACACCAGCGGATTCTTCTCGCCGCGGGGGGTCGGCACCACCATGATCAGCTCGCCCACCCCGGCCACCTTGGCGGGGATGGCGTTCATCAGCACCGAGCTGGGATAGGAGGCGCGGCCGCCGGGCACGTACAGGCCGACCCGGTCCAGCGGAGTGACCTTCTGGCCAAGCCGGGTGCCGTCCATCCCTGGCGCTTCATCGGTGTAGCGCCAGGATTCGATCACCTGGCGCTGGTGGTAGCTGCGCACCCGCTCGGCGGCGGTTTCGAGGGCCTGGCGCTGCTCGGCGGAGAGGCCTGCCAGGGCGGCCTCCAGTTCGGCGCGGGGCAGTTCCAGGGCCGCCATGTCGGCCGCCTCGAGGTGGTCGAAGCGGCGGGTGTAGTCGACCACGGCCTGGTCACCATCACGGCGCACGGCCTGCAGGATGTCGGCCACGGCCTGTTCGATGGCCGCATCGGTGCTGCCCTCGAAGGCCAGCAGCGCGTCGAGGGTGGCCGTGAAGCCGGCCTGGCTGGACGAGAGACGGCGGATGAGGGCTTCGGTCATGGCCTGATGGCTCCGGCGAAGGCGTCCAGCACCGGCTGGATGAGCTCACGCTTGAGCTTGAGGGACGCCTGGTTGACGACGAGACGGGAGCTGATGGGCATGATGTCCTCCACCTCCACGAGATTGTTGGCCTTCAGGGTGCTGCCGGTGGACACCAGGTCGACGATGGCGTCGGCCAGCCCGACCAGCGGCGCCAGCTCCATGGAGCCGTAGAGCTTGATCAGGTCCACGTGCATGCCCTTGGCGGCAAAGTGCGCCTTGGCCGCGTTGACGTACTTGGTGGCGACCCGGATGCGCGCGCCACGCTTCACCGCAGCGGCGTAGTCGAACTCCTTGGGCACCGCAACGCACAGGCGGCACTTGGCGATGTTGAGGTCGAGGGGCTGGTAGAGGCCCGCCCCGCCGTGCTCGATCAGCACGTCCTTGCCGGCGATGCCCATGTCGGCCGCACCATACTGCACATAGGTGGGGGTATCGGTGGCGCGCACGATGACCAGGCGCACATCCGGCCGGTTGGTGCCGATGATGAGTTTGCGTGAGCTTTCCGGGTTGTCGGTCGGCGTGATCCCCGCAGCGGCGAGCAGCGGCAGGGTCTCCTCGAAAATTCGGCCCTTCGAGAGGGCAAGCGTAATGCCGTTCAAGATGATGATCTGTCTGCGTAAAAAGAGATTCTAGCCGATCGGGCAACGATCCGCCGCCGGGCCGGTCCGAAGGTTTGTCCCCGGCACCGGCTTCTGTTAGCCTTCGGTTCATGGCTGGTCCGCCTCAGGCGGCTCGGCCATTTTCTTTTGTCATCAAGCAAGGATCTCGTCATGAAACCCGAAATCACCGTCTCCGCCGACGACCTGGAACGCCTGGAGGGCCTGCTTTCCAAGCCCCCCACCCGCAACCGCAGCGACCTGGACGGCCTGCGCGCCGAACTGGAGCGCGCCCGCATCGTCGACACCGACGAACTGCCGGCCGATGTGATCGCCATCAACCGCCGCGCCCGCTTCCGCGAGGAACACTCGGGCCGCGAATACGAACTGACCCTGGCCTGGCCCCACGAGGCCGACGCCGCCCTGGGCCGTGTCTCCATCTTCTCGCCCGCCGGCAGCGCCCTGCTCGGCTTGTCCGCCGGCCAGGTGATCGACTGGAAGACCCCCGAGGGCCACCCGATCCAGCTCCGCGTACTGAGCGTGATCTAGGTGGGTGCCAGGGGGCGCTGTAGGGGCGGCTTCAGCCACCCTCGGACTCTGCTCCGGCACCTGTGGGCGGCTGAAGCCGCCCCTACGACCATCCTCAGCGGATGCGGCTGACCCGCGCGCCCAGGGCGGTGAGTTTTTCTTCCAGCTTCTCGTAGCCACGATCGAGGTGGTAGATCCGGTCCACGATGGTCTCGCCCTCGGCCACCAGACCGGCGATGATCAGGCTCGCCGAGGCGCGCAGGTCGGTGGCCATCACGGTCGCGCCCTGCAGCCTGGCGACGCCCTTCACGAAGGCCGTGTTGCCGTCGATCTTGATGTCGGCGCCGAGGCGCTGGAGCTCGACCGCGTGCATGAAGCGGTTCTCGAAGATGGTCTCGCGGATCACCGCGGTGCCCTCGGCCACCGCGTTGAGGGCCATGAACTGGGCCTGCATGTCGGTCGGAAAGGCCGGGTACGGCGCCGTGCGCAGGCTCACCGCATTGAGGCGGGCCGGCGCCTTCAGGCGCACCGCATCCCGTTCGGCAAAGACCTCGCAGCCGGCATCCATGAGCTTGTCCACCACCGCATCAAGGTAGCTGGCCGAGGTGCCGGTCAGACGCACTTCTCCACCGGTGACGGCGGCCGCACACAGATAGGTGCCGGTCTCGATGCGGTCGGGCATCACCCGGTGGGTCGCTCCATGCAGGGCCGGTACGCCCTGGATGCGGATCACGTCGCCACCGGCGCCGGAGATGCGGGCCCCCATGGCCACCAGGCAGTTGGCCAGATCGACCACCTCGGGCTCGCGGGCGGCATTCTCGATCACCGTCTCGCCCTCGGCCAAACAGGCTGCCATCATCAGGTTCTCGGTGCCGGTCACGGTGACCATGTCGGTGAACAGGCGGGCCCCCTTCAGGCGCGGCACCTTGGCATGGACGTAGCCATGCTCCACCTTGACCTCGGCCCCCATGGCCTGCAGCCCCTTGATGTGCTGATCCACCGGTCGGGCGCCGATGGCGCAGCCGCCGGGCAGACTCACCCGCGCCTCGCCGAAGCGGGCCACCAGGGGCCCCAGCACCAGGATGGAGGCGCGCATGGTCTTGACCATCTCGTAGGAGGCCAGCGGATTGTTCACACCGGCAGCATCGAGGGTCACGCTGTCGCCATCGCGGCTGACCTTGACGCCCATCTGCTCAAGCAGGCGCAGCAGGGTGGCGATGTCGTTGAGCCGCGGCACATTGGTGAAGGTGACCGGCTCGGCCGTCAGCAACGCCGCACACAGGATGGGCAGGGCCGCGTTCTTGGCGCCGGAAATGGCGACTTCGCCCGACAGTCGGGCGCCGCCTTCGATCAACAGTTTATCCATGCATCAAGGGCGTGTTTCAGCCCAGTTCCTTCTGAAATTCGGCCCACTGGGCGGGCGTGTAGGTGGACAGCTGGAGGGCGTGGATCTCGTTGCCCATGAGCTTGCCAAGGGTGGCGTAAACGGCCTGGTGCTGACGCACCCGGGGCTTGCCCTCGAAGGCCGGGCTGACCACGACACCGGCGAAATGGGTGCCGTCGTCGCCTTCGATCTTCAGGAATTCGCACTCGAGCCCTGCGGCGATGAGGCGTTCGATTTCACTGGCCAGAAACATGATTCACATCCTCAGGCCCGCAGCTTGTAGCCCCTGGCAAGCATTTGCAGGGTGATTGCGGCGAGCACGACAAAACAGGTGGAAACGACTCCGAAGCTGGTCCACGGGGACACGTCGGAGACACCGAAAAAGCCGTAACGGAACCCGTCAATCATGAAGAAAAACGGGTTGAAATGCGACACCCCCTGCCACACTGCCGGCAGGGAGTGAATCGAATAGAAGACGCCGGAGAGCATGGTCAGCGGCATGATCAGGAAGTTCTGGAAGGCCGCCAGCTGGTCGAACTTGTCGGCCCAGATGCCGGCGATCACGCCAAGGCTGCCCAGGAAGGCGCCGCCCATCAGGGTGAAGGCGATGATCCAGCCCGGCGCGGCAAAGTGCAGCTCGGTCAGGGGCAGCGACACCAGCAGCACGCCGATGCCGCACAGTGTGGCGCGCAGCACCGCCGCCAGCACGTAGGCCGCATAGAACTCCCGGTAGGAGATCGGTGGCAGCAGCACGAACACGATGTTGCCGGTGATCTTGCTCTGGATCAGCGAGGAGGAGCTGTTGGCAAAGGCGTTCTGCAGCACCGTCATCATCACTAGGCCCGGCACCAGGAAGGCCGTGTAGCTGACCCCCGGATAGGGCTGCACGTGATCCTCCAGCACGTGGCCGAAGATGAGCAGGTAGAGCACCGCATTGAGCACCGGCGACAGCACGGTCTGGAAGCCGACCTTCCAGAAACGCAGGCATTCCTTGTACAGCAGGGTCTTGAAGCCTTCCATGGGTCGCCTCAGTTCTGGTTCATGATGCCAACGAAGACCTGCTCCATGTCGGGCTTGCCGAGGACCATGTCCATGACCTTGCCACCGCAGGTACGCACACCGGCCAGCAGATCGGCCACCTCGTCGAAGGCGTCGAAGCCGAACTCGAGGGTGTTGCCTTCGGCCCTGAGCAGCTTGCCGGCCAGCGGCCCGACCAGGGTGATCGGTTCCGCCAGGCTGACCCGCAGGGTATGACTGGCGAAGCGCTGCAACAGGTTGGCCGTGGTGTCCAGGGCCACCACCCGGCCGGCCTTGAGCATGCCGATGCGCCCGCACAGGGTCTCGGCCTCTTCGAGGTAGTGGGTGGTCAAGACGATGGTGTGGCCGTCCTGGTTGAGCTTGCGGATGAACTGCCACAAACCCTGCCGCAACTCCACGTCCACCCCGGCGGTGGGCTCGTCGAGGACGATCACCGGCGGGCGATGGACCAGCGCCTGGGCCACCAGGGCGCGCCGCTTCATGCCGCCGGAGAGCATGCGCATGTTGGCGCCAGCCTTGCCGGTGAGGTCCAGGTGATGGAGGATCTCGTCGATCCAGTCGTCGTTGTTGCGGATGCCGAAGTAGCCGGACTGGATTTTCAGCATCTCGCGCACGGAAAAGAACGGGTCGAAGACCAGTTCCTGGGGCACCACCCCCAGCGCCAGACGGGCCGCCCGGTAGTCCTTGACCACGTCGTGCCCCATCACCTCGAGGGTGCCGGAGTCAGGGCGGGCAAGCCCCGCCAGGGACGAGATGAGAGTGGTCTTGCCAGCCCCGTTGGGGCCCAGCAGACCGAAGAATTCACCCTGGGCCACCTCCAGATCCACGCCGGCCAGGGCCTGCAGGGAACGGAAACGCTTGGTGACACCGGCTATGCGGATCGCAGGAATCATGGGCGGAGAGCGCGCAAAAGGAAGGGCGGGCCCTAGCGGGCCAGCGGCAGGATGGCGTCGACGTCGTAAAGGGACGCAAGACTGACCAGCGCCGGGGGGGCCTGGTCGATGGAGAGGGTGCGCCCCGCGCCCCGCGCGACACGAACCCAGCTCAGCAGCACGGCCAGGGCCGATGAATCCACCTGGGTCACCCCGGACAGGTCTACGACCAGGTCGGCCGCAGCCACCGGCCCGCGCCCGGCCTCTGCCAGTTCGGCGGCGGTGGCGAGGGTGACGGGCCCGGAGAGGCTCAGCCGGTTGCCTTCGGTACGGATCATTTCTTGGCGGTAGCCGGGGTGTCGAGCTGCTTGTTCTTGTCCTTGAGGTACTTGATCAGGCCATCGATGCCGCCCGCCCGCACTTCCTTGCCAAAGTCGTCCCGGTAGTTGGTGACAAGGCTCACTCCGGCCACCAGCACATCGTAGACCTTCCAGCCATCGGCAAGCTTCTCGAGGTTGTAATCGATCTGCACCGCCTTCGCACCAGGCTGACGCACCTCGGTGCGGACAAGTACGTCGGTGTCTTCGGGCTTGGCCTTGAGCGGCTTGAAGTCGATCTGCTGGTTGCGGTACTGAGTCAGGGCATTGGAGTAGGTGCGCACCAGCAGGGTCTTGAGCTCCTGGGTCAGCACGGCTTTCTGCTCGGGGGTGGCCTGCTTCCAGTCCTTGCCCACGGCAAGACGGGTCATGTGCGCAAAATCGAAGTAGGGCAGCACCCGGGTCTCGACCAGCTCGACCGCCTTGCGGGTGTCGCCAGACTGGATGGCCTTGTCCTGACGCACGATGGTGATCACATCATCGGTGACGCTCTTGACGAGGGCATCCGGGGCTGTGGCATCGACGGCCAGGGCATTGAATTGGACGCCGAAGCTGAGGGCCAGCGCGGCAAGCAGGGAAGCAATCTTGTTCATCAGTGGTTCTCTTTGTTGTCGTGGGACACAGCCGGCCTCACTCGTCGTCCGGATCCTTCACCCGGGGCGGCTGACCGTCATGGATCTGGTTGAGGCGATACTGGAAGTAGAAACTGCGCATGTAGCCGTATTTGTCCAGGGCGGCCTGCTCCACCGTAGTATCGGCCCCCAGCAGGGACGCGCGGCGGTGGACGAAACGCAGGCCGGTCAGGGAGTTGCGGGTCGCCACCTCCTCGACCTGCCAGACCGGGTCGGCGGTGAGGTCACCGATCAGGCCGACGGTATCGCGCACGTTGCTCGGGCCAAGCAGGGGCAGCACCAAGTAGGGCCCATCACCCACGCCCCACGTGGCCAGCGTCTGCCCGAGGTCTTCGTCATGCTTCTCGAGGCCCAGCTCGGTGGCGATGTCGAAGAGGCCAAAGATGCCGACCGTGGAGTTGACGAGCACCCGGCCGCCGTCAGACAGACCGTCGGTGATCTTGCCCTGCAGCACGTTATTGACCCCTATCCAGAGGTCGCCGATGTTGCCGAAGAAGTTACCGACACCCACCTTGATTGGCAGTGGCACGTAGTCATAGACCTGGGCCACCGGGCGCATCACATACTTGTCAGCGGTGTCGTTGAAGGCAAAGGTGGCCCGGTTGAGGGGCTCCAGCGGATCCTTGGGATGCCCCCCGGGGCCAGCACAGGCCGTCAGGCCAAGGCTCAGCACGAGGCAGGCAAGCCCCCGCGATACCGCCCTCAATTCTGCTTTCCTGTTCTTCATGTTGATTCATGCGCGGACATGTCCGCCGCATGCTCTCTGCTCTGTGTTGGGTTGAGCCCGGCCTTACTTGGCCGGCGCGGTGTCGCCCTCTGCCGCCTTGCTGAACATGAACTGACTGATCAGCTTCTCGAGTACAACGGCCGATTGCGTCTTCTTGATGACATCGCCCGGCGCCAGCATTTTCTCCTCACCGCCGGGATCAAGCCCGAGATACTGCTCGCCGAGCAGACCGGAGGTCAGGATGTTGGCAAAGGTGTCGGTCGGAAACTTGTAGCGCCCATCCACCGAAAAGACCACTTCGGCCTGAAAGCGTTCATTGTCGTAGCGGATCTCGGACACCCGGCCGACCAGCACCCCAGCCACCTTGACGGGCGCCCTCACCTTGAGCCCGCCGATGTTGTCGAAGCGGGCGGTGAGCATGTAGGGCGACTGGATATCCGACCCGGAGACACTGCCGACCTTGATCGCCAGGAAGAACAGCGCGGCGATACCCATCGCCACGAACACCCCGACCCACAGATCAAGCGTGGTACGACTCATCATTAACCTCGGAACATGAAAGACGTCATTACAAAATCAAGCGCCAGGATGGCCAGGGCGGAACTCACCACGGTACGGGTGATGGCCCGGGAGACCCCCTCGGCGGTGGGCACGCAGTCGTAGCCCTCGAAAACCGCGATCAGGGCCACCGCCACGCCGAAGACGCAGCTCTTGATGACCCCGTTGAGCACGTCGTAATGGAAATCCACGGCGGCCTGCATCTGGGCCCAGAAGGCTCCGTCGTCCACCCCGATCACCACCACGCCGATCAGCCAGCCACCGAACACCCCCATCGCCGAGAACAAGGCCGCCAGCAGCGGCATGGAGATGACCCCACCCCAGAAGCGTGGCGCCACCACCCGGGCGATCGGGCTGACCGCCATCATGTCCATGGCCTTGAGCTGCTCGGTGACCTTCATCAGGCCGATCTCGGCGGTGACCGCCGACCCCGCCCGGCTGGCAAACAGCAGGCCGGCGACCACCGGCCCCAGCTCCCGCACCAGGGACAGGGCCACCAGGGTGCCCAGGGACTCGCTGGCACCGTAGCGCTGCAAGGTCTCGTAACCCTGCAGGCCGAGCACCAGGCCCACG
>JAFLDU010000140.1 GCA_017309145.1 Zoogloea sp. | reverse complement strand
GCCTGGTGGCCGACCTGGAGCTGCGCGCTCCCGCCGGCGGGGTGGTGCTGTCCCGCCTGCGCGAAGCCGGCGAACTGGTCGCGGCCGGCACCCCGATCTTCGACCTGGTGGATCTCGACAAGCTCTACCTCAAGGTCTACGTGCCCGAAAAGCAGATCGGCCAGGTGCGCCTCGGCCTGCCGGCACGCGTCCACAGCGATGCCTTCCCGCAGCAGGCCTTTCCGGCCACCACCCGCTACATTGCCGCCCAGGCCGAGTTCACACCCAAGGAGGTGCAGACCCCCGACGAGCGGGTCAAGCTGACCTATGCGGTCAAGCTCTACCTGGACGCCAATCCAGAGCACCGCCTGAGCCCCGGCGTACCGGCCGACGCCGTGATCCGCTGGAAGGAAGAGGTGCCCTGGCAGGCACCGCGCTGGTAGTTCCGCCATGCCCGCCTCCGTGATCCGCGTCGACGGCTTCACCAAGCGCTACGGCCGGCGGCTTGCCGCCGATGGGCTGGCGCTGGAGGTGCAGCAGGGCGAGATCCACGGCCTGGTGGGTGCCGACGGGGCCGGCAAGTCCAGCCTGATGAAGGCCATCGCCGGTGTGCTGAGCTTCGACGCCGGTACCGTGGAGGTGTTCGGCATCCGGGTCGACTCCGAGCGCGCCGCCGAGCGGGTCAAGCAGCGCATCGGCTTCCTGCCCCAGGGGCTGGGCCTCAACCTCTATCCCGACCTGTCCATCGACGAGAACGTGGACTTCTTCGGCCGCCTGCGCGGCGTGCCCGACGCCGAGCTGGCCGAGCGCAAGCGCCTGCTGCTGGAGATGACCCGCCTCGACGCCTTCCGCCTGCGCCCCATGCGCCAGCTGTCGGGTGGCATGAAGCAGAAGCTCGGCTTGGTGTGCACCCTGATCCACGAACCCGAGCTGGTCATCCTCGACGAACCGACCACTGGCGTCGATCCGGTGTCGCGGCGCGACTTCTGGAGCATCCTCGGCAAGCTGCTCGAAGAGAAGGGCATCACCGCCCTGGTGTCCACCGCCTACCTGGACGAGGCCGACCGCTTCCACCGGGTCTCCCTGTTCCATGAGGGGCGCGTGATGGGCCAGGGCACGCCGGCCGAGCTGGTGGCCCGGGTACCCGGCACCCTGGCCCTGTTCCGCGCCGAACCCCAGGCGGAGGCCCTGCCGCGCCTCAAGGCCGCCTTTCCGCAGACCGAAGCGATGGGCGCCTGGCTGCGGGTCTTCGCCGATGGGCTCGCCCCGGCAGAAGCCCGCCAGGCCATCGAAGACTGCCTGGCCGCTGCGGCGGGCCCGGCCATCGGCCTCAGCGACTGGTTTGCCCGCGAACCGGAGCTGGAGGATGTCTTCGTCGCCATGCTGCGCCAACGCGGCGCCCGCCTCGACACCACGCTGGAGGCTGCTGGCACAGCCCGCCCGTCCGACGCTGGGCTGGCCATCGAGGCGCGCGCCCTGACCCGGGTCTTCGGCGACTTCCGGGCCGCCGATGCGGTGAGCTTCCAGGTCCCCCCGGGCGAGATCTTCGGACTGCTCGGTGCCAACGGCGCCGGCAAGACCACGGTGATCAAGATGCTCACCGGCATCCTCCCGCCCTCCTCCGGCGAAGGCCGGGTGGCCGGCGCCGACATGCACAGTGCCGGCAGCATCATCAAGGAGCGCATCGGCTACATGAGCCAGGCCTTCTCCCTGTACCACGACCTCTCGGTGGTGGAGAACATCCGCCTGTATGCCGGCATCTACGGCCTGGACGACCGCCGCGCCCGGCAGCGCAGCGACTGGGTGATCGGCATGGCCGGCCTGGCCGGCTACGAGAACGACGCCGCCGGCCGCCTGCCCATGGGGCTGCGCCAGCGCCTGGCCCTGGGCTGCGCACTGGTGCATGAGCCGCGGGTGCTGTTCCTCGACGAACCCACCTCGGGGGTGGACCCGATAGGCCGCCGCGTCTTCTGGGACATCCTGTTCCACCTGTCGCGCCGGGAGGGCGTGGCGATCCTGGTGACCACCCATTACATGGGCGAGGCCGAACACTGCGACCACCTGGCCTTGATGTTCGCCGGCCGGGTGGTGGCCGACGCCTCGCCGGAAGCGCTGAAGCAGGAACTCGCCGATCATGTCGGCCGCCTGCTCGAACTGCAGGTGGACCGCCCCGCTCCGGCCCAGGCCGCCCTGCGCGCCGCCGGCTTGGCCCATGTGGCGCTGCATGGCCGCGCCGTGCATGTGCTGTCGCCGGACGCCGAGGCCGACCTGCAGCGCTTGCCCGCCCTGCTGGCCCGGGCGGGTATCGGCGTGCTTGCTGCCGGCCTGCGTCCCCTGTCCATGGAGGACGTCTTCGTGCAGCGCATCACGGCGCTGGAAGACGCCGCGAGGAGACCCTAATGAACCGGCAACGCATCGTCGCCCTGGCCTGGAAAGAATGGCGCGAGATCCTGCGCGACCGCCTGTTCTTCGCCCTGGCCTTCGTGGTGCCCACCATGCTGATGCTGCTGTTCGGCTATGGTCTGACCCTCGATGTGGAGAACCTGCCCTTCGCAGTGGTGGACTACGACCGGACCGCCGCCAGCCGCGATTACGCCTACCGCTTCATCTCGTCCCGCTACTTCGCCTTCCAGGGCTATGCCGCCGACGAAAGGGCGGTGGACGGGCTGCTCGCCGGCAACCAAGTGCGCATGGTGCTGGTCATCCCGCCCCGTTTCGACGAACGCCTGACCCGCGGCGAGGCAGCGCCGGTGCAGGTACTGATCGACGGCACCTTCCCGGAGCGGACCCAGACCAGCATGGGCTACGTGGCCGCCATCAACAGCGCGGTGAGCCTGGAGCGGATGGCTCAGGCCCTGTCGCGGGTGCGTGGCATCCCGCTGGCCGAAGCCCGCCAGCGGGTCCAGCCGGTGAAGCTCGAGGTGCGCTACCTCTACAACCAGAGCGTGCAGAGCATCTGGTCCCTGGCGCCCAAGCTGATCATGCTGATCATGATGCTTTCGCCGCCCTTCCTCACCGCCGTCGGGGTGGTGCGCGAGAAGGAGTCCGGGTCGATCTTCAACATCTACTCGTCCACCGTCTCCGCTGGCGAGTTCCTGCTCGGCAAGCTGGCGCCCTACGTGGCCATCTCGATCGCCAACGCGATGTTCCTGTGGCTGCTCGCCACCACCCTGTTCGGCGCGCCCTTCAAGGGCGACCCCTTGTTCTTCGCCTTCGCCACGGTGCTCTACGTGATCTGCACCACCGGCATCGGGCTGGTCATCTCGACGCTGGTGCAGACCCAGGTGGCCGCCATGATCGTCGCCAGCATCGTCAGCATCATCCCGGCGGTGCTCTACTCCGGCGTGCTGCTGCCCCTGCCCTCCCTGTCGCCGGCCGCCTCGGTGCTGGCCCATGCCCTGCCGCCCATGTACTACACCAACATCGTGGTGGGCTGCTTCCTCAAGGCGGTCAGCTGGCATGCCCTGTGGCTGGAGGTGACGGTGCTGGCCGCCTACGCGGTGGGCCTGTTCGGGCTGGGCTACCTGCTGTTCTCCAAGAGGCCTGCATCGTGAGCCATGGTCTGCTGTCCGCCGTCGGCCTGCGTCGCCTGCGGGTGATGACCCACAAGGAGCTGCTCCAGCTCTTCCGCGACGCGGCCCTGATGATCTTCTTCCTGTACAGCTTCACCGGCGACATCTATCTGGCCGCCTCCGGCGTCAGCATGCAGCTCAAGCACGCCGCCATCGCCACGTTGGACGGAGATCGCAGCTTCGCCTCGCGGGAGCTGGCCGGGCGCTTCCAGCCGCCCTACTTCAGGCCGGTCGGCGAGGCCGGCAGCCCCTCCGAGGCCGTCCGCCTGCTGGACGACGGCGAGGTGATGGCGGTGCTGGACATTCCATCTCGCTTCAACGAACGCCTGCTGCGCGGCGAGCAGGTGTCAGTGCAGTTGCAGGTGGACACCTCCAACTCGGTGCTGGGCTTCCTGACATCCAGCTACGGCGCCCAGATCGTCGGCCGCTACGGGCTTGAGGTGGCGGCCTTGCGGGAGGGCCTGGGCGGCGCTGGCCCGCGGGTCGAGGCCGATGTGCGGGTCTGGTACAACCCCAACCAGAACGACGCCTGGTTCATGGGCATCTCCGAGCTGCTCACGGTGATCACCCTGTTCTCCATCCTGCTGCCCGCCGCGGCGATGGTGCGGGAGAAGGAGCGGGGCACCATCGAGCAACTGATGGTCACCCCCCTGTCGCCCTTCCAGATCCTCTTTCCGAAAGTGGTCGCGATGACCCTGGTGATCCTCGCCGGCAGCGCCATCGCCCTGTTCGGCGTGCTCGGCCCCCTGTTCCAGCTACCCATGCGCGGCAGCGTGCCTGCTTTCTTCCTGGTCACCACGCTGTACGTGTTCACCACTGCCGGGCTCGGCCTGCTGGCCGCCACGGTGGCCCGCAACCTGGCCCAGGTGGGCATGCTCACCGTGGTGATCCTGATGCCCATGCTGCTGCTCTCCGGTGCCTGGACGCCCATCGAGGCGATGCCGCCGTGGATGCGCGGCCTGGCCTGGATCTCGCCGCTGCACTACTTCCTGGATGCAGCCTACGGCATCCTGCTGAAGGGGGCCGGGCTGGCACTGCTATGGGATTCCGTGCTGGCCATGAGCGCCCTGGGCGTCCTTGTCTTTGCGGTGGTCATGCGCCGCTTTGCCCGGCAAACGGGCTGACGGCCCCTTCCAGGAAACAAGCCTTGCCACAAGACAATGTTTTCTGCTAGTATTTTTGGCTTACTAGGCGGGATACATGGTCTAATTTCCGTCTCAGTGGCTGATAAGGCCGGCTTTCAAAGTCAGGAATTTTGAACCCGAGTCTTCCGGAATCTGCCAGCAAGGCACGCCGAGGTGCCGACCCCCACCCGATTTCGAATCAAGGCCACCCTGCGGTGGCCTTGATTTTTTCAGGCGTACAGGTCACCGGGCAGTCAGCGCCGTACCACGCCTTTCATCTTTGCCTGCGACACTGACGCAGACACAGCATTCGCCGGCCCGCCGATATCCGCGCCGACATTAGATCGCCCAGCCCACCCGGCCTGGGTGAAACCTGGCCCACCAAGGCGGTGGCGGGCCCTGGCCGACACGCCCCCGCCCATCGCGGGATGCCACCCCGGCCACCCATAAGGAGCCCGACATGGCAAAGGAAGAACTGATTGAAATGCACGGCAGCGTCACCGAAGTGCTGCCCGACGGCCGTTATCGCGTCACCCTCGACAACGGCCACAACCTGATCGCCTACTCCGGTGGCAAGCTCAAGAAGAACCACATCCGCATCATCGCGGGTGACGAAGTCACCCTCGAAATGTCCCCCTACGACCTCTCCAAGGGCCGCATCACCTTCCGTCACCTGCCGGCCAAGACCGGCATGTCCTCCCCGCCGCCGGCCCGTCGTTACTGATCGCGGGGCCGTCGGGCGTTTCTCGGAACGCACCGGCCGGGCCGGAAAAAGCTCCTCTCCGGCAACGGAAGGAGCTTTTTTTACGCCCTTCACCTGAGGAGGAACCAGCCTGCGGAGCCCAGGCAGACCCTGGGCGGATCAGGCCCGCGGCGTCACGGACATCAACCGGACTCACACTAGCAGGAAACACTGTGTCACGATGCCGGGCGCAGACATGAAGCAGGCCCGCTGCGACCGATGTCCTCCAGGACCGGCGCATCCGGCATTTCCCGAATGCAGTGCAGGTCCCGGCGAAAACCCCATGGAGCAACACCACAATGCGGCCCCTGAGCGCACCGAGCGCCACGGACTGACGCTGCGCGAAACGCTCCAGGATCGTCCCCTTCTGCTCATCCGCCTGACGGTGGCGGCCCTCGGCATCCTGACCCTGGCCCTTGCCTGGAACGACGTGCTGTCCGACCTGGAGAACCGGGAAGTGGCCGCGCGCGAGCGCCTGCGCACCCAGGCCCGGATCCGGGCCCGCGCCGCCGGAGAAACCATCCAGGCCACCCTGGAGCGCTTCGACTTCGCCCTCATGGTGACGCGGGCTGCCGTGCCCGAAGGCCTTCCGGCGGTCGCCACCCAAGGCCGCATGGTGATCGGTTCGCTCCCGCCCGAGCTGGTCCTGCAGCAGTTCCTGATCGACGCCGACGGCTATCTGAGCTACTCGTCCCTCGGCCCGGCCCCCCGCAACTACCTGGGCGACCGGGACTACTTCCGCGCCCTTGCCTCGGATACGGGCGACCGCATGCAGATCAGTCCCCCTGTGCTGGGGCGCCTGACCGGCAAGTGGAGCATCCAGATCGCCCGGCCGGTCAAACGCAACGGGCACTTCGACGGCGTGGTCTCCCTGGCCGTCTCACCGGAAGCGTGGACCCGGCAGCTGGCCCGCTTCGAGACCGCCCCCCTCGACACCCTCACGCTGCTGGACCGCAACGGACATGTCCTGCTGCGTACCCTCCAAGGGCACGAACACTACGGCAAGCAGGCCCCGCAGCAAAGGGACTACATCCTCCACCCGGAGCGCCCGGAAGGCGACTACGTCGCCCACGGCGCGGTGGATGGCGTGCTTCGCCAGTATGCGTGGACCCGCCTGCCCTCGGGCCTGGTGATGCTGTCGGGCATCGCCCTCGAGCAGGCCCTCGCCCCCGTACATGAGATCAACCAATGGACGCTGATCCGCGCGGGGATCTCCAGCGCCCTGTTCACCCTGGTGGTGATCACCCTGCTGGTGGCCCTGCAGCGCTACGAGAGGCTGGTCCGTCAGCTCGGCGTGCGGGAGGAGCACTATCGGGGCGTGCTCACCCACATGGGCGAGGGTCTCATGGTGATCGATGACAAAGGGCGCATCGTGGACAGCAACCCCGCCTTCTCGGTGATCACCGGCATCCCCGCCAGCGAGGCCCGAGGCCAGCCGGTATCCGTGCTGGAAAGCGCGGATGCGGGCGAGGCCGGCCTGGCAGCCCGGCTCGCCAGTCCGGGGCCGGAACACTGGGAGACCGACTTCCCGGGGGTCCGCAGTGAGGGGCCGCGCTACATCGGGCACGCAGTGGTGTCCTGCGTCCATGACGCGCACGGCCACGTCACCCACCGCATCGCGCTGCTCACCGACGTCACCGAACAGCGCCGGAGGGACAACGAGATCTGGCACCAGGCCAACTTCGACCTGCTCACCGGGCTACCCAACCGGGCCCTCATGAGCGACCGCATCGAGAGCCTGCTGCGCCAGGCCCGGCGCAACCAGGGCTGCGTCACCGTGATGTTCATCGACCTGGACAACTTCAAGCCGGTCAACGACCTGTATGGTCACGACACCGGCGATCTGGTACTGGGGCAGGTCGGACAGCGCCTGGCCAACCTGTTCCGCGGCGACGACTCTGTGGCCCGCCTGGGGGGCGACGAGTTCATCGTCGCGATGGCTGCCGACGCCAGCCCGGAAGCCGACGCAGCCCTGGCCCGAAAGGTCCTCGACAGCCTGTCCCGCCCCTTGACCGTGGCCGGCCGTGAGCTGCACATCTCCTGCAGCATCGGCATCGCCCACTTCCCCGGCGACGGGGACAACGCCGACGACCTGATCAACCGCGCCGATCAGGCCATGTACAAGGCCAAGGGCCGCGGACGCGCCGGCTGGAGCACCTGAGCCTCAGGACTCCGCCCAGACCCCCTGCTCGCACAGCTGACGGGTCGCCGCCTCGCTCCAGCCCCGGTTGGCGGCCGGGCTGGCCGGGCTGGGATGCAGCACCCGGCCGAAGCGCAGCGGCATCCCTTCGAGGGCAAGCCGGGCCCGCTGCTCGGCCCACGCTCCGACTCCGATCACCCAATCGGGCTGCAGCAGCCTGGCCACCTCCCGCAGATGGGTGTCGCAGGCCGCCAGCAAGGGCCCCTGCTCAGCCGCCGGCAGCTTGTCGGGGGTCAGGTTGCGCCCCCCGTCGAAGAAGGCCAGCGGGCAGTAGTTGGCGACGAAATGCTCGGCGAAGAAGGCCTCCGCCGTACCGAAGCGTTCAGCGAAGAGGCCCCACAGGCGCCGTCCGCTGACCTCGGAGCGGGCGCAGGCAAAGCCCTCGATGGGGCGCTTCGGGTTCTCCTCGGGTGGCTTCCGCACCTCCGCCTCGATGCCCATCCAGTCCCGCACCGCGGCGATCTCGCCAAAGGGCACGCCGGTCTGGACCATGCCGAAGGGCCCCGGATTCATGCCGACGAAGACCACCCGCTTGCGGCCCTGGCCATAGCGCTGCAAGTACAGCGCGTTTGGCGCCCAGGCATAGGTGAGAGGGTTGTAAACGTGGGACACCGGGGCGGCAAAGCGCATCCCGTCCAGGGCATCGGACAGACGACGGGCAGCGGATTCGAGAGCGGTCATGGCAGAAGGCGCAAAAGCGGGATCAGGAAGCCGGCTCCCGCGGCGCGTGCCACGGGGCCACCTTGACGAGGAGCAGCATGCCCGGCACCGCCAGCACGCCGCACAACATGAAGAAATCGAACCAGCCCAGGAACTCCACCAGCCAGCCGGCGGAGGCATTGATGAAGGTGCGCGGCACCGCCATCAGGCTGGTGAACAAGGCGAGCTGGGTAGCGGTGTAGGCCGGATGGGTGGTGCGCGCCATGTAGGCGACGAAGGCCGTGGTGCCCAGCCCGACCCCCAGGGCCTCAAGGCCGATCACCCCGGCCAGCACGGCCAGCCGCAGGGGATCGGACTCCGCCGGCCCCAGCCAGGCGAGCCAGGCAAAGCCGTAGATGGCCAACCACTGCACCACCCCAAAGACCCACAGGGCCCGGTTGATGCCCAGGCGGATCATCCACAGGCCGCCGAGCAGCCCGCCGATCACGCTGGGCCACAGCCCGGCGTTCTTGGCCACCAGGCCGATCTCCGTCTTGGAGAAGCCCATGTCCAGGTAGAAGGGCGTCGCCAGCGCCGTGCACAGGGAATCGCCCAGCTTGTACAGGAAGATGAAGGCCAGCACGACCAGCGCCGAACGCAGGCCGTGACGCCCGAAGAACTCCCGGAAGGGCTCCACCACCGCGTCACGCAATGTCCGCGGCGCCCCCGCCGCTGCCGCCGGCTCACGGACCATCAGGGTCATCGCCAGGCCCGGCGCCATGAACAAGGCCGTCACCAGGAAGACCTGCGACCAGGGCAGATGATCCGCCAGCACCAGGGACAAGGAGCCGGGCACCAAGCCCGCCAGCTTGTAGGCATTCACATGGATTGCATTGCCGATGCCCAGCTCGATCTCGGGCAGGAGCTCACGCCGGTAGGCATCCAGCACGATGTCCTGGGTGGCCGACAGAAAGGCGATCAGGGCGGTCAGCCCCACCACCAGGCCGAGCTCGGCGGTGGGTGACAGGGTGCCCAGCCAGGCGATGGCCCCCAGCAGCAGCAGCTGGGTGAGGCCCATCCAACCCCGCCTGCGGCCCAGCAGAGGCAAGGCGTAGCGGTCGAGGAAGGGCGACCACACGAACTTCCAGGTGTAGGGAAACTGGATCAGCGCAAAGGCCCCGATGGCCTTCAGGGACAGCCCTTCGGTCTTCAGCCAGGCCGGTACCAGATTGAGCAGCAGATACAGGGGCAGACCCGAGGAGAACCCGGTCAGCACGCAGATCAGCATGCGACGGTTGGCGAGGGCGCGCCAGGGAGATGCAGTCATGGGGAAGGGTCGCGGAAACAAGCGCGGGATGATAACAATCGGTTACTTGATTCCATCCGCCCGGCACCGAAAAATGCGGGCATCAGGGTAAAAAAAGACACGAGGAGACCAGTATGTACCACATCAGCGTCGTCTTCCGGGCAGACCGGGAGTACGAGTTCAACCTGCACGCCGAGGACGTGGCCGGGCTGACCCGGGAATCCGCCCGCGAGTGGCTGCAGGAAGAGTTCGACGAACTCGAATGCACGCCCAGCAACCCGGTAGGCAAGGTGCTCGTGCTCGACGTGATCCTCAATGTGGCCAAATACGGTGGCGAGGCCCGCTTCGCCCAGGGCGGCGAGTGGGCCCGGCGCTTTGCCAGCTGCGTGGCGGTCGTGCTGGAACGGCCGACGGTGCGCATCGACGTGCCCGGCTTCGTGGTGGGATGACCCCTGGCAGGCCCGTGCGGCAGACTGGCCCGCAATGAGCGGACACTCCGGCTGGCTGGGCCGCCGCGGTGAAGGCTATGTCGCCTTGCAGGCCGTGCTGCTGGCCCTGTTGCTGTTCGGACCACGCCATCTGACGGCCCTGCCCGACTGGCCGGCCTGGAGCCGCTGGCCGGCCCATCTGACAGGGCTCGCCCTGATGGTGGCCGGCCTGGCCCTGGCACTGGCGTCGGCCTTCCGGCTCGGCCGCGGGCTGACCCCGCTGCCCCACCCCCGGGACGACTGCAAACTCGTCACCAGCGGGCCCTACGCCCTCGTGCGCCACCCCATCTACAGCGGCATCCTGCTGGCCGCCTTCGGCTGGGGGTGCTTTGTGCAGGGCGGTCTGAGCCTCGTGTGGGCCTTCTGCCTGCTGATCTTCTTCGACATCAAGTCGCGGCGGGAGGAAGCCTGGCTGACGGAGCGCTTTCCCGCCTACCGTGCCTACCAGCAACGGGTCAGGAAGCTGCTGCCCTTCATCTACTGAGCGCAGCCGGGCGGCCACGCCACGTTACAGCTCGAAGCGGTTGCGTCCATTCTGCTTGGCCACGTAGAGATTGCCGTCGGCACGCCGGAAGAGCGGCACCAGCTTGCCCTCGGCGGGCTCGGCGAGCGCCCCGCCGACGGACACCGTGACCTTGCCCCATTCGGCATTCAGCGCATGGGGGATCTCCAGACGGCGCACCGCCTCCACCGCCACGCTGGCCACCCGGGCGAGGCTGGCCGCGCTGGCCGCCGGAAGGATCAGGGCAAACTCCTCACCACCGTAACGGGCGGCAAAGGCATCCTGGGTCAGGCCCAGGCTGTTGGACTTGGCCGCCACGTCCGACAGGCTGCTGGCGATCGCGCGCAGGCAGTCGTCACCGGCCAGGTGGCCGTAGTGGTCGTTGTACTTCTTGAAGTGATCCACATCGAGCATCAGCAAGCCCAAGGCCCCCCCCTGGGCGAGGGCCTCGGCCCATTGACGGTCCAGCCGCACATCCATCGCTCGCCGGTTGGGAATGCCGGTGAGGCCGTCATGGGTGGCCAGCGCCTCCAGCTTGCGGTTGGCCCGGGACAATTCGGCACGCAGGGCGGCAATGCGTGCCATGGCCTTCATCTTGGCCTCGAGTACCGCCTCGGGCATGGACTTGGCGATGAAATCATCACCGCCCGCATCGATGGCGGTGATCAGGTTCTCATGGGTGTCGGACGCCGTCAGGAAGATGATCGGCGTCCACGCACAGTCCTGCCTGGCCTCCAGGGCACGGATCTGTTGGGCGGCCTGAAAGCCGTTCATCACCGGCATCTCGATGTCCATCAGCACCAGATCGGGCTTCGAGTCGCGAAAGCGCTCCAGGGCCGAGACACCATCGTCGGCCATGATCAGCTCGTGACCAATGGCGGAGAGCCGCGCCGCGATCACCGCCGCGACCGACCGGGAGTCATCCACCAGCAAGATCCGCATCGTTTCCATATGCCCAGGCTTATTACTAAAGGCATAGTAACGCGATAAAGCCGTAGAACTTTAGGGGTCTTTTCCACTCCGTCCAACCGCAGCGGAAAATTGGGGCAGATCAAGGCTACGCCATGCGACACGGGGGACACTGGCTGCCATGGCCGAGCTGACCCACCCCACCCACCGCAGCAGTGCCCCCCCTGGCGACCTGGCCATCTGGGTGTTCATCCTGGCCGAGCTGCTCGCCTTCGGGGTGTTCTTCGCCGCCTATGCCTTCGGACGCGCCCACAACGTGGCGCTGTTCAACGAGATGCAGGCCACCCTCGACCGCCAGGCCGGCGCCATCAACACCGTATTGCTGATCACCGCCAGCGCCTGCGTGGCCCGGGCGGTGGAGGCGGTCGGGCGCGCCAGGCGGGTCAGCGGCGCCCGCTGGCTGCTCGCCGGCATCCTGTGCGGCGGTGGTTTCCTGGTGGTCAAGGGGGCGGAGTACGCCGAGAAGTTCGCGGCGGGCATCAACCTGTCCACCAACACCTTCTACATGTTCTATCTGTCGCTGACCTTCTTCCATTTCATGCACGTGATCCTCGGCCTGGTCATCCTGATCGCCCTGTGGTTCAAGACCCGCCAGGGGGCCTACGGCCCGGCGGACATGAACGGCATCGAGAGCGGCGCGGCCTACTGGCACATGGTGGACCTGGTCTGGATCGTCCTTTTCCCGCTGGTCTACGTGATGCGCTGAACCATGGACATACGTCGCCTCAACACCGTCTGGGTGATCCTGATGCTCGCCACCGGCGCCACCTGGGAGGTCGGCGAGCAGGGTTTCGCCGGGCAGCTGGCGATGGCCTTGCTGCTGGTCCTCAGCTTCGTCAAGGGACGCCTGGTGGTGCTCGACTTCATGGGCCTGCGGCGTGCCGGCCCGTTGTGGCGCAGCCTGCTGATCGGCTGGCTGCTCCTTGTCTCGGCGCTGATCGCCATTGCTTACCGGATCGCCCAAACATGAACGCTCCCCACACTCACGTCACGCCCCCCGACACGCCCTTCTACGAAGCAGCCGGCAACGAGATCGAGATCTTCGAGCAGGCCTGGAAGAACCGCCTGCCCCTGCTCATCAAGGGCCCCACCGGGGTCGGCAAGACCCGCTTCGTGGCCCACATGGCGGCGCGCCTGGGGCTGCCCCTGTACACCGTGGCCTGCCACGACGACCTGACCGCCGCCGACCTGGTGGGCCGCCACCTGCTGGGCGACGGCCAGACCACCTGGTGCGACGGCCCGCTGACCCGCGCCGTGCGGGAAGGCGGCATCTGCTACCTGGACGAGGTGGTGGAAGCCCGCCGCGACACCACGGTGGTGATCCACCCCCTGGCCGACGACCGTCGCACCCTGCCCATCGAACGTACCGGCGAGGTGCTGCACGCGCCGGATCGCTTCATGCTGGTGATGTCCTACAACCCGGGTTACCAGAACTTCCTGAAGGGCCTCAAGCCATCAACCCGACAGCGCTTCGTGAGCCTGCGCTTCGACTTCCCCGAAGCCGGCCGCGAGGAGGCCATCCTGCGCGGCGAGACGGGCTGCGAACCGATGCTGGCCACCCAGCTGGTGTCGATCGCCCGGCGCCTGCGCAGCCTCAAGGACGTGGATCTGGAAGAGGTGGTGTCCACCCGCCTGCTGGTCTATGCGGCCAAGCTGGTGAAGGTGGGGCTCGACCCGGTGGAAGCCTGCCGCTCGGCCCTGGTGGAGAGCCTCACCGACGACGTGGAGGTGGCCGATGCCCTGCTGGAGGTGGTGAAGGCGACCTTCGGGCGCTAATCCACCCGCCGGCGGCCCGCCTTGATGGCGCTGTGGCGGGCCTTGCCCTCCAGGCGGCGGGTCACCGAGCCCCGGGTCGGGCGGGTCGGACGCCGGGCCTTGGGCACATGGGCGGCCTGGTCGATCAGCGCCTGCAGGCGCAACACGGCCTCCTGGCGGTTCTTTTCGAGGCTGCGGAAGGCCTGGGCCTTGATGACGATCACGCCATCCTTGCTGATGCGCTGGTCGCCCAGTTGGAGCAGGCGCTCACGCACGGCCTCGGGCATGGACGAGGCCTTGATGTCGAAGCGCAGA
>JAFLDU010000139.1 GCA_017309145.1 Zoogloea sp. | reverse complement strand
CCGGGCGCGGGCCTCGGCTTCCTGCGCGCGGAAGCCCACCCAGGTCTGCTCGAGGCTCCCGCGGGCGTGCTCTTGGCGCAGGCTGGCGAGGCGGTCCACCTTCTGGCGGTATAGGGCGATGTCCTGGTCGACGGCGGCCAGCTCTGTTCCCAGCGCTTTCTCCTGCTCGAGTGCTGCCGCATAGTCGCCGCGGGGCTTGCCGCCGCCGGCGGTGAGGAGTTCGTTGCGGAGGGCTTCGACCCGGGTCAGCAGGGTGTCGCCTCCGCTGGTGGCCACCTCACCGAGGGACGCGTTGAGGGCCCTGCGCAGGTGGTCGGTGGCGTGGGCCACCGGCTCGCGGATCTCCTGGGCGCTGCCTTGGCTGATCCACAGCAGGCCCGGGATGCCCCAGTGCTCGGCCTTGCTGGCGCCCTTGCCGGCATGCTGGAAGCCGAGCAGCTCGGCCAGCTTGTCCTCGGCGTCGGTGCCGTCCAGCTGCTGGCCGTTCCACCGCAGCTCGCAGCGCTTCTTGTGCAGGAAGCTCTTGGTGAGGCGGTAATCGTGACCGCCCAGCTCGAACTCCAGCTCCACGCTTGGGGTGGCGGCGCTGTCACCCCAGGGGCGCAGGTCGTCCACCGCGCTGGAGCGGTGGCGTTCGAAGAAGGCGGCGCGCAGGGCAGCCACCAGGGTGCTCTTGCCTGCTTCGTTGGGGCCGGTGAACAGGTTGAGGCCGGGGGTCAGGCCGTCGATCTGGAAGGGCTGGCGGAAGCGGCGGAACTGTTCGAGGCGCAGGCGCTTGAGTTTCATCGGGCATCGCCTCCGCGCTGTTCATCGAGCAGGCTGGCGAGCAGGGCCAGTGCGTCGCGGGCCACGCCGGCGGCGGCCGGGTCGCTGCCCTCCTGGCCCTGGCGGAGTTCGTCGATGACTTCGCCGAGGTAGCCGTCGGCCTGCAGGGCGGTGATGTCGTCCTCGGTGGGGCTGAGGCGCAGGCTGGAGAGGTCGGCGGCAAGGCTGCGGACGCGTCCGCAGGCGGCGCCGATGGCCTGGCGGATGCGGCGCAGCCCGGCCAGATCGGTATCGCCGGTGAGGCTTAGCTGGATCACGTCCTGGGCGCCGAAGCCGGTCAGTTCCTCCTCCAGTCGGTCGGTGTCGCTGGCCACCCGGAGCGCCCAGGTCCGGTCGTGCCAGCGGTAGCGCCCGGTGGCGACAAGGGTGACGCGCGGCAGGGCGCCCGGGCCGTCGATCTCCACCAGCAGGGCGTTGCCGGAATCATTGCCCTTGAAGTTGTCGGTCTCGGGGGTGCCGGCATACCAGCAGCGCTCATCCACCTGGCGGGTGCCGTGCCAGTCGCCCAGGGCCAGGTAGTCCAGGCGGGCCTGGGCGGCACGGCCGGCGGCGATGGGGTTGCTGGAGTCGATGTCCTCGGCGAGCAGGCCCTGCACGCTGCCGTGGGCCAGGCCGATGCGCGGCAGGCCGGCCGGTGTGTCGATGGCGGCGAAACCCTCGGTGAGGTCGGTAAAGGTGATGCGCTGGGTCAGCGGGGCGGGCAGGATGGCCAGCGCGGGGGCGGCCAGCACCAGGGGCGCAGGGCTCAGGCAGACGGTCACGTTGGCCGGGATGGCCTGCAGGCGGGCGGCGCGGGTCCACACGGATTCGGCCAGGCCGGCATCGTGGTTGCCGGGGATCATCACCCACGGACCGCGGTAGCCGGCCAGGGCGTTGAAGAGGCGGTGCACCGTCTTGTCGGCCACGCCCTGGGCGTCGAAGACATCGCCGGCCACCAGCACCAGGTCGACCCGTTCTTCGGTGGCCAGGCGGGCAAGGCCCTCGACGGTGGCGATGCGGGCTTCGGCCAGGGCGCTGGCGTCATCGGATTCGAACTGGCCGAACAGCTTGCCGATCTGCCAGTCGGCGGTGTGCAGGAGCTTGATCACGGGTGTGGGGCGGGGTGGGCAAGCCCCGGATTGTGGCACGAGGCGGGCCCGTTCAGATCATGCCTGACGCAGGCTGAGCGCCTCGAACTCACCCGCCGGCACGGCCCGGGAGAACAGGTAGCTCTGGGCGTAGTCGCAGCCGATCTGGCACAGCAGGTCCCGCTGCTCCGCGGTCTCGACACCCTCGGCGACCACCTTCAGGCCGAGCTTGTGGGCCATCACCACGATGGCCTCGCAGAGGGCGAAGTCGGCCCCGTCGGGGCTCAGGTTGCGGGTGAAGGACTGGTCGATCTTGAGCACGTCGATGTCGAACTTCTTGAGATAGGCCAGGGACGAGTAGCCGGTGCCGAAGTCGTCGATGGAGACGCCGATGCCGGCGTCGCGGAAGCACAGCAGGCTGTCGCGGATGCCGGGCGCGTTGTCCATCAGCAGGCCCTCGGTGATCTCCACCACCAGGTTGGCGCCGGGCACGCCGGCGGCGCGCAGGGCATCGATCCAGCGCTGGAAGGTCTGCGGGCCGGTGTTGAACTGGGCCGGTGACACGTTGAGGCTGATCTGCAGGTCGGGGCCGAGCAGGCCGCGCCACTGGCCGGTCTGGCGCACCACCTGGGAGAAGGCCCATTCGCCAAGTTCGTGGATGGTGCCGGTGTCTTCGGCGATCGGGATGAAGGTGGCCGGACTGACGAAGCCGAGCTCCGGGTGCTTCCAGCGCATCAGGGCCTCGGCCTTGACGATGCGGTTGCTGGCCAGTTCGATGATGGGCTGGTAATAGAGCTCGATCTGGCCCGCCTCGATGGCCCGACGCAGCTCGCTGGCCAGCCGCACACGCTCCTCGGCGCCCTCCTGCAGGGCCGGGGTGAAGAAGCGGAAGCAGGCCCGGCCGGCGTCCTTGGCCAGGTACATGGCGCGCTCGGCGTGCTTGATCAGCTCGCTGATGCTGTTGCCGTTCTCGGGGTAGAGGGTGATGCCGATGCTGGCGGAGACGAAGTGCTCGTCCCGGTTCAGTTCGAAGGGGCGCGACAGGCGGTCGATGATGTCCTGGGCGATGCGGCCGATGTCGGTGCCGTCCTGCAGTTCCGACAGGATCACCATGAACTCGTCGCCGCCCAGGCGGGCCACCGTGTCGTAGTCGCGCACGCACTGGCGGATGCGGCTGGCGGCTTCCACCAGCAGCAGATCGCCGACCTCGTGGCCGCGGGTCTCGTTCACCTCCTTGAAGCGGTCCAGGTCGATGAACAGCAGGCCGATGGTGGTGCTGTCGCGCTGGGCCTTCTTGATCTCCCGCTCCAGGCGGTCGGTGAACAGGCGCCGGTTGGGCAGGCTGGTCAGGTGGTCGTAATTGGCCTGGGTCCAGATCAGGTTGTCGGCCTTCTTCTTCTCGGTGATGTCGGAGAACAGCACCACCCGCCGGTGCACCGCCCGGTCGTCGCGGAACACGGTGCTGATGGTGATCCAGGCGATGAAGGCGTGACCGTCCTTCCGGCGTCCGGCGATCTCGCCCTGCCAGCGGCCGGTCTGTTCCACGGCGGTCCACAGGGCCCGGTAGCTGTCCGGGTCGAGCTGGTCGGCCTGCAGCAGGCGCGCCGGCCGGCCGAAGGTGTCGTCCTGGGTGTAGCCGGTGATCTCGGTGAAGGCCGGGTTGATGGTCAGGACGCGGTTGTCTGCGTCGGTGATGAAGACCGCTTCGGAGGTGTTGGCAAAGACGGTGGCGGCGAGGTCGCGCTGTTCCTCGGCCATGACCCGCTCGGTGACATCCCGGTGGGTGCCGCGGGTACCCAGGAAATGCCCGTGGGCATCGATGACGGGCTGGCACACGTGCTCGATCCAGCGCTCCGAACCGTCCCGGGCGCGGATGCGGAAAGGCGGCAGGCGGTGCCCGCCGGGGGAGGGCTGGCGCTCGTCGTGGGCGTCCCAGATCGGCAGGTCGTCCGGGTGGATCAGCTTGCGCATCAGGTCCGGGTCGCCGATGAAGTCCACCGGGCCATAGCCCGATACTTCCAGGCAGGCGGGGGACAGGTACAGGTAGTCGCCGCGGGGATCGACCCAGTACTCCCAGTTGGGCGAATACTCGGCCAGGATGCGGTACTTCTCCTTGCTCTCGGCAAGCGCTTCGTTGGCCTCGTGCAGGGAGGCCATGCGCTCGTCCACCAGGTCTTCGAGGGAGCGCTGCAGGCGGCTCAGTTCCAGATGGGTACGGATCCGGGCGCGTACCTCGTCGATGTCGAAGGGTTTGGTGATGTAGTCGGCGGCGCCCACGGCAAAGCCCTGCACCTTGTCCACCGCGCGGTCCACCACGGTGACGAACACCACCGGGATACGGCCGCCTTCGGGGGTGGCCTTGATCCGCCGGCACACCTCATAGCCGTCCATGTCCGGCATGATGATGTCGAGCAGCACCAGGTCGGGCGGGTGGGGGCCGCGCACCACCTCCAGGGCCCGGGCGCCGTTGGAGGCCACCATGATGCGGTACTCGTCCTGCAGCACGGCGGCCAGGCCGTGGATGTTCTCGGGAATGTCGTCCACCAGCAGCAGGGCGGGCTTCTCGGCCCGCCGCAGGGCATCGATACCCATCGTCAGGGCGTGGTGGCGGCGCCGGTGCACGCGCAATTCGAGCTGGTTGCGGACGCGCAGCAGCAGGAGTTCCGGGTTGATCGGCTTGGTGACGTAGTCGGCGGCCCCCAGGCGCAGGCCTACGGCCTCATCGGCGGCCTCGGACAGAGCCGTGACGAAGATCACCGGAATGTCCGCCGTGCCGGGGTCGGACTTGAGCCGGTGCAGCACCTCATAGCCGTCCATGCCGGGCATGCGGATGTCCAGCAGGACCAGGTCGGGGGCCGGCTGGCGGCTGGCCAGTTCGAGGGCCTTGGGGCCGTTGGTGGCCACCACCACGGCGTAGTCGTCGCGCAGGATGCCGACCAGGATGTGCAGGTTCTCGCTGACATCATCCACCACGAGGATGCGCGGTTTGGTCTTGTCCGGGAGGTGCAGGGAGAGATCGCTCATGCTGGTCGGGTCAGTTGCGTGTGCAGTTCCTGGAGCAGGGTGAGGGCGTCGTCGATCTCGAAGAGGTCGATCTTCTCCGCCACCCTGCGGATGGAGGCTTCGTGTTCGCTGCCGAGGGTGCCGGCGCGCAGCCCGGCCAGCACGGCCTGGGCCGCGCCGAGGTCGGTCTCCAGCAGCTCGCGCAGCTGCGCGACTTGGGCTGCCGCCTCTGCCGGGCTCAGCAAGGAGGCCGCCGAGGGGGGCGGAACGCTTGCATCCAGTCCGTCGATGGCGCCGAGCACTTCATTCAGCAGGGTTTCCAGCCGGACCAGAGCGTCCGCGTCGGGATGGTGCGCCTGCTTGAGTTCAGTATCGATGGCGGCGATGCAGTTGAACAGGGCTTCCGCGCCGATGTTTCCGCACACCCCCTTGAGGGCATGGCAATACTCCTCGGCCTGGTGCAGGTCGCCGGTCCGGAGCAGGTCGCGCAGGTGTTGTACGGTGTCGGCATAGCGGTTGCGGAAGCGTCGCAGCTGTTTGCGATAGGCTTCCGCGTCGCCACCAATGCGGCGAACCCCCTGAGCGGCATCCAGGCAGTCGAGCCCTTGCAGATCGGCCGGGAGGGCCGCCTGCAGGAGTTGTCCGTCGCCCGGGGCGGGTTGGAGGGGAATCTGCAGCCAGCGCGACAGGGCCGCCTGCAGGCGCTCGGGGGAGACCGGCTTGGTGATGTGGTCGTTCATGCCGGCTTCCAGGCTGCGCTGCTCGTCGTGGGCCATGGCGAGGGCCGTCATGGCGATGATCGGCACGTCGCGGAAGCGTTCCCCGCCCGGCCGTGAGCCCAGGGCGCGGATCCGCCGGGTGGCCTCCAGGCCATCCATCACCGGCATGTGGATGTCCATCAGCACGGCGTCGTAAGGGCGCGCCTGGAGCATCGCCAGGGCTTCCTGGCCGTTGCCGGCGCACTCCACCTCGGTGTTCATGCGGGCCAGCAGCTCGGTAGCGAATTCCCGGTTGATGTCATTGTCTTCCACCAGCAGCAGGCGCGCGCCACGCAGGTCGCACAGCCCGGCGTGGGGCAGGCGCGGTGGATTGTCCTCGAGCAGGCGGCCCCGGCCGAGGCAATTGAGCAGGGTGTCGAGCAGGGCCGAGGGCGACACCGGCTTGATCAGGATGCCCCCGGCACCGGCCTGGGCGGCTGCGCGCAGCACATCCTCGCGGCCATAGGCGGTGACCATGATGATGCGTGGCTTGGGGTCGATGGCCGGGTTGGCGTGGATGCGCCGGATCACTTCGTCACCGTTCATCGGCGGCATGCGCCAATCCATCAGCACGATGTCGAAGGGGGGGCCGTCGTGGCGCTGCAGCATGCCCATGGCGCTGGCGCCGTTGGAGGCCACCGCCACGTCGAGCTGGAAGAAGCGCAGCATCTCGGCAAGGATCTCCCGGGACACCTCGTTGTCGTCCACCACCAGCACCCGGATGCCCTGCAGCAGCGGGCCGGCCCGCTCCACCAGGCGGCCGCGCTGGCGGGCCTCGCGGGGGATTTCCAGGCGTACCGTGCAGCACACCGTGGTGCCCTTGCCGGGGTGGGACTCCTCGACCCACAGGCGCCCCCCCATCAGCTCGGCCAGGTGCTTGCTGATGGCCAGGCCGAGGCCGGTGCCGCCGAAGCGGCGGGTGGTGGTCTGGTCCGCCTGGGTGAATTTCTGGAACAGGCGGTCCACCAGCTCCGGCGCCATGCCGATGCCGGTGTCGCGTACCGAGAAGTGCAGCACCAGCTCGTCGTCGGTGGCGGATATGCAGCGGAAGGCCAGCTCTACCTCGCCCTTTTCAGTGAACTTGATGGCGTTGCTGCACAGGTTGAGCATCACCTGCCCCAGACGCAGCGGATCGCCCATCAGCACCGGCGGGATGGTCACGTCGTAGCGGATCAGGAACTCGATGCCCTTGTGTTCGGCCTGCAGACCGATGGTGTCCTTGAGCTGTTCGAGCACCGTGTCGAGGCCGAACTCGATGGCCTCGATCTCCAGCTTGCCTGCCTCGATCTTGGAGAAGTCCAGGATGTCGTTGAGGATGCCCAGCAGGGCATGGGCCGAGCCCTGGGCCTTGGACAGGTAGTTCTGCAGGCTGGGGGGGAGCTCGGCGTTGAGGGCCAGGTAGAGCATGCCGATGATGGCGTTCATCGGGGTGCGGATCTCGTGGCTCATGTTGGCCAGGAAGTCCGACTTCATGCGCGAGGCCTCCTCGGCCAGGGTCTTGGCCTTGAGCATCTCGTCCATGGCGTCGCGCTCGGCGGTGATGTCCTCAAGCACGCCGACCATGCCGCGCTGGGGGTTGGCCGGGTCGATCACCCGCCGCGACAGGCGCACCCAGAAGTGCTCGCCGTCGCCCCGGCGCACTTCCACGTCCTGGCGCAGGGTCTCGCCGCGGGCCAGGCGGGCGGTGGTGTCCGCGTCGTCGGCCAGGCCGGCGTCCGGGTTGGCCAGCCATTGACGGGCCGGCCGGCCCAGCTGGGCGCCGGGCGGATAGCCGAAGAGTTCATCGAGGCGCCGGTTGCCGTGCATGATCAGGCCGTCGCGTACCAGCACGATGCCGACGCTGGCCGAGTCGAAGAGGGCCTGCAGCTCGGCGGTGCGTTCGCGGACGCGCTGTTCGAGGGCTTCGTTGACGGCCTTGAGCTGGGCTTCGTTGTCGGACAGGCGTTGGTTGGAGGTGAGCAGGGCGGCATTGCCGGCCTCGATGGCATCGAGCATGCCGTTGAAGACCCCGACCAGGGTGCCGATCTCGTCGCGGCTCTCCAGGCGCGCCCGCACGCTGTAATCCTTGCCCCGTGCGATCGTCTGCACGGTGTGGGTGAAGCGTTCGAGGGGGCCGGAGATGATGCGTTGCAGGCGGGTGGCCACCAGCACGGCAAGGGCCGAGGTGACCAGGGCGATGCCGGCGGCGATCAGCAGGTAGTCCCGCCACAGGCGGTCCAGCTCGCGCAGGCTGGCGCGGATCAGCACCGTGCCGACGGTGCTGCCGTCCACCACCACAGGCTCGGTCAGGATCAGGTAGCCATCGGCCATCTCGGCCCGGCTTTCGGCGCGGATGCCGGCCGGAAAGGCGTAGGCGCGTTCTTCGCCGCTGTCGTAGCGGACGAACACCTGGCCACCCGCATCGTAGAGGCCGGCGGCGGTGACCGGCCGCTTGACCTTGAGGGCGCCGAGGGTCTCGGCCGCCATCTTGTCGTCGTTGAAGAGCAGGGCGGCGCCGCTCCGGTCGGCCACGATGCGGGCCAGGGAGGAGAGGTCGCGCACCAGCTCGTCCTTGACCCGCATCCGCTCATAGACGATGAAGCCCACCGCCTCGACGAGCAGGGCGGCCAGGGTGGTGATGACGATGATCGCCACCAGCTTGGTCTTGATCTGCAGGCCGTCAAAGCGCGTGCGCATCGCCGCGGCTCCGGGTCAGGGAACGGTCCGCGCCAGCTCGAGGAGCTTGGCGCTGATCCGGAGGTTGGCCTGGCGGGCCGCCTCGGGGTTGATCTCAAGCCGGATCCTGCCGGCCTCCGGGTAGAAGCCGATGATGCCGCCGTTGCGGGCAAAGCCGTCCTGGTCGCTGACCGTGAGCACGCCATGGTTGCGCAGGCGGGGCTGCAGCTCGACCCAGCGCCGCTCCGACCCGCCCACGTAAAGCACCTGGCACTGGGCCGGATCGGAAGGGACGCCGGGGAGGATGCGCAGGGGGCGCTCCTTGACCGGCTTGCCGGCCAGGTCGCCGAGCAGGGCACTGACCGCGTCACTGCCGCTGATGCACAAGGTCAGGGCATCGCCGGGCAGGGCCGGCCAGTCGACGAACTTGATGACGTGGAAGACGTAGGCGGCCTTGACCTTGGCCTCCAGCTCGGCGCTCCGGGCAGGCGGTACGCAGACCAGCAGGCCGGCTGCCAGCAGCAGGGACATGCGGGCGGGCCATGGCACGGGCCAGAGGGCGGCGCGGGGCCGCCCGGCAGGCTCAGTAGCGCACATCCAGGCCGACGAAGGCATTGAAGCCAGGGTCCCGGAAGTCGAAGGGCATGCGGTACTGCCGGTCGGTCAGGTTGTTGAGGTCGAGGGTCAGGCGGACCTCCTGGCTGCCCTGCCGGTCGAGGATCTTCTGCAGCCGTGCATTGATCACCCCGAAGTGCCCGTAGGCCTGGCGGCTGCCCCGGTCGGTGCTGTCGTAGTAGCGGCCGACCCAGTGGTAGTAGGTGGATGCGGTGAGCTCGCCGGGCAGGCGCAGGCTGAAGCCCGCGTTGGCCAGCGTGCTGGGTGCGAAGGGGATGGCGCTGCCGTCCTGGGCCGCATTGACCGGATCGCTGACCCGGCTGTGGGTGCGGGTGAAATTGGCGAAGAAGGTGCTGCCGCTGGCGGGGCTGTAGCGGGCGTCCACCTCGTAGCCGGCGGCCCGGGCGCTGCCGGCGTTCACCGAGCGGACCTGGGACGGGGTGGCGCTGACGATGTTGGTGACGATGGCATCACCGATGGTGTTGAGGAAAGCCCGCAGGTCGACGGCGAGATCGCGGCCGGCCTGCCAGGCCATCCCCAGGTCGCGGCCGATGCCGCTCTCCGGCTTGAGGTTCGGGTTCGGCAGCTCGCCGCTGGCCTGTGGTGTGGAGACGGTGCCGCCGATCTGCTTGGCGGTGGGGGCCATGAAGCTCGAACCGGCGTTGGCATAGAAGGCCAGGCCCGGCTGCAGGTTGTAGCGGGTGCCCAGGCTCCACAGGTTCTTGCTCCAGCTGGCGGCGCGCACCTCGGGGGTGTTGCCGCCGAGCAGGGCGTAGTCGTTGTGCAGGGTGTTGTGGCGCAGGCCGCCGCGCAGAATCCATTCGTCCAGGCGGATCTTCTCCTGCACGAAGTAGCCCACCGAGCGTGCGGTGGCCTGGTTCTCCCGCATCGGCGCACCGCCGGCGTTGCGCAGGTCGGTGGTGTAGTCCACCCACTGGGCATCGATGCCGAGGGTCAGCAGGGCGTCCGGTGCGTGACGATGGCTCAGGGTCAGGTCGGCGGGGCGGAGCGTCTGGCGGGTGTTCTCCAGGTTGACCAGGGCCAGGCTGGCCGGGAAGGCGTCGTTGGCGAAGCGCCGGTCATAGCGTCGCTCCCCATACTTGAACTGGAGGTGCCAGTCCGTGGCGAAGGCGTTGTTGTAGGCGAAGTTGAAGGTGTCGTAGTGGTGTTCGAAGTCCCGGTTGGGGCGGCCCATGTTGCCCTGCTGGAAGGTCCGCTGATAGAACAGGGACAGGGTGTGGTCCGGCCGATCGAGGGCATAGCTGAGGTTGGCGAAGGCCCGGTCCTTCTCGTAGCGAGGTGTCTGCACCGTGGTCAGCCACGAGCCGCGGGTGCCGTATGGCGTGTAGTCGGAACGCTCATGGCGTGCGCTGAGCATGTAGCTCAGGGCCCCGCTGCGCCCCTGGGTGTAGGCGCTGCCGGCAAATGTGCCGTAGCTGCCGGCGCCCGCCGCAAAGCGGGTCTGGGCTTCGTCCACCCGGTTGCGCAGCACGAAGTTGGTGGTGCCGGCGAGGGGCGTTTCGTTGCCGACGAAGTCCATCGACAGGTAGCCGGAATAGAGCACCGAGGCCGGCCCCTTGTGCACTTCGACCCGCTCGATGGCGGCGCTGTCGAGGCTCATCGCATCCACGAAGGAGTCGATCGGCAGGCCATCGAGGAGGTAGCTGTTGTATTTGGGACCCAGGCCGGCATAGGCGCCCCAGTTGGCGTCGTTGCGCGACAGGACATTGACGAACTGGCCCGAGGTGTGGCGCATCAGCTCGGCCAGGTTGCGGTTGGGCATGGGCAGGCGCTCGATCTCGTCGCTGCGCAGCACCAGGATCTGCTGGGTGACCGAATCCGGCGTCTGGCCGAGCTTGGTGTCGGTGACCACCAGGTTGCCGAGCTGCTCGAGGCTGGTGACATCCACGAAACCGGCCAGGGGCAGGTTTTCGAGGGTCGGCGTGTCCGCCCAGGACAGGGCCGGGAGACCGAACAGAAGGAACGCGAGGCGATGAGGCTTCATGGTCCGGATCGCGGCGGAAGAGGGCCCGCAGTGGCGCGAGACACGCTGTTGGGTTAACGGTGTAACGGCATTTTACAGATCCTTGGCATCTTATCTGGGTATGAAATCAAGATCAAACGAGCGCTCTTGCTCCTTTCCGCCTTGCCTGCTGCAGTGCGGTGGGGGTGGCTCCGGCGGATGGCTTACGCCCGGTTACAGTGGGCGGATTGAGATGGCGGAGCGAGGCGGGCACGATCGTTCGGGCGGGCATGTCCGTGCCCTCATGTTTATTCAGGAGAACAACAATGAATCGCCTCAAGCAGACCCTTGCTGCCCTGCTCATCGTGACCACCACCCAGGCCGGCTTCATTCAGACCGCCCAGGCGACCCTCATCGGCACCGAGGAGGTAGCCCAGGCCCTTTCCGGCCAGACGCCAGCACGCAGCGGCGATGAGGCGCGGGCCCATCTGGAGCGGGTGTTCGCCCGGGCCGATGTGCAGGCCCGCCTGCAGGCCCTTGGCGTGGATGCCGCCGACGCCCGTGACCGGGTTGCCGCACTCACCGACGAGGACGCAGCCCGTCTGGCCAGCCAGATCGATGAGGCGCCCGCAGGTGGTTTCATTGAAGTGGTGATCTTCCTGTTCCTGGTGCTGCTGCTCACCGACATCCTCGGCTTCACCAAGGTTTTCCCCTTCACCCGCTCGATCCGCTGACGATGATCCGGTCCCGTCGCCGACTGCTTGTCACGGGGGCGCTCGCCGCCTTGTCCGGGCTGGTCGGGTGCGCCGGTCCTGCGGCCGTGCTGCGTACCGCGCCGCCGTCGGGGCTGCCGCGGAGAGCCGAGCTTGCCGCCACACCCTTCCACCCCCAGGAGGATTACCAGTGCGGACCCGCCGCGCTGGCCATGGCCCTGGGGGCGGCGGGCATTCCGGCGGTGCCGGCGGAGCTGGCCGGGCGGGTCTTCCTGCCCGGTCGTCAGGGCTCCCTGCAGATCGAGATGCTGGCCGGGGCACGGCGCAGCGGCGCCCTGGCGGTGGAAGTGCCGGGCCGGCTCGAGAGCCTGCTGGCGGAAGTCGCTGCCGGACAGCCGGTCGTCGTGCTGCTCAACCTGGGCCTGTCGTGGGCGCCGAGCTGGCACTACGCGGTGCTCATCGGCTACGACCTGGATGAGTCTGTCTTCCTGCTCCGCTCCGGCCCGATGGCGCGGCAGGTCTTGCCCATCGATACCTTCGAGCGTACCTGGGACCGGGCTGGCCGCTGGGCCTTCGTGGCCCTGCCGCCCGGGAAGCTGGCAGCCAGTGCCGACGAACTGCAGACTACGCGGGCCATGGTGGCTTTCGAGAAAGCCGCGCCGGCGGGGGATGCCGTCACTGTCTACAGGGCCGGCCTGGCCCGCTGGCCGTCCAGCCTGACTCTCGCCATCGGCCTGGGTAACAGCCTTTACAAGACCGGTGATCTGGCAGGCGCCGAAGCCGCCTTCCGGGCTGCAGCTGATCGCCACGATGCGCCTGCGGCGTGGACCAACCTGGCCCATGTGCTGAACGAGCAGAGGCGTCCGGTCGAGGCCAGGGCTGCGGCCGCCCGCGCCGACCGATCCCGGTGACAGAACAGAGACTTAACAAAAGTTTCATTCAAATTGCGTGAGCGGCCATCAACAATGGCGGTATTACCCATTCCGCCCGCCCTCCGCGATCATGTATTTCAGCGGCCTCGTGACCCACCTTCGCAGCATCCTGGCCAGCCAGGCGCTGAACATCGTCTTCCAGCCCATCTTCGATCTGCGGAGCCGGGATGTCCTCGGGTACGAGACCCTGATGCGGGGGCCGGTCGATTCGCCACTGCACACCCCGGAGCAACTGCTGCGGGTGGCCCGCGATGCGGGGCTGGGGATCGAGCTGGAGCGCCTTGCCGCCGGGCTGGCGATCGAGTCGTTCGTGGAAGGGCAACTGCCGGGGCGTCTCTTCATCAATCTCGGCGAGGCGATGATCGTGGACCTCGCGGAGCGGGAAGGTCTGGACCTGCTGCTGGACAAGACTGGCCTGGCTCCCGGCCGGCTGGTGGTGGAGTGCATGGGCGGCACGACCCGCGGCCCGCATCTGGGCGCTGCCCTGGGGCGTCTCGCCGAACGGGCCTGTGGCCTGGCCTTCGATGCGCCGGGGCCGGATGGCCGTGCCGGGGACTTCCTCAAGATCGGGTCCGCCCGGATCGGTCGGGTGCATGCCGACCCGGCGCGTCGGCAGACCCTGGGCGCCCTGCTCGAGCAAGGGGCCCGTCAGGGCAGCCGGAGCATCGCCGAAGGTGTCGAGGATGCCCGTGATCTGGCCCTGCTGCACCAGCTGGGGTGCGAATGTGCCCAGGGCTTTCTGCTGGGCCGCCCGTCCGCCGATCCGGTCCGCCAGCTGTCCCGCAGCGTGGCGGGTGTGCTGGCGACGACCCGCTCCGGCCTGGCCCAGGCTTAGGGTGTCGTAGGGGCGGCTTCCGCCGCCCTTGGTGCCTCACTCCTCAGGCTTGTCTCTGACCCATGTTCGTGGGCGACTGAAGTCGCCCCTACAGGGGAGCCGCGCCTCTGGTTTGAATCTGATCAGGGGGCCGGGTGGTGCTCCCCGGCGTCAGCCCGCGGTCAGGCGGGCGTACAGGCGCGGCAGGTGCACCGGCAGTTCTTCGGGTTTGCGCAGCACGCTGTAGCCGGCCGGTCCGAACAGGTGGGGCAGGTAGGCTTCGCCCTCCCGGTCGATG
>JAFLDU010000138.1 GCA_017309145.1 Zoogloea sp. | reverse complement strand
GTACTGCGCCGGGTCGAAACCGAAGCGGCAGCCCTGCACCGGCAGGCTCTTTCCAGCCGTGCCGGCTGGCTCCGCCAGCGGGATGCCGCCGAGGCGCTGGCGCGCAGCGCAGATCTGACCGAAAGGGCCTGGCAGCTCGGCGAGGGCAGCCTCAGCGACACCCTCAATGCCCGGCGCCTGGCCCACGAAGCCCGACTGTCCGCCCAGCTGGCGCGGCTTGAGGCCAGCGAGGCCCGCTACCGGTTGCTGCTGGACGCCCACCGCCTGTGGCCCGTGGACGTGCACGACCAGAACGAAGACGAGCACGATCACCACTGACGCAGGCTCGGGTGGCCGTCTGGCAGTTACGGTTAGAATGGGGTGTCAATCTCACCCGCCGTCGACGTGCCACCGATCACGCCCCCCATCATCGACGTCGAAGCATCCGGCTTCGGTGCAGCCAGCTACCCGATCGAGGTCGGCGTGGCCCTGCCCGATGGCCGGAGTTACTGCTCGCTGGTCCGCCCCCTTCCGCAATGGACCCACTGGGACGAGAGCGCCGAGCAAGTTCATAGGGTGAGCCGGGACACCCTGGTCAAGCACGGACGGGCACCTGAAGAAGTCGCCGATCAGATCAATGCCCTGCTGGCCGGCCAGACCGTATATTGCGACGCCTGGTATCACGATCTCACCTGGTTGAGCCGCCTGTTCGAGGCCACCGGACGGATCCAGGCCTTTCGCCTGGACGACATTCGCTGCCTGCTGAACGAAGCCCAGGCCGATCACTGGCACCTCACCAAGACCCGCATCCAGGAAGGTCTGGGCCTCAAGCGCCATCGGGCCAGCAATGATGCGCGCATCCTGCGGGCGACCCTGGAGCGGGTGCGCCAGGATCATCCGGCGCCCAAGCGGGCGCCGGATGGCATTCAGAACGCGATCCGGTAGCTGGCGCCGCTCGGCCCGAGGATCCAGTTGCCGGCCCGCACCCCGATGTAGGCACCGGCCGCATTCCAGGCCATGTCCTTCCACGAGAAACGGTTGCAGTCCTGCTGCGAATCGTAGAGTTCCTTTGCCAGCCCGGGCACGAGGGCCAGGCCGACGGCGGTGAGCGTATCGTCGGACAGGCGGGACGCACCGACGCCAAGCGCCAGGGAGACGCCGAAATGCGCGGCCTTGTCGCTGCCGGTCCAGTCGTCGTGATGGGCACCGCAGGCTTGCGCGCCACCGGCAAGGCCGGCCAGCAGGATCAGGATGGTCAGGTTTTTCAAGTATCACCTCGTGACAAATGGATTGTGCACCGCATGATACGTAAGAGCAGGAGCTGAATAAACCGACCCCGGCAGCAAACTGCATATCCATGATCTAAATAGGGACATTTTGTCCAACGAGCTCGCCATTTTGTCCCAGCCTGCTCGCGCCCCCCTCCTCCAAGGCCTTGATTTCGCATAACCACACCCATGGCATGGATTCTGCCATGCGGTACCACTCCGTCCTGGCGCGCGGCATCACGGCATCGGGCGGACGACGAAACAAGACCAACGCTTCGAGGGAGGAGCCATGCAAGTTTCACGACGACAGTTCTTCAAGATCACCTCCGCCGGCCTGAGCGCATCGAGCCTGGCCGCGGTGGGCTTCACGCCGGCAGCGGCGCTGGCCGAGGTGCGCCAGTACAAGCTCACCCGCACCGTGGAGACCCGCAACACCTGCACCTACTGTTCGGTGGGTTGCGGGCTGCTGATGTACAGCCTGGGCGACGGGGCCAAGAACGCCAAGGCCGAGATCATCCACATCGAGGGCGATCCGGACCATCCGGTCAGCCGCGGCTCCCTGTGCCCAAAGGGCGCCGGGCTGCTGGACTTCATCCACAGCCCCGGTCGGCTCAAGTACCCGGAAGTACGGGAAGCGGGCAGCGACCGATGGAAGCGCATCAGCTGGCACGAGGCCGTGGAGCGCATCGCCAAGCTGATGAAGGCCGACCGGGACGCCAACATCCTGGCCACCAACGCCGACGGCGTGCCGGTGAACCGATGGACCTCGGCCGGCATGCTCACCGCCTCCGCCTCATCGAACGAAACGGGCATCCTGACCCAGAAATTCATGCGCGCCCTGGGCATCGTCGCCACCGACGCCCAAGCCCGCATCTGCCACGGCCCGACCGTGGCCGCCCTGGCAGCCAGCTACGGCCGCGGCGGCATGACCAACAGCTGGGTGGACATCAAGAACGCCGACTTCATCCTGGTGATGGGCGGCAATGCCGCCGAAGCCCACCCGGTCGGCTTCAAATGGGCGATCGAAGCCAAGAAGCAGCGTGGTGCAAAGCTGATCGTCGTCGATCCCCGCTTCAACCGGACCGCCGCGGTGGCCGACCATTACGTGCCGATCCGCGCCGGCTCGGACATCGCCTTTCTGGGCGGGATCATCAACTGGCTGATCAGCAACGACAAGATTCACTGGGAATACGTCAAGGCCTACACCAACGCCAGCCTGATCGTCAGTGAGGGCTTCAGCTTCGACGAGGGCTTGTTCAGCGGCTACGACGCCGACAAGGGCCGCTACGACCGGGCGAGTTGGAGCTACGCCCTCGACGCCAACGGCATGGCCAAGACCGACCCGACCCTGCAGGACCCGCGCTGCGTGTGGAACCTGATGAAGGCCCACTTCGCCCGCTACACGCCGGAGGTGGTATCCAACATCACCGGCAGCCCCATGGAAGGCTTTCTCAAGGTCTGCGAGCACCTCGGCGAAACAGCCCGCCCCGACAAGGTCGGCACCATCCTCTATGCACTGGGATGGACCCAGCACACCGTCGGTGCCCAGAACATCCGCACCATGGCCATGATCCAGCTCCTGCTGGGCAATGTGGGCATGCCGGGCGGCGGGGTCAACGCCCTGCGCGGTCACTCCAACATCCAGGGCCTGTCCGACCTCGGTCTGCTGTCCACCGCCCTGCCTGGCTACCTGACCCTGCCGAACGAGAAGGCCCACCCCAGCTTCGACGAGTACCTGACCAAGAACACCCCCAAGGCGGTGCGCCCCGATCAGCTGAACTACTGGTCTAACACACCCAAGTTCATGGTCAGCCTGCTCAAATGGTTCTGGGGCGACAAGGCGACCAAGGAGAACAACTGGGGCTACGACTGGCTACCCAAGTGGGACAAGCTGTACGACGTGCTACAGATGACCGAGCTGATGCATCAGGGCAAGGTCAATGGCCTGATCGTGCAGGGCTTCAACCCCCTGGCTTCCTTCCCGGACGCCACCAAGGTCCGGGAGGCCTTCAGCAAGCTGAAGTACATGGTCGTCATCGACCCGATCGCCACCGAAACCTCCACCTTCTGGCAGAACCAGGGCGAATCCAATCCGGTGGACAGCGCGGCGATCCAGACCGAGGTGTTCCGCCTGCCCTCCACCTGCTTCGCGGAAGAAGACGGCGCCATCGTCAACTCGAGCCGCTGGCTGCAATGGCACTGGAAGGGCGCCGAGCCCCCCGGCGAAGCGAAGTCCGACCAGGAGGTCATCGGCGAGTTGTTCACCGCGATCCGCGAGTTGTACCGGAAGGATGGCGGTCAGGCCCCCGAACCCATCCTCAACCTGTCCTGGCCCTACAAGGACCCGAAGAATCCGACACCGGAAGAGCTGGCCAAGGAACTCAACGGCCGCGCCCTGGCGGATCTGGTCGATCCGAAGGATCCCACCAAAGTCCTGGTGAAGAAGGGGGAGCAACTCCCGGGCTTCGCCAGCCTGCGCGACGATGGTAGCACGATGTGCGCCTGCTGGATCTTCTCGGGCTGCTGGACCCAGGCCGGCAATCAGATGGCCCGGCGCGACAACACCGACGCCGGCTGTGGCAACACCCCGGCCTGGGCCTGGGCCTGGCCGGCCAACCGGCGCATCCTCTACAACCGCGCCTCCTGCGATCCCTCCGGCAAGCCCTGGGATCCCAGCCGCAAGCTGATCGCCTGGAACGGCGAAAAGTGGGCCGGCGCCGACGTGCCCGACTTCAAGATCGACGCGGCCCCGGACTCCGGCATGAGCCCCTTCATCATGAACCACGAAGGTGTCGGCCGCCTGTTCGCCGTGGACAAGCTGGTGGATGGCCCCTTCCCCGAGCACTACGAACCGATGGAGTCCCCGATCGGCACCAATCCGCTCCACCCGAAGGTGGTCAGCAGCCCGGCGGTGCGGATGTTCAAGGGTGACCGGGAGCGCCTGGGAAGCGCCAAGGATTTCCCCTACGTGGGTACCACCTATCGCCTGACCGAACACTTCCAGTTCTGGACCAAGTCGGTGCGCCTGAATGCCATCGCCCAGCCGGAGCAGTTCATCGAGATCGGCGAAGTGCTCGCCAAGGAGAAGGGAATCGTCCAGGGCGACTGGGTCAAGGTCAGCTCCCGCCGCGGCTTCATCAAGGCCAAGGCAGTCGTCACCAAGCGGATCAAAGCCCTCACGGTGAACAAGCAGACCGTGCATCAGATCGGCATTCCCCTGCACTGGGGCTGGGAAGGCGTGGCCCGCAAGGGTTACCTGACCAACGCCCTGCCCCCCTTCGTCGGCGACTGCAACACCCAGACGCCCGAATACAAATCCTTCCTCGTGAACATCGAGAAAGCCTGAGGAGCGCCCCTATATGGCACTGCAATCCCTGGACATCCTGCGCCGCTCTGCAACCCCGACGGCCACTCCGCAAGTGCGCAACAGCATGGAGGTGGCCAAGCTCATCGATGTGACCACCTGCATTGGCTGCAAGGCCTGCCAGGTGGCCTGCTCCGAGTGGAACGAGCTGCGCGCCGAAGTGGGCACCAACATCGGCGTGTACGACAACCCCGTCGACCTTTCCGATCAGGCCTGGACGGTGATGCGCTTCTCCGAAGTGGAGGAGAACGGAAAGCTGGAGTGGCTGATCCGCAAGGACGGCTGCATGCACTGCGCCGATCCGGGCTGCCTGAAGGCCTGCCCCTCGCCGGGCGCCATCATCCAGTACAAGAACGGCATCGTGGACTTCCACGAGGAGAACTGCATCGGCTGCGGCTATTGCATCTCCGGCTGCCCCTTCAACGTCCCGCGCATCTCCAAGCAGGACAACAAGGCCTACAAGTGCTCCCTGTGCTCCGACCGGGTCGCGGTGGGCCAGGAACCCGCCTGCGTGAAGACCTGCCCCACCGGCGCCATCCAGTTCGGCAGCAAGGAGGACATGAAGGAGGTCGCGACCGCCCGCATCACCGACCTGAAGAAGCGCGGCTACGACAATGCCGGACTCTACGACCCGGCCGGCGTGGGCGGCACCCATGTGATGTATGTGCTGCACCACGCCGACAAGGCGCCGCTCTACAGCGGTCTGCCCCAGGACCCGGCCATCAGTGCCACCGTGAGCCTGTGGAAGGGGCTGCTCAAGCCGGTGGCCACCCTGGGCATCGCCGCTGCCGGCCTGTTCGGCTTCTTCCATTACATCACCGTGGGGCCCAACCGCGCCGACGACGAGCACGCAGAAAACGAGAAGGAGACCGTCAAGTGAAAGAGCAACTGATCCAGCGCTACAGCGCTGCGGAACGCATCAACCACTGGATCGTGGCTGTGTGCTTCATCCTGCTGGCCATCTCCTGGCTGGCCTTCTTCTACCCGGCCTTCTTCTGGCTCACAGGTGTGTTCGGCACGCCCCAGCTGGCGCGCATCGTTCATCCCTTCGTCGGGGTGGTGATGTTCCTCGCCTTCCTGCGTCAGTTCTTTCGTTACTACCACCACAACTTCATCGACGCCGAAGACGTGAAATGGATGAAGGCGGTGGGCACGGTGATGAAGGGTGGTGAAGTCGGTGACACCGGGCGCTACAACGGCGGGCAGAAGGGCATGTTCTGGCTGATGTCCGGCTGCATGGCCCTGCTGCTCGTCTCCGGCGTGATCGCCTGGCGCCCCTACTTTGCGGGGGCCTTCCCGATCCCGCTGATCCGCCTGGCCCTGCTGGTGCACGCCTCCAGCGCCCTCGCCCTGATCGCCGGCATCATCGTGCACGTGTATGCCGCCCTGTGGGTCAAGGGCACCATCCGCGCCATGGTCGAAGGCGTCGTCACCCATGCCTGGGCCCGCAAGCACCATCCGCGGTGGTTCCGGGAAATGACCGGTAACAAGCGCTGAGGGAAACGCCGATGACCGACCTGTCCTGCGCGGCCACCCCGCTCGACGTCCCGGACGCGGATGGATCGGCCGTCCAGCGGGCCTTGACCGTACTGCGCGAGGACGGGACTACCGTTTCGGCCGGCCTCGACAAGGTGGTTGCTTGGGCAGATGCCGACGGACACATCCTGGCCCTTCGCGAGGATGTGGGCCGTCACAATGCCCTCGACAAACTCGTCGGCCACCTGGCCCGCCGTCCTGGCGGGCCAGGCCGGGGCTTTGCCCTGGTCTCCAGCCGGGCCAGCTATGAGATGGTCGCCAAGGTGGCCGCCCTTGGCATCGCCCACCTCGTCGCCGTGTCCGCGCCCACCGCCCTGGCCGTACGCCTCGCTGAACAGAGCGGCATCACCCTCGCCGGCTTCGCACGCGGCAACCGGATGGTGGTGTACAGCCACCCCGACGGCTTCCTCGCGCCCACCTCCTGAGCACCGCCCCCTAGATCGCCCACTCCCTGGACCGCCCCATGACCCGCTTCGCCCGTCACACCCCTGTGATCTCTCCCGAGCAGATCCTCAGCTCGGCAGACGCCGCGCCCTTCGCCCTGCCCCCGTCTCCCGACCTCTTTGCAAGCCGCTCCGCACGCTTCGCCTACCTGGCCCACCAGCAGCCGCATGCGGCATGGCTGGACGTGCTCGCTGGCCTTTGCCAGGCCCAGCACGAAGCTCTCGGACGATACCCGGCCGACCAGGATGCCGTACTGCCGCTGGCGGCCACGGCGCCACTTCCAGGGCAGTTGTCCGACGTCCTGCAACACCTCGTTCACAGCCTCGAGCGCACGCACCCGAAGCAGGCCGCACCCCTCATCGCCCCCTTCCGGCAAGCCGTGCCACCAGCTGTGGAGCCCATCGCCCGAAGCCTCCTCACCGGCTCGGGCATGGTGCAGGACGGAGCCGGCCGGTCACTCATCGAAGCCGCCCTGCAGGTGATCTGGACGGCACGAGCCCGATCCCTGCCCGCCACCGCACTGCAGCCCGCCGCAGAGAGGGATCTGTGCCCCTGCTGCGGCACCCCCGCTTCGACCGCCCTCATCCGGATCGGCGGCAGCATCGCCGGGCTGCGCTTCCTCCACTGCCCCCTGTGCAACACACAATGGAATGCCATGCGGGCCCGCTGCACCTCCTGCGAATCCGTGCGGGAGGTCGCCCAGCACCGCCTCGATGGACGCACCGATGCCCCCTGGCCCTCTGCGGCCGCCGAGAGCTGCGACGCCTGTGGCAGCTACCGCAAGCTCTTCAATCTGGACAAAGATCCTGCCGCAGACCCCGTCGCCGACGATCTGGCGAGCCTGGCCCTCGACGTCCTGATGGGCGAGGCCGGCCTGGCACGGAACGGCCATCTGCCTTTCATGGAGTTGCAGGGCTGAAGGACGGACAAGAAAATGGCAGCCAGCGGCTGCCATCTTCCTGAAACCCGTCAGGGGCGTCTCACTCGTCCTTGCGGAACTTGTCGTGACAGGCCTTGCAGGACTCACCCGTCTTGCCGAACTGGGCCTTGATGGCGCCCGCATCACCACCAGCGGCCACCTTCTGCAGCTCGTTGGCCTCCTTGATGAAGGCCAGCGCCAGCTTCTTGACCTCATCGGGCTGCTGGAAGAACTCCGGTTTCACGCGGGTCTTCTGATTGCCCAGATCCTTGTCGGTACCCGGCCCATATAGAGCGCCCATGCCGGAGTTGGCGGTGGCCGCAATCACGTTGGCAGCGGCCAGCACCTGATCCTTGTTGAAGCTGCCCGGGTTGTCGATGACCTGCTGCTTGATCTTGCCCATGTTCCAGGACATGAAGGCATAGCCCGCCTTGCGCAGCTTGATCTGGTCCTCAGGCTTGACCTGGGCGCTGGCGCCGGCGGCAAGACCCGCGGCGGCCAAGGCGAACAGCACGTGATTGATCTTCATGAAGTAACTCCGTTGTTGAGTGGCATGCTGCCGTTGCTGGAAAGACGGACGGGCCAGGCGCTCAGCCACAGACCGACCCGCGGATTATTTCACAAGAATCTGGATGCTCATCAGCTACAGGCACCCGCTTCCGCCGGGAACCTCCATCCGGTTTATCGATCCGAGCATCGTCATTTCATCCACTGGACCCCACCATGCGCAAGCTCCCCGCAACCCTCCTGGCCCTGTGCGTTCCAACTTTCTCTGCTTTCGCCAACGAACGGATCGACCTGCAGACTGAAACCGCCATTCCCCGCAGCGGCAATCTCTATGGCATCGGTATCGGTGTACTCCCCGCCACCTCCGGCTCCGACGAGCTCAGGGCCATGGTGCTGCCCATCGTCCAGGCCAGCTATGGCGAACGCTTCTACATCAACGCCCTGCGCGCCGGCGTCTGGCTGGCCGATTCGGATGACAGACGCCTGCGCTTCGGTCTCGCCGCAGACGCCCGGTTCGGCTGGAAGGCGGAAGACGGGCGACGCACCCGCGGCATGGACGATCGCGACTTCTCGGTGGACATCGGCCCCGCCCTGCGCTGGCAGACCGACTACGGCACCCTCAACGCCCAGTGGGGCTTTGATGCAGGCTCGGCGAGCAAGGGCCAGAGCGCCCAGTTGCAGTTCGTACGGGCCCTTGTCCGCGGGCCGGGGCTGCGCCTCAATGGACTCGTCGGCATCACCTGGAATGATCGCCGCATGAACGACTATTACTTCGGGGTCTCGGCCCGTGAGGCCACTCCGGACCGCCCCGCCTACCGTGCCAGCGCCGGCACCCAACTCCAGGCCGGCATCAATGGCGCCTGGCCGGTGGGCAACCGGGGGTCGGTGCTGTTCGGCCTGATGGCGACCCGCCTGGGCAACGCCCAGGCCGACAGCCCGATCGTCGAGACCCGCATCCAGCCGCTCGCTTATGCGGGTTACGGCTGGACCTTCTGAGCCCGTTGCTCAAAGGGGCCGCTTCACGGTCAGTGCGCCGCGGATCTGCCCCTTTGCATAACCGAAGGCCTTGTCCTGCGGATAGTGGGTGGCCAGGGCCTGCAGGAGGGCGGGCTCGATGGCCTCCACCGGTCCATGACACTTGAGGCACACGTCCCCCACCGGAATCGCCCGCATGTAGCGGAACACCGGCTTGCCGTTCACGGTCTGGATCTCGCCGACCTCGAGGGTCTCCACCTTCTCGCCATTGGCTGCGCGGATGTTGAAATCCGCCAGCTGGCGGGCCTCCCAGACGTCCGGCGTGCCCTTGGCCTGGTTACGGGTCTTCAGGCTGACCCGGCTCATGGCCCAACCCGTCTTGTCGGACTGCTCCTTGAGCAGTTGCGGGGCAGCCTCCTTGCACACCGGGATCGCCGCCACCGTGCCCTTGTCGGCCACCGTCTCCTGCATCATGGCAACGACCTTCGGCAGCACGGGCAAGGCGTTCTTGCGCGTATCGAGCTTGAGAGACTCCAGGTCCTGGGCCTGGGCGAAGCCGGCAAGGCCGACGGTCAGGGCAACAGCGATACGGAACATGGCAGGCACCTATAAATTAGATTTTTCTAATATATAGGAAAAATTCCAGCCAGGCCAGACCTGGCCGGACACGCACTCCGCTGGAAACCAATCCCGCCCGCAAGAGACCAAGGAACATCCCCACCAACGGAGCATGTCATGGAATCCCAGACCCACAGCATCGCCCACCTGTTCGCCCAGCTCGGCCTGCCCGATGAAGCCGATGCAATCGAAGCCTTCATTGCCAGTCATCCGCTGCCCCATGACGTGCAACTGGTGGACGCACCATTCTGGAATGCTGCCCAGGCCGCCTTCCTGAAAACGGAAATTGCCGAGGACGCGGACTGGAGTCCGATCATCGACTCACTGGATGCCCGCCTGCGCGCCCGCTGACGGAGGGGGCCGGAGCCACGCTCCGGCCCTGGATCAGGCCGGGAACAGGAAACGCTGGGGATCGACACCCCACTTGTCGGGCGACTCCGCGGACACGATGCGGTCCCCGCCGCCGCTGCCCAGCTTGCGGCCCAGGTCGAGCATCTCCGGCTTGATGTAGCCGTTGGAGCGGGTGCTGAAGAAGACCCTCAGCTTGGGGGTGAGCAGGCTGCCGTCGTTCTGCTCGACCACCACCCCGAGGCGCCCGGACTCAAGCCGGACCAGGCTGCCCACCGGGTAGATGCCGACGCAGCGCATGAAGGCCTGCAGCAGCTTCTGGTCGAAGTGGTTGGTGCTCCACTCCCACATCTTGCGCAGGGCTTCGGCGGCCGGCATGCCCTTGTGATAGCAGCGATCGGCGGTGATCGCGTCATAGACGTCCACGATCGCCGCCATACGGGCCATCGCCGAGATCTGGTCACCGGCCAGGCGGTCGGGATAGCCCGTGCCATCCAGGCGCTCGTGGTGATGCCGGGTGATGTCGAGGGGAATGGGGCCGATGCCTGGCGTGTTCACCAACACCTCATGCCCGTCACCGGGGTGCTGGCGGATCAGGTCGAACTCGGCATCGGTCAAGCGCCCCGGCTTGTTGAGCACGGCATCCGGCACCTTCATCTTGCCAATGTCATGAAGCAGGCCGCCGATCCCACCCTGGCGCAGCTCATCGCCCTCCAGGCCCAGCGAGCGGCCGAAAGCGATCATCAGCGTACACACGCTGACCGAGTGCAGGAAGGTGTAGTCGTCCTTGTTCTTGATGCCGATGAGGCCCAGCAGCGCGCCGCTGTTGCGCAGCACCGAGCCCGTGATGGCCTCGACCACCGGCTCCGCATCCTCGATGGATACGGCCTTGCCCAGGCGCACGTCGCTCATCATGGTGCGCACCACCTTGTGGGCCTGTTCATGCACCTTGCGCGCCCGCGCCAGCTCCTCGTGCACCGTGGCCCGCACATGCTGGGCCTCCGGCACGGACAGGGCGGCGATGATCTCCTGCTCGACGGCCTGCTTCACATCCTCGGCAGCGACGGCATCCACATCGTCGATCCCTTTGTCGGTATCGATGTACACGTGCTGGATGCCGGACTCGACGATACGGCGCAGGTCAGCCGAGTCCTTCAGCTTGAACTGGGCGCGCCAGAATGGGTGGGACATCCAGTCCCCGCACATTTCCTGGATGAACATGCCCGGCTTGAGCCGGGACACGGGAATCTTCTTCAGCATCCGTCTGAGGCCTCTTGGCCTGATGATCTCATTGACTGAACAGTAACGGCCAGGGGATACCCGACTTGAGTATCACGGTGTGCCTCGCCGCAGCGTCGACACAAAAGGCCCCGGGCACTGTCGCTATAATGCAGACTTCCTTTTTGCACTGCACACAACTATTTCATGGACATCACCCTGCTCATCAAGGCCTTGATCCTCGGCGTGGTAGAAGGCCTTACCGAGTTTCTGCCCATTTCCAGCACGGGCCACCTCATTCTGGCCGGCGACCTGCTCAACTTCAACGATGACCGGGGCAAGCTGTTCGAGATCGTGATCCAGTCAGGCGCCATTCTGGCCGTGGTCTGGGAGTACCGGCAACGCATCATGAAGACTTTCTCGGGCCTCGGGCGACAGCGAGAAGCGAACCGCCTGGTCCTCAACCTCTTCATCGCCTTCCTGCCCCTGGCCGTCCTCGGGCTGGCCTTCGGCAAGGCCATCAAGGCCTCGCTGTTCGCGCCACTCCCGGTGGCCACGGCCTTCATCCTCGGCGCCTTCGTCATTCTGTGGGCCGAACGCCGTACCCACACGGTCAGGATTCACAGTGTGGACGAAATGAGCCCCGTGGACGCCATCAAGATGGGCATCGCCCAGGCCTTCGCCCTGATTCCGGGCACCTCCCGTTCGGGTTCCACCATCATCGGCGGCATGTTGTTCGGCCTCTCCCGCCATGCCGCCACGGAGTTCTCGTTCTTCCTGGCGATCCCGACCCTGGGGGTTGCAACGGTCTACCAGCTCTACAAGGAGCGGGCACTGCTCAGCGCCGACGATCTGGGCATGTGGGCGGTGGGCTTCATTGCCGCCTTCGCATCGGCCTTCCTGTGCGTGCGCTGGCTGCTGCGCTACATCTCCAACCACGACTTCGTGCCTTTCGCCTGGTACCGCATCGCCTTCGGCATCGTGGTCCTCGCCACCTGGCACTTCGGCCTGGTTGAATGGACCGCCCACTGAGCACCACCGTCGCCGCCCCCGGCCTCCCCGGGCCATGGGGCGTTGACAGCAGCTGGATCGAGATCCACGACCCTGAACGTCAGCGGAACCTGCCGTTACGCCTTTACCTGCCCGACGCTCCCCAACCGAGGGGGCTGCTGGTGTTCTCCCATGGCCTTGGCGGTACGCGCGACGGAGGGCAGGCCTGGCTCAGCCACTGGGCCAGCCACGGCATCGCCGCCATCGCGGTCCAGCACCCGGGCAGCGATGCGAGCCTGCTCGGTGAGGGTCGCTCCCCCCAGGCGCTACGCCAGGCATTCAGGGCGGCGATGAGCCCCGAACAGCTGAGCCTCCGGCTCGACGACCTGTATTTCATGCTTGCCGCCATCGGCGCCGACCCGACCCTGCCGACGAGGCTCGCCACGGCCCCGGCCATCGGGCTGTGCGGGCACTCCTTCGGCGCCGTCACGGTGCAGTTGCTGGCAGGCGAGCAACGCCCCGGACGGTCCGCCCGCCCCCTCGACACGCGGGTCCGAGCGGCTCTGGCCCTCAGCCCGTCGGCCCGACAACCCAACCAGGCCCCCGGACTGGCGCAACGCTTCGGCACCATCGAGCTGCCGTTCATGAGCCTGACCGGCACCCGAGACGACGGCATGGGTCTGTCCGACATCACCGCCGCCAACCGGGAACTGCCTTTCCGCCACATGGCCCCGGGGCACAAGTACCTGCTGGTCTTTGACGGTGGAACCCACCTGGACTTCGCCGGCCAGGCCAGCGATGCGGAAGGCTCGGTGTTCCGCCTCCGGCGCAATCCGCCGCGCTTCAGCGAAGCCCTGCTGGCCGCTTCCACCGCCTTCTGGCTGACCCATCTGGCGGATGACAGCCCGAGCCTAGACTGGCTCCATACCACCCTCCCGGGCCAGCTTCAGCCCGGTGACCGCTTCGAGACCCGATGATCATCTATCTCCACGGCTTCCGCTCCGGCCCCCAGTCCTGGAAAGCCCGCAGCCTCGGCGCCCGGATGGCCGAACTGGGGCTGGCCGACCACCTGTGGTGCGGCCAGCTGCCCGTCTCGCCCTCCGCCGCCATCGCTCTGGCCGAGGCCCAGATCGCCCGCTGCGGCACGCCCCCGACCCTGGTCGGCAGCTCCCTGGGCGGCTACTACGCCACCTACCTGGCCAACAGGCACGGCTGTCGCGCCGTGCTGGTGAACCCGGCGGTGCTGGCCCCCCTTTCCCTGTCGGCCTATGTGGGTGTCCAGACCCACATGTACACGGGTGAGGCCTTCGAGCTGACCGACGCCCACATCACCGAACTGCGCAGCCTCGAAGTCACGCAGCTGGCGCAGCCGGAGAACTACTGGCTCCTCGCAGAGACCGGCGACGAGGTCCTCGACTACCGCCATGCGGTGGCCCACTATTCCGGCTGCCGCCAGACGGTGCTGGAAGGTGGGGACCACAGCTTCACGCGCTGGGATGCCTGGCTGGATGAGATCCTCCGTTTTGCAGGACTGCTGACGCTCCCATGACGACACTCCCCGAAGGCTTCGACGCACGCCGTTTCAAGGCACTGGAACGTAGCGGCTTCAACCGCATCGCCA
>JAFLDU010000137.1 GCA_017309145.1 Zoogloea sp. | reverse complement strand
GGTCGGCGGCAAAGTCGGCGATGCCGATGTCCGTCTCATGACCGACACCCACCACCACGGGCAGCGGGCAGGCGCGGATCGCACGGGCCACCCGCTCGTCGTTGAAGGCGGCCAGATCTTCGAGGCTGCCGCCGCCCCGCACCAGCAGCAGCACGTCGTTTCCGTCGGTGGCAGCCCGCTTGCCCGCCAGGCCGATCGCTGCAGCGATCTGGGCCGGTGCGCTCTCACCTTGCACTTGGCTTGGGTAGAGGGTCACCGGAACATGGGCAGCGCGCCGGGCGAGGGCCGCGGTGACGTCCCGCCACGCCGCCGCCTGGGGTGAGGTGACGACGGCAATACCTCGAGGGAAGGGCGGTGGCGCGCGCTTGATCGCTGGATCGAACAGGCCTTCCGCCTCAAGGCGTCCCTTCAGGCGCAGGAAGGCTTCATACAGGTTGCCCTGGCCGGCCAGGCGGATGGATTCGACGCTGAGCTGGAAGTCGCCCCTCGGCTCGAACAGGGTGACCAGGGCACGTACCTCGACCCGCATGCCGTGCTCGACCTTGAAGGGCAGGGTCTGGGCCCGGTTGCGCCACATGGTGCAGCGCACCTGGGCCTGCTCGTCCTTGAGGGTGAAGTAGAGGTGCCCGGAGGCGGCGCGGGTCAGGGTGGACACTTCGCCGGCGATCCACATCAGCGGAAAGCTGCCTTCCAGGGCCTCCCGGGCAGCGCGGTTGAGCCAGGATACGGAGACGACCTCGCGCGTTGCGGCGGCCCCAGTCAGGCCATTTGGAGCGCTGCTTTCAGGGAAATTCATGGGGGCGGATTCTACCGAAATCCACACCGTGCGCTTCATTCACAAAAAAAACCGTTTTTCGGGCTTGACTTGCCGAAAAAATGGTAAGTGATTGATTTTTATGAACTGTGTCTGCGGCTTAATTTTTAATCCGACAACCAAAAAGCCTTACAGACTGCGGGTTTAGGGGCGTCCCCGCACATCAATCCACAAAGTTATCCACAGATTTTGTGGATTGTCTGAGGGGCCTTCCTTGTTGCCAGCGCTGGCCGAGCGGGTTACATTCGCGAGCTTGATTCGATTCGCAGGAGTGCTCGAGTGTTCGCCATCATCCAGGCCGCAGGCTGGCCTATCTGGCCGTTGTTGTTTGCATCCATCGTGGCTACCGCACTCATCATCGAGCGCCTGATCACCCTGCGCCGTCAGCGCATCCTTCCCGATGGTCTGGTGGACAAGGTGGTGGGCGAGCTGCGCCAGGCACCCCCGACACCCGAGATGATCAATCGTGTTGCCCTCAGCTCTCCCCTCGGCCGGGTGCTGGCAGCCGGGCTGCGCAACATCCGCAGCTCTCGCGAGATCATGAAGGAGTCCATCGAAGAGTCAGGCCGGGCCGTCAGCCACGATCTGGAGCGCTTCCTCACCACGCTGGGTACCATCGCCTCGATCAGCCCGCTGATGGGCCTGTTCGGCACCGTGGTGGGCATGATCGAGATCTTCGGCTCCCAGGCGCCGGGTGGTTCAAACCCCCAGCAACTGGCCCACGGCATTTCCATCGCCCTCTACAACACGGGCTTCGGCCTGGTGATCGCCATCCCGAGCATGATCTTCTGGCGCCACTTCCGCTCCACCGTGGACGGCATGGTGATCGAGATGGAGCAGCAGGCCATCCGTCTGGTCGAGCTGGTCCACGGCGACCGTCGCTGAGGCTCAACCATGAATTTCGGCCGTGGTCGCTCCCGCGAGGAACCGGAGATCAACCTGATCCCGATGATCGACATCCTGCTGGTGATCATCATTTTCCTGATGCTCACCACCACTTACTCGCGCTTCGCTGGGCTTGAGATCAACCTGCCCACCGCCGATGCTCAGGCATCGGCCGACAAGCCGGCCGAGATCAACGTGGCCGTCACGGCGGCGGGTGAGGTGGTGATCAACAAGCGGCCGGTCAGCGGTTCCGGCATCGCTGCCATCGCAGCGGCCATGCAGGCCGTGGTGTCACCCGGTGCAAAGGATCCGGTGGTGATCATCAATGCCGATGCCAAGGCGGCCCACCAGCGTGTCATCGACGTGATGCAGGCGGCCCAGCAGGCCGGCCTGGTGCATATCTCCTTCGCCACTCAGGCGATCCAGCGCTGATTCCGCGCCGATGCCGCGCAGCGCCCCGGCTTTCTGGCGGCACCGGGGCGTGCCGGCCTTCTGTCTTCTTCCTCTTTCACTGATCTTCAGTCTGCTGGCGTGGGTGCGCCGCCGGCTGTTTGCCTGGGGTGTGCTCAGGGCTGTGCGCCTGCCGGTTCCGGTCGTGGTGGTCGGCAACATTGCCGTCGGTGGGAGCGGCAAGACACCCGTGGCCTTGTGGCTGGCCGACGAGCTGCAGCGCCGCGGCTACCGACCGGGCATCGTCAGCCGTGGTTATGGCGGTTCGGTCCAGGGCGTGGCCGAGGTGGTCCCAGCGGGCGATCCGGCCCTGTTCGGAGACGAGCCTGTCCTGATGGCAGCGCTCTCCGGCTGTCCGGTGTTCGTCGGGCGTGATCGGCCAGCGGCAGGCCATGCCCTGCTGGCCGCCCATCCTGGTGTCAATGTGCTCATCGCCGACGATGGTCTGCAGCATTACCGACTGGTTCGTGATGTAGAACTGGTCGTGCTGGACGAGGCCACGCTGGGCAACCGCCTGCCGCTGCCCGCCGGCCCGTTGCGGGAAGGGGTGGGGCGGGTCCGCCGGAGCGCGCTGGTGCTGGCCCATGGTGCCCTGTCGGCCGGCCTGCGGGCTGCGTTGCAACCGGTTCCTGTGTTCCCTTTTCAGCTGCAGGGCCACTTTTTCGAGCGGTTGGCCGATCGCAGCGAGCGCTGCCTGCCCGAAGCCTTTCGCGGGCGGCGTGTGCATGCGCTGGCCGGCATCGGTCAGCCCGAGCGCTTCTTCCGGCAGATGGAAGCACTCGGTCTGAGCATCGAACGTCGTCCCTTTCCGGATCATCATGTATTCAGTCAGCGCGATCTGAGCGTTCCTGATGGTGATGTGCTTCTGATGACCGAGAAGGATGCGGTAAAATGCCGGGCTTTCGCCCCAGCGGACTGCTGGGTGTGGCCGGTCCGGGTGCAGATTGCTCCGGGTGCGGCGGAATTGATTGTGGAGAAGCTTGATGGACCCCCGACTGCTTGAAATCCTGGTGTGCCCGATTACCAAGGGGCCGCTCGACTTCCACAGGGACAAGCAGGAGCTGTGGAGCGTCAGCGCCCGCCTGGCCTATCCGATCCGTGACGGCATCCCGGTGATGCTCGAGGACGAGGCCCGTCCGCTCAGCGACGACGAAGTCGCCCAGTCGCGTTGAACATGGGTTTCAAGATCGTCGTACCGGCCCGCCACGCGTCGAGCCGCTTGCCGGGCAAGCCCCTGCTGGACATCATCGGCAAGCCGATGATCCTGCGTGTGCTGGATCGGGCGCAGCAGGCCGGCGCCGATGAGGTGTGGGTGGCCACCGACCATCCGGGCATCGCCGAGGTGGTGGAGAAGGCCGGAGGGCAGGTTGTCCTCACCTCACCCGACCACCCCTCCGGCACCGACAGGCTGGCCGAAGTCGCCACCCGTCTGGGTTGGGCCGACGATGTGGTGGTGGTGAACGTACAAGGCGATGAGCCCTTGATCCCCCCGGCCCTGATCGGTCAGGCCGCCGCCGAACTGGCCGCCGATCCGGAGGCTGCCATCGCCACGGCCTGTCATCCCCTGGCCTCGGCGGAGGAGTTCTTCAATCCCAATGTGGTGAAGCTGGTGCTGGATGCGCGCAATCGCGCCCTGTACTTCTCGCGGGCGCCGATCCCGTGGGGGCGCGACGCGTTCGCTGCCGACCGCAGCGTGCTGCCGGCGGGTTTGCCGGCCTACCGCCACATTGGTCTGTATGCCTATCGGGCCGGCTTCCTGAAGCGCTATTCCACGCTGGCGCCATCGCCGCTGGAGCAGTGGGAAGCCCTCGAACAATTGCGCGCCATGGCCCATGGATATCCCATCCGGGTGATGGTGCTGGATCACGCGCCGCCTGCCGGCGTGGATACCGCTGAAGATCTGGAACGTGTCCGCCGGGTGTTTGACCTTGCGGAAGTTTCGCGATAGTTTCGCAATCCCATGTCGCATCGACAATAACCAGAGGAGGGAATGACATGCGTCTGATTCTGTTGGGACCGCCGGGCGCCGGCAAGGGTACCCAGGCCAATTTCATCAAGGAAAAGTTTGGTATTCCGCAGATTTCCACCGGTGACATGCTGCGTGCCGCTGTAAAGGCCGGCACCCCGTTGGGCATCGAGGCCAAGAAGGTCATGGACGCAGGTGGTCTGGTGTCGGACGACATCATCATCGGCCTGGTGAAGGACCGTCTGAAGGAAGCTGACTGCCAGTCCGGCTACATGTTCGACGGCTTTCCGCGCACCATCCCCCAGGCCGAGGCCATGAAGGCCGCCGGGGTGCCCATCGATTTCGTGCTCGAAATCGATGTGCCCGATGAAGAGATCATCGGCCGCATGTCCGGTCGCCGTGTTCATGTGGCCTCCGGCCGCACCTACCACGTCAAGTTCAACCCGCCCAAGGTGGAAGGCAAGGACGACGAAACCGGCGAAGCGCTGATCCAGCGTGACGACGACAAGGAAGAGACCGTCAAGAAGCGCCTCGACGTCTACCACTCCCAGACCAAGCCCCTGGTGGCCTACTACTCGGACTGGGCGGCCAAGGGTGAGGCCAATGCGCCCAAGTATCGCAAGATCGCCGGCCTGGGCAAGGTCGAAGAAATTCGCGACCGCGCCATCGACGCGCTGAAGTAATCAGCGTCGAGCATCGCGCGGGGCCGGCCTGAAAAGGTCGGCCCTTCTTCTTTACGGGGTCCGCTGGAGGTTTCCTGGGAGGTGGCATGGCGAAAAATCTGCTGTACGCGCAGTCGGGGGGGGTGACCGCGGTCATCAATGCATCGGCGGCCGGTGTGATCAGCACGGCCCGGGAGGTCGGTGAGCGGATCGGCCGGGTATTTGCCGCCCGCAACGGAATTCTTGGCGTGCTGCGGGAGACCCTGGTGGACACGGCAGGCATTTCCGAAGGTGATCTGGCCCGCCTGCGGGCCACGCCGGGCGGGGCTTTCGGTTCCTGCCGCTTCGATCTCGATCCGGCAGAGCGCAATCCGGCCCAGTACGACCGTCTGTTTGCAGTGCTGGCCGCCCATGAGGTGGCCTACTTCCTCTACAACGGCGGCAATGGCTCGATGGAGACCTGTCGGCAGATCCAGGCGGAGGCGGATGCCCGTGGCTACCCGCTGACCGTGGTCGGCGTGCCCAAGACCATCGACAACGATATCGTCCACACCGATTGCTGCCCGGGCTTCGGCTCGGCCGCCAAGTACCTGGCCACCTCGGTGCGTGAGGTGGGGCTCGATCTTGCCGCCATGACGACCTCCAGCGGTCGGGCGTTTGTCCTCGAGGTGATGGGGCGCAATGCCGGATGGCTGGCCGGGGCCTGTGCCCTGGCCGCCGAGGGGCCGGGGCAGGCACCCCATCTGATCTTGCTGCCCGAAGTGCCTTTCGACGAACCCGCCTTCATGCACCGGGTGCAGGAGGTGGTCGAACGGGTCGGCTGCTGCGCCATCGTGGTGGCGGAGGGGCTCCGCGGCCCCGATGGCCGGATCCTGGCGATGCAGCGGGAGAACAAGGGCTACATCCAGCTGGGCGGGGCGGGGGAGGTGATCGCCGACCGTATCGCCTCAAGCCTGGGCTACAAGGTGCACTACGCGGTGGCCGACTACCTGCAGCGGGCGGCCCGTCACATCGCCTCCAAGACCGATACGGCCCAGGCTTTCGCGGTGGGCAAGGCCGCGGTGAGGCGTGCCCTGGCGGGCAGTTGCGGCGTGATCGGGATCAAGCGGATTTCCGGCCGTCCCTATCGCTGGCGCACCATCCAGCTGCCGTTCGAGAAGGTGGCCAATCATGAACGCAAGCTGCCGCCGGATTTCATTGCAAAGGATGGGTTTGGCGTCAGCGAAGATTTCCGGGCCTGGTGCCGTCCGCTGATTGCCGGGGAGGATCCGCCCCGGTTCGTGGACGGCCTGCCGGACTATCTGCATCTCGACCTGCCGCTGGAAACGCCTCGCCTGCCGAGCTGGCAGCCTTGAGTGGTCCGGGGAATGTCTGGCCGTGAAGGTCAGGCGTGGCCGCGGCGCTTGAAGTCCGCCACCCGGAAGCCCAGGGCGAACAGCACGGCGAAATACACCCCGATGCCGCCAATGACCAGGGCCAGCAGGCGGACCACCCGTTCACCGCCCCCCATGTGGAGCCACTGGTCGTCGCTGCCGGAGCTGAAGAAGACGGCGATACCGAGCACCAGCAGTGCTGCCAGCAGCTTGCCGGTGAAGCGTCCCCATCCGGGTTGCGGCTGGTAGACCCCGCGCTTGCGCAGCCCACGGTAGAGCATGCCGGCGTTGATGCAGGAGGCCAGTCCGATGGACAGGGCCAGACCGGCGTGCTGCAGGGGGCCGATGAAGATCAGGTTCATCACCTGGGTGAGGATCAGCGAGATGATGCCGATGCGCACCGGGGTGCGTACGTCCTGGCGCGAGTAGAAGGCCGGCGCCAGCACCTTGACCAGGATCAGGCCGGTCAGACCCAGGCTGTAGGCCATCAGGGCGCTGCGGGTCTGCAGCACGTCCTCGGCACCGAAGGCGCCGTGGTGGAAGAGGGTGCTGATCAGCGGAACGGCCAGCAGGGCCAGGCCGAGGGAGGCGGGGAGGGTCAGCATGAGGGTGAGGCGCAGCCCCCAGTCGAGCAGGGCCGAAAACTCTGCGGGATTCTCGTCGGCGTGCATCTTGGACAGGCTGGGCAGCAGGATGGTCCCCAGCGCCACGCCAAGCATGCCCGACGGAAACTCCATCAGCCGGTCGGCGTAATACAGCCAGGACACGCTGCCGCTCGGCAGGAAGGACGCGAAGACGGTGTTGATCAGCAATGAGATCTGGCTCACCGACACCCCCAGGATGGCGGGTGCCATGAGCTTGAGGATGCGCCGTACGCCCGGGTCGGAGAAGTCCAGCGAGAAGCGTGGCAGCATGCCGATCTGCGCCAGCGGCCGGATCTGCAGCAGCACTTGGGCCAGCCCGCCGATGAACACGGCCCAGCCCAGTACCAGGATGGGCGGGTCGAAATAGGGCGCCGCCAGCAGGGCCATGCCGATGAAGGACAGGTTCAGCAACACCGGGGTGAAGGCCGGAATGGCGAAGCGGCTCCATGTATTGAGCACGCCGCCGGCCAGGGCCACCAGGGACATGAAGAAGATGTACGGAAACGTGATGCGGGTGAGCTGCACGGTGAGCTCGAACTTCTCCGCATCGGCCGAGAAGCCGGGGGCCGTGGTGTAGATGATGGCCGGGGCGGCCAGCGCGCCGATGACGGACACCAGCAGGACGACCAGGCCCAGGATGCTGGCCACGTGGTCGATCAGGCGGCGGGTTTCATCCGGTCCGCGTTTGTTCTTGTATTCGGCGAGGATGGGCACGAAGGCCTGGGAGAAGGCGCCCTCGGCAAACATCCGGCGCAGCAGGTTGGGTAGCCGGAAAGCCACCACGAAGGCATCCATCTCGATGCCGGCGCCAAAGGCGCGGGCCTGCACGAAATCCCGGACGAAACCCAGGATCCGGGAAAGCAACGTCATTCCGCTGACCGTGGCAAGGGCGCGGAGGAGGTTCATCGAGGCCATGGGGGCGGATTCCGGGGGCAAAGACAGTCGATGTTAGCGGCTTATGCCGCTCCGCAGCAATGCGATTTTCCGCGTCTTGCGGCCTTCGGCGCCCGGGAAGGGGACGATGGGGTAAAATGCGCGAAATTTTTTACGAGCTCGACTTGATGAAAACCACGTTCCTAGATTTTGAACAGCCTATTGCGGAGCTTGAGGCAAAGATCGAAGAACTACGCTTTGTGCAGGACGATTCGGCGGTGGACATCTCCGAGGAGATTGCCCGCCTCGAGCAGAAGAACTACGGCCTCACCAAGGACATCTACGGCAAGCTGACCCCGTGGCAGTGCGCCCTGGTGGCGCGCCACCCCCAGCGCCCCTACACCCTGGATTACGTCCAGCACGTCTTCACCGATTTCGAAGAACTCCACGGTGACCGCAGCTTCGCCGACGACAAGGCCATCGTCGGTGGCCTGGCCCGTTTCAACGGCCAGTCCTGCATGGTGATCGGCCACCAGAAGGGCCGTGACACCAAGGAAAAGATCTTCCGCAACTTCGGCATGCCGCGCCCCGAGGGCTATCGAAAGGCCATGCGTCTGATGAAGCTGGCCGAGAAGTTCGGACTGCCGGTGTTCACCTTTGTTGATACGCCGGGTGCCTATCCGGGCATCGACGCCGAGGAGCGTGGCCAGTCCGAGGCGATCGGCCACAACCTGTATCTCATGGCCGAGCTGAAGGTGCCGCTGATCTGCACCATCATCGGCGAAGGTGGCTCGGGCGGCGCCCTGGCCATCGCGGTGGGCGATCAGACCCTGATGCTGCAGTACTCCACCTATTCGGTGATCTCGCCGGAGGGGTGCGCCTCCATCCTGTGGAAGAGCGCCGAGCGCGCACCGGATGCGGCCGAGACCATGGGCATCACCGCGTCCCGCCTGAAATCCCTGGGGCTGATCGACAAGGTGGTCAATGAGCCGGTGGGTGGAGCCCATCGTGATCATCGCGCCATGGCCCAGAATCTCAAGCGGGCCCTGCAGGACGCACTGCGCCAGGTTTCGGAGCTGTCGCCGTCCGAGCTGCTCGAGCGCCGCTTCGAGCGTCTGATGAGCTACGGCAAGTTCAAGGAAATTGCCGTCGACTGAGCTGCGCGCGACCGTCGCCGCCCAATGGCGGCGGCTTCCGGGCCCGTTTCCCCGACTGTGTGTCGGCTTCAGCGGCGGGCTCGATTCCACCGTCTTGCTGCATGTGCTGGCCGGGCTTCGCGAGGAGCTCGGCTTTGTGCTGGGCGCGATCCATGTCAGCCACGGGCTGGTGGCTGGGTCGGGCGCCTGGGGTGCGCATTGCCGGGCTGTCTGTGCCCGGCTTGACGTGGCTTTCGATGAGCGGGTCGTCACCGTCGACCGACACCATCCCGGCGGGCTGGAAGCGGCGGCCCGCGAGGTGCGCCGGCAGGCCCTGAGCCCACCTGGCGACAACGCCTTGCTGGTGCTCGCCCAGCATCGCAATGACCAGGCTGAGACGGTGCTGTTCCGGCTCCTGCGTGGTGCCGGGGTGAAGGGCGGGGCGGGGATGCGGTCCTTTGCTCCGCAACCGGGTGGCGGGGCGGTGTGGCGGCCTTTGTTGGGCGTGCCGCGGGCCGCGCTGGAGGCCTATGCCTGCGAGCATGGGCTCGACTGGATCGAAGACCCCAGCAACAGGGACGACGGCTTTTCCCGCAACTTCCTGCGCCTGCGCGTCCTGCCCCTGCTCGAAACGCGCTTCCCTTCAGCCACGGCCAGCCTGGCACGTAACGCGCGTCTTCTCGATGAGGGGGCCGGGCTGCTCGACGAGCTGGCCGACCTGGATCTGGCCGCCATGCGCCTGCCCGACGGGCGTTACGCCCTGGCAGCCGCCTGCGCATTGACTCCGCCCCGGTTGCGCAATGTGCTGCGCCGGGCATTGGCCCTGGCGGGCGAGCTGTCGCCCGATGAGCAGCGCCTGGTCGAACTGGAGCGACAGTTCCGGCGGCCCTCAGCGCAGCAGGGGTGGCGAGGCGAACTGGCGGGCATGGCCGTGTGCGTCTACCGGACTGCCTGGTGGATCGAAGGGCGCCGCCCCGCTGAGGCGCCAAAAGCCTGTGACTGGCGTGGTCAGCCGGCGGTGGACTGGTGGGGAACGCCGCTACGTTTCGTGGTGACCGACGGAGAAGGGCTGGCGGCCGCGAGGCTGGCTGCGGGGGCGTGCCAGCTGCGCCGGCGGGAGGGCGGGGAGCGCATCGCGCTAAAGCCCGGCGGGCCTTCGCGCAGCTTGAAGAATCTCTTCCAGGAGGCCGGGGTGCCGCCGTGGTTGAGGCAGGACCTGCCGTTGTTATGGGTGGATGGGCAGCTGGCCTGGGTGGCCGGCGTCGGCGTGGCGGCCGCCTTCCGCTGCCCGCCGGGCGAGGCGGGCATCCTGCTGCAATGGGCCGGCGCGCGCTGAGTCAGTCGCGTCCGGGGGCCAGCAACTGGGCCAGCTCGACCGCCGAGCGGACCCCCATCTTCTCGAAGACCCGCGAGCGGTGCACTTCCACCGTGCGCATCGAAATGTTCAGTTCGTCGGCGATGACCTTGTTGAACTTGCCGGCAAGCACGAGCTGCATGACCTCCTGTTCGCGCGGAGTGAGCTGGGCCAGGCGCCCGGCGACGGTGGCCTGGCTTTCCTGACTGGCCTGCTTGCGCGCGTCGGCTTCCATCGCGCGGATCACCACGTCCACCAGGGCATTGTCGTCGAAGGGTTTCTCGAGGAAGTCGAAGGCACCTTTCTTGAGCGTGCTGACGGCCATCGGTACATCGCCGTGGCCGGTCAGGAAAATCACCGGCATGGAGTTGTTGCGCTCGAGGAGGGCATCGAAGCACTCGAGGCCGCTCATTTCCTTCATGCGGATGTCGAGCACGATGCAACCGTGGAAATCAGCTTGCCAGCCGGCCAGAAAGGCTTCGGCCGAGTCCCAGGTGCGGGCCGCCACATTGCGGGTGCGGAGCAGCCAGGTCAGGGCGTCGCGGATGGCTTCGTCGTCATCGACGATATGGGCGAGGGCTTGGCTCATGATGTCTGGGTAGGGAGCGAAAAGTTGAAGATCGTACCACCGCCCGTATTGGGTTCGAAGCTGAGGCGGCCCCGGTGCAGCTCGGCAATCGAGCGGCAGATGTTGAGCCCCATGCCCATGCCCTCCGCCTTGGTGGTGAAGAAGGGGGCGAACAGCTTCTCGGCGACCTCGGGTGGGATGCCCTTGCCCCGGTCGGCGACCGACATGACGATCATGCCGTCCTGCTGGCGGGTGGCCAGGCTCAGGATGCGCTGCTCCCGCGGGACGTCCGCCATGGCATCCATGCCGTTGCGGATCAGGTTGATGGCCACCTGCTCGAGCATCACCGGGTCGGCGGCGACCATGGGCAAAGGCTCTTCCAGATCGGTCTGGATGAGCACACCGCGACGCTGGGCGTCCGGCTCCACCAGACCTACCGCTTCACGCAGGATCAGATTGAGATCGACGGGTTCGCACTTCGGTTCGCTGCGCCGCACGAAGGCATGGATCCGGCGGATGATCTGGCCGGCACGCTGGGCCTGCTTGCCGATCTTTTCGAGGATGCCGGTCAGCTCGGGCTGCGATAGCTGACCATGTTCGATCATGTTCAGGCAACCCGTGTTGTAGCTGGAGATGGCAGCCAGGGGCTGGTTGAGCTCATGGGCCAGCGTGGACGCCATCTCGCCCATGGTGACCAGGCGGGCGGTGGCCTGCAGGCGCTCCTGCTGCTGGCGGGCCAGCTCCTGGGCGCGCTTTTGCTCGGTGACATCCACCATCGAACCCATCCAGCCGATGTGTTTGCCGTCCGAGTCGATCAGGGGGGCCTCGATCAGCAGCGCATCGAAGCGCTCACCGTTGCGCCGCATCAGGCGGATCTCCATGCCCTGGACCGGTGCCTGGCCGCCCAGCACCATGTTGTGCACCGTCAGGGTGTGTTCAAGCGCTTCGGGCGCCCAGTAAGGCATCGGCGGGACCAGGCCGACCAGCTCGTCGGCGCTCCATCCCACCATGCGGCAGAAGGCCGGGTTGACATAGGTGATCCGCCCCTTCAGGTCGCGGGCCCGCATGCCGGTGTTGAGGGAGTCTTCCATGGCCTTGCGGAAGGCGTGTTCGGCGCGCAGCGCGTGTTCGGCCGCCTGACGCCGCAGCATGTGGCGGCGCAGCTGCCAGAGGCTCCAGACGATGGCTGCGGCGAGCACGCCCAGGGAGCCCATCAGCAGCAGGGAGATCCAGCGCACCTCGCTCTTGTAGGCCGTGACGGTGAGACTCAAGCCATGCCCGGGTGGGTCGAGGGCCATCTCGTAGCTCAGTGACGAGAGCGGAGACACCTTTGATTTGGCCGCGATCTCGACGCCCAGGTTGTTGGTCACCGAGACGCGGTAGCGTTCCGAGAACCACCAGGGCACCTGCCGGCTCAGGAGGTTGTTCAAGGAATAGACCCCGACCACCGATCCCAGGTAGCGCCCGCCCTCGAAGACAGGTACGTGCACCTCGAACTGGGTCTGGTTGTCGATCACCGCGTAGGCTTCGCTGTAACTGGGCCGACCCATGGCCCTGGACATGCGGTAGGCGGAGCTGGATGGGAAGGTGCCGCCTGCCTCGCCGACCAGATGGCTGTCGGTGTAGGGCGGGTGGGCGCCGCGCACGCCGCCGTCCTCCTTCAGCCACAGGATGCGCACCAGGCCGCTTTCCGCGTCCAGGGCCTGGCGTACCCTGGCCTCGGTGGTGGGGCCGAGCTGTGGGCTCTTGAGCAGGCTGGGGCCCAGCTGGCCCAGCAGCTCACTGTTGCGTTCGAACTGGAAGGACAGGTTCTGCTCCATCCACAGCACATCGTTGATCAGCGTGGCGCGCTGTTCTTCGGAGTCCTGGCGGTGGGTCAGCCACAGCAGGGCCGCCATGGTGGCCACAAAGAGGGCCACCGCGACATAGGGCAGGCTCCAGTACCAACTGGGCGGGGGAGAGGGCGTGGCAGACTCGGGCAAGGGGTTGAGGATCACGGATCAGGTCGTTCTTATTGTTTGCCGGAGTGGTCCGGCATCTCCATCGGAACTTTCCACACTGCGGATGACCACAATATCGGGACTTCGATCAGATGACGATAGTTCGACGGTAGCCTCTTTTGTTCCTCGCGGGCTCTCACCGCACAACTATTCCTACATGGAGACAACAAAATGAAAATGCGCACTGTACTGTTCAGCTTGGCTGCCCTCGGATTCTGCGCCAGCGCCTCGGCCCAGGCTCCCATCGTGATCAAGTTCAGTCACGTGGTGGCCGCCGATACGCCCAAGGGCAAGGCCTCCGAGTTTTTCAAGAAGCGCGCGGAAGAGCTGACCAAGGGCAAGGTAAAGGTGGAAGTCTATGCCAACAGTGCCCTGTACAAGGACAAGGAAGAGCTTGAGGCGCTGCAGCTGGGAGCCGTCCAGATGCTGGCACCGTCACTGGCCAAGTTCGGCCCGCTCGGGGTCAAGGAGTTCGAGGTCTTCGATCTGCCCTACATCTTCGATGACTATAACGAATTGCATCGCATCACTCAGGGCCCGGTGGGCGCCAGCATCCTCAAGAAGCTGGAACCCAAGGGCATCGTAGGCCTGGCCTACTGGGACAACGGCTTCAAGTCCTTCTCCGCCAACACTCCGATCCACACGCCAGCAGATCTGAAGGGCAAGAAGCTGCGCATCCAGTCCTCCAAGGTGCTGGAAGAGGAGATCCGCTCGGTGGGCGGCCTGCCCCAGGTGATGGCCTTCTCCGAGGTGTACCAGGCCCTGCAGACGGGGGTGGTGGACGGCACCGAGAACCCGCACTCCAACATGTTCACCCAGAAGATGCATGAGGTGCAGAAGCACCTGACCGTGACCGATCACGGTTACCTCGGCTATGCGGTCATCGCCAACAAGAAGTTCTGGGACGGCCTGCCGGCCGACATTCGCGGCCAGCTGGAAACGGCCATGAAGGAATCCACCGTTTACGCCAACAAGATTGCCCAGGAAGAGAACGACAAGTCTCTTGAAGGCATCAAGAAGAGCGGCAAGACCCAGGTCTATGTGCCGACCAAGGAAGAGAAGCTGGCCTTCAAGAAGGCCATGGTGCCTGTCCATCAGAAGATGGAAGGGCGCATCGGCAAGGACCTGATCCAG
>JAFLDU010000136.1 GCA_017309145.1 Zoogloea sp. | reverse complement strand
ACAGGACAGTGAAACGAGACCGCGCCGATGATAGTGCACACGCGTGCGTGAAAGTAGGTCATCGTCAGACTAACCCATACAAAACCCCCTGCGCCATGAGGCGACAGGGGGTTTATGTTTTAAAGCGCAGCTTTTTGATGAATAATTCATATGGAATTTTTCTGGAGGAGCTATGCACCGGCGAGGTTGGATTGGTGTTGTAGGAGCTTCGGTTCTTGGGCACATTGCGTTGTTCTGGCCAGTGCCAGTCATCCACTCTTCAGGTGTGCACGGCAGGGTGCTGAATGTCAGCCTGGTGACGCCTGTCCAGCCGGCGGCTGGCTTACCGGGAGACGAGGAAGCGAAGGCTGGGCGGCGGGAGTTGGTGGGGCAGGGGGGGCGGGCGCCGGACCCGCGGCGGAGTCCGCCTGTTGATGCGGGGCAGGCTCTGGTCAGCACGGGGGCGTTGAAAGAGGCTCAACGCCTGGATGAGGCGGGGCGCCTTGCAAAGCCGCATGCTCCGGAGGTTTCTGCAGCGGAGCCATCTGAGTTGGTGAGCCTGGATTCCTATCGTTTTGCTTTGGCCAAGGAAGTTCTTAGACTGCAGCGCTATCCAAGGCAACTGCTGGAGCGGGGGTATGGTGGGACTGTGGAGCTCAAGATCAGTTTCCCAGAAGCCGGTCGCTTGCCGCCGACTATCGCTGTGCTTGCTTCGAGCGGGTTACAGGCACTGGATGATGCGGCTTTGGCAGCCACGGATGAAGGAGTGAAGAGTCTGCCTGGGCCAGGTGCGCGCGGTGTAGTGCACTTATCGGTGCTCTTTGAGTCTGACCGCCCTGCTCCTTGGATTGATCCCGGTGTCGGAGGTCAGCGATAGGTGCCTGGGCTGGGCATGGCGAAGCTGGTGCTGTGGAGTTGGAATTGCCCGTTGCGCCGATCTTCAAAGAAGCACTTCAGGGTGTAGTCAATCGACCGAAATGCGATCTCGTCCCATGGGATGTCTTCCTCTCCAAGCAAGATGGCATCAAGAGACTCTTCCCCAGGTTGGAAGTCGAGGTCCAGCAGGCGGGCTCGATAAATGATATGGATCTGGCTTATGTGAGGCAGGTCCACAAAAGTGAACATGGGGCCCAGCGCGATACGCGCTCCTGCTTCTTCCCGGGTTTCCCGGAGTGCGGCCTCGCCGCAGGTTTCATTGTTTTCCATGAAGCCGGCCGGCAGGGTCCAAAACCCGTATCGAGGCTCGATGGCGCGACGGCACAGCAGGATCTTGTCTTCCCACTCCGCGAGTGCGCCGACCACCACCTTGGGATTCTGATAGTGGATAGTTCCGCATTGATCGCAGACGTGGCGGGGCAGGCTGTCGCCAGCCGGGATCTTCAGACTGACGGGGGCGCCGCAGTGGGAGCAGAAGTTCATGGCGAGCCGGTGTTATTGGGAGTGCTCAATTCTAAATCAAGGTTGCCGGGGACTGCAGTCGGGCGACAGGACTTTTCCTCAAGCCTGATGGCCGATTGTCCGATAATGCTCCAGATGAGCGGCAACTGGCCGTACTTGTGTCATTGGAACCGTTATGGCGTTGCCGATCGATATTGCTAAGTTCGAGCACCTGAAGGCCTCGGGTGATCTCCCTTCTCCAAAGGGGGTTGCACTTGCGATCATCCGGATCATCCAGGAGGAAGACAGCGCGATTGGGGACCTGGCCAGGGTTATCAAGACGGATCCTGCCTTCGTAGGCCGCCTCATAAAGGCGGCCAACAGCTTGGCGGGCTATAACCGCCGGGCCATTGCCTCTGTTCAGGAGGCGCTGCTCGTGTTGGGTTTGCCTGCAGTGCGCACCCTGGCCCTGGGGTTTTCCCTGCTGTCCAGTTATCGCAACGGTAGCTGTAAGGCGTTTGACTACGATCGTTTCTGGACGGGATGCCTTATCCAGGCTTTGGCCATGCAAGCCATTACCCAAAGGACGCGGAGTGCGGCGGCGGAGGAAGTCTTTTGTCTTGGCTTGCTCGCTCGAGTTGGGGAGCTGGCCTTGGCGACTTTGTATGCGGTTGAGTATGACAAGGTTCTGAGGCAGACCCTCGAGTTTAGGGATGTTCCGCTCGTGATGCTGGAGCAGCAGGCATTTGCGCTGAATCACCGGGAACTTGGAGCGGCGATGTTGGCGGATTGGGGGCTGCCACGTGTCTTTCACGAACCTGCCTATTTCGCGGAAGCGCCTGAAGAGGCCGGGTACTTGGAAGGCTCGCGTGAATATGTGATTACCCGCTCCTTGGGAATGGCGGCTTTTGTCGCAGATGTGTGTCTGGCTGAGGAGAGGGAGCGCCCCAACCTCATGGTACGTCTCTTTGCGATTGGTTCGGAGCTCGGGCTCGATCGGGCTACCGTGAATGAATTGTGCGATGGGGTGGTGCACGAGTGGCAGGCCTGGGGGAACCTCCTGGAACTGGAGACGCGAGCTGTTCCGCCTTTCGGGGAACTGGCTTGCAGAGGAGAGGAGTTGGCTGCGGGCTTGACTCCCGATTCTCCCGTGGCCTCTGATGAAGTGGCGGGGGGGGAGGCGTCCCAAGCGGCTACCATGGAATCCTTTGATGGGGATCCGGCGTCACCCCGGGCAATGCGTGTCCTCATCGTGGATGACGATGCCTCCATGCGTGCGTTTGTACGCAAGATCCTGGAGGCTGTCGGGCATCAGGTCATCGAGGCGCCGGACGGCCGGTCTGGCATGGAAATGGCCCTGGAGTTTCAGCCCCATCTCATGATTGTCGACTGGATAATGCCGGGCATTTCGGGCATCGAGCTCACCCGTGCCCTGCGCCAGACCAAGATCGGTCGTGGCGTTTACATCCTGATCATGACGAGCCTTGAGGCGGACGAGCGGCTCATAGAAGCTTTCGAGAACGGTGTCGATGACTTCATGAGCAAGCCTATCAATCCGCGTGTGCTCGCAGCTCGCCTGCGTGCCGGGCAGCGCGTCATCCGGTTGCAGCAGGAGCTTGACCGGGATCGGGAGGAGATTCGCCGCTTTGCTGCAGAGCTTGCTGTGTCGAATCGCCGTCTCCAGGAGGTTGCGCTAACAGACGCGCTTACCGGCTTTCCCAACCGGCGTTACGCAATCGAGCGGGTTCAGCAGGAGTGGCAGGTTTCATCGCGTAACCGCAGGCCGCTGTCCACCATGGTGATCGATGTCGACATGTTCAAGATGTACAACGATACCCATGGTCATGACGTCGGTGACGCTGTGCTCAAGCAGGTGGCCGGGGCCGTCAAAGGTGCGTTGCGTGCGCAGGATGTGGTGGCGCGGACGGGAGGGGACGAGTTTCTGGTGATCTGCCCCGATACTGGCCTCGATGCGGCGCTGGCGTGTGCCGAGAGGGTGCGCTTTGCAGTCGAGAGTGCGCCACTTCTTTTTGAGGGGCGTCTGCTGGAGGCATCGGTTAGCATTGGTGTTGCTACGCGGGACAAGGTCATGAAGGAGCCGGATTCGCTTATAAAGAGAGCCGATCAGGCGCTCTATCTGGCAAAGAGTAAGGGGCGTAATTGCGTCATGACGGCCCAGGCTCCCCGGCCGGGGCCAGTCGCACCTACCTGATATGCCCGATATGGGCTTCTATGTAAGTTTTTTTCTTACTTTTTGTTAAGTGATTCACCCTACGTGAGAATCCGAAGCCCTCGGATGGAGAGCTTTGCCGCAAAACGGCAGAATTTGCCGCATAGAAAAGCGGAAATCCGAGGAGATAAAGATGCGCGCCAATGACATGCACGATGAGATCAGGGAGCTCAACCTGGCCTACCTGATGCTCGCCCAGCAGCTGCTGAGGGAGGACCGTGCGGCAGCGATCTTCCGTCTCGGCATCGGTGAGGATGTGGCTCAGGTTTTGGAGGGCTTGAGTTCTGCCCAAGTGCTCCGGATGGCCAGTTCCAACATGCTGCTGTGCCAGTTCCGCTTCAACGACACGATGCTGGTCGATCTGCTTTCTTCCCACGGCAGGGAGCGTGGTGCAGCCCATCTGCACGCGGCGATCCTGGCTGCGGGCCGCCCTGTCGAGAGTCTGGCCTGATTTTTTCGGGGGGCGGGGCACTTCATGCGCAACAAGAGCGTACTGCAGGAGGCTCATGACATCCAGAAGGCGGTGGAGCTGATCGAGCTCGGCGCGCGCATGCAGATGCTGGAGGCCGAAACTTCGCTGAGTCGGGAGCGGCTTCTCAAGCTTTACAAGGAAGTCAAAGGGGTTTCTCCTCCGAAGGGGATGCTGCCCTTCTCTACGGACTGGTTCATGTCATGGCAGCCGAACATCCATGCCTCCTTGTTCATGGCGCTGTACCGGTTTGTTCGGGCCCATGCCAAACTCAATGACCTGGATGCAGTCGTCAAGGCCTATCGCCTGTACAACGAGCACATTCAATCTTTCGAGATGGAGCAGGTTCTTAGCCTGACCAGGGCTTGGACCTTGATCCGCTTCTTTGATGCAAAGCTCCTGCAATCAGCCCGGTGTACATGTTGTGGAGGTGAGTTCGTGGCGCATGCCTTCGATCCCACCCATGAGTATGTGTGCGGCTTGTGCCATGTTCCATCCCGGGCCGGCAAGACGCGTCGGGCCCAGTTGAGCCTGGAAACGGCCTCTCCCTGACCCTCCTCTTGCAACTCAAGAGGTTATGCCGCCGGTCTGATATCGGCGGCTTTTTTTTGTGCTCAGACCATACGTGACCGGCCGCGGGTGCTCAAGTTTTTGCAGGCAGGGCCGATAGGCTTCATGAAGAATAACGCGGGATATCAGGCGTCCCCGAGGCGCGTCCGCACACTGAGGTTTCGGCGATGTTTCTGATCATCGGCTACGTCATCATCCTTGCGGCATCGCTGGGTACTTATGCGGTTCACGGCAGTCTGGCGGCGCTTTGGGTGCCGACGGAGTACATAGCCATCGTGGGCCTCACGATAGGCGGCTTTGTGGCGGGTAATGGCCCGAAGGCCATCAAGGGGACTATTGCGGCCCTGCCTACCATCTTCAAGGGGTCTCCCTACAACAAGGCCTTCTACGTCGATGTGTTGTGCATGCTCTACGAGATCCTGGCAAAGGTCCGCAAGGAGGGTCTGATGTCCATCGAGGGGGATATCGAGAACCCCGAAGGGAGTCCGATCCTGTCCAAGTATCCGGCCTTTACGGCTGATCATCATGCCGTGGACTTCCTCTGCGATTACCTGCGGATGATGGTTGGAGGCAACCTCAACGCCTTCGAGATCGAGAACCTGATGGATGTGGAAATGGAGACCCACCATCAGGAAGCTCATACTCCCGCCCACGTGGTCGCCAAGGTGGGCGATGCCGTGCCGGCCTTCGGTATCGTGGTGGCGGTGATGGGCGTGGTGAACGTGATGGGCTCGGTGGGCCAGCCGCCTGCCGTGCTGGGCAAGATGATCGGCGGCGCCCTGGTGGGTACCTTCCTCGGTATTCTGATCTCCTATGGCTTCGTGGCTCCGGTGGCGGGGCAGCTCGAACAGAAGGTCGAAGAGGGCGGCAAGATCTATCAGTGCATGAAGGCCGTATTGTTGGCCAGCATGAACGGATATGCGCCCCAGGTCGCTGTGGAATTTGGTCGCAAGGTGCTGTTCTCTACTGATCGGCCGAGCTTTGCCGAGCTGGAAGAAGCGATCAAGAGCCGGAAGTGACGCTCGTGATGAACAGCCTGATTAGCGGGGCTTGGAGCGTGGAGCGTCTGTCATGAGCGACGACACCCAGCAGCCAATCGTCGTCAAAAAGATCAAGAAGGGCGGTGGCGGCGCACACGGTGGTGCGTGGAAGATCGCGTATGCCGACTTCGTGACCGCCATGATGGCCTTCTTCCTCCTGATGTGGCTGCTCGGTTCGACAGCCCAGGGGGATCTTCAGGGGATTGCCGACTTCTTCAATTCGCCCTTGAAGGTCGCGATGAGTGGCGGGTCTGGTGCGGGGGATGCAACGAGTCCGATCATCGGTGGTGGGCAGGATCTCACCCGATCCGTGGGGCAGGTCAAGCGTGGTGACGTGGAGGGGCGCAAGTCCATCAATCTGGAGGCCGCGAAGGGGGCGACCAAACCCGAAGGTGATGAGGGCGCCGAGGTCGCGAAGAAGGCTGAGGAACGTCGTGAGCGCGCCAAGCTGGAGGATCTCAAGGGGCAGATCGAGGCCATCATCGAGGCCAGCCCCAGTCTTCGACCGTTCAAGAATCAGCTGCTGCTGGACATCACCATGGAAGGCTTGCGCATTCAGATCGTGGATGAGCAGAACCGCCCCATGTTCGATTCCTCCAGTGCGACCTTGAGGCCCTATACCCAGGAGTTGCTGCGTGCCATCGGAGCAACCTTGAATGGTGTCGATAACCATGTCAGTTTGTCAGGACATACCGATTCGACGCGCTATGCCGGTGGTGAGCGCGGTTTCTCCAACTGGGAACTCTCTGCAAACCGGGCCAACGCCTCGCGTCGCGAGCTTGTCGCGGGTGGGCTTGCCGAGGGCAAAATGGTCAGGGTCGTGGGTTTGGCAGATACGCAACCACTGGATCCGGCCAATCCCAACCTACCCATCAACCGGCGCATCAGCATCATCGTGCTGAACAAGCAGGCAGAGGCCGCGCTGCGAGGTACGGATGCGAAGAAGCTCGATGTGAGCGCAGAGACGGGGCTGGAGGCCGGGGATGTGCGTGCCGGGCTCAAGGCCGGCGGGCGTCCGGCGTCACCCAACCGTTAAAGAATGAATGATCCCGTGACGATATGCTGTCCTGTGCTTTGGAATTGAACCGATCATGAGCAAGCCTTCGCGAGCGACGATCATTGTGCTGGGGCTATGCTGCTCTGTCCTGATGGGACTGGGGGCGGCCTTCGCACTGGAAGGAAATGCCGCTCTGGCCGGTGGTGTCGTGGGGAGCAGTCTGGGCTGGGCTCTTCTGACCTTCTGGCGCAGTGAGAGCGGCGACCGCGCCGTGCAGGCCGAGGTGGCCCCGTCCGAGGTCGAGACCTGGGACTCGGTGCAAAGCGTACTGGGCGATGCCATCGAGCAGGCCCGCAAACAGCATGAGGCGATCCGCTCCGAAGTCGATCGCGTCCAGGCCATGCTCTCCGAGGCGATCGCCACCTTGACGGGGAGCTTTCACGGCATTCTCGCCGCCACCAACGCCCAGCAGTCCATCGCCGTGAGCTTGGCTCAGGACGATGACCCGCGTCAGGATGGCATGGGCTTCGATGAGTTTGTGGCCAACACCTCGAGCGTCATGCAGCGTGTCGTGGACAGCGTGATCATGAACAGCAAGCTTGGGATGGAGTTGGTCGAGCTGACGGACCGGATCTCGCGTCGTGCCGGCGAGGTGGAAGCCATCCTCGGCGAGATCGCCGGGATCGCCAAGCAGACCAATCTGCTGGCGCTGAATGCCGCCATCGAGGCGGCTCGGGCTGGTGAGGCCGGGCGGGGGTTCGCGGTGGTCGCAGACGAGGTGAGGGATCTGTCCACCCGGACCAGCCAGTTCAGCCAGCAGATTGCGCAGGTCATGAAGGGGATGCGCGAGGGGGTCAAGGGGACCGAGGACGCGATCGCCAAGTTGGCCTCCACCGACATGAACTTCGCCTTGGAGTCAAAGCAGCAGGTCGAGCAGGTGCTGCACTCCATGGAAGGTCTGAATCAGCAGCGTGGCAGCGCCATTGTCCATCTCGGCGAACACGCGCGCGAGATGGATCAGGAGGTCAATCGTGCAGTGACGGCGCTGCAGTTCCAGGACCTCGTATCGCAGCTCATTGCCCACGTGGATCGGCGGGTGGATGGCCTGACCCGTCTCATGGACGAGCTCGCGCAGTTGTCCGGAGGAATTCGACAGGCCGCCGTGGGAGGCGGGGCGGCGGGCTTGCGGAGTGCAGTCGGAGCAGTCAGGCAGCAACTGGTCGTTCTTGACGAAAAAACCGGAGCCAGTCCGGTTCGTCAGCAGGAAGTCTCGCATGGCGAGATAGATTTGTTTTAGTTTCAGAACCTTAGGATTATGACGATGGCCAAGACCGTACTCACCGTTGATGACTCTGCCTCGATTCGGCAGATGGTGTCTTTCACCCTGAAGAGCGCAGGCTATGAGGTGGTGGAGGCAGTGGATGGCATGGATGGCCTGGACAAGGCCAAGGCACGCAATTGCAATCTGGTGCTGACCGACCAGAACATGCCCCGTATGGATGGTTTGTCCCTGATCAAGTCCCTCCGGGCTATGCCGGCCTACCGGAGCGTCCCCATCCTGATGCTGACGACCGAGTCGTCCGATGCGATGAAGTCCCAGGGGCGCGCTGCAGGTGCCACGGGCTGGCTGGTCAAGCCGTTTGATCCCCAGAAGCTGATCGAGGTTGTCAAAAAGGTCATCGGCTAAGGCAGGGCGGGCGTTTGCGCATCAGGGGAGACAGGCATGGCCATTGACATGAGCCAGTTCTACCAGGTGTTCTTCGAGGAGGCTGCGGAGCACTTGGCGAGCATGGAGGCGTTGCTGCTGGCGATCGATCCCGGTGCGCCGGACCCGGAGGAGGTCAACGCCTTGTTCCGGGCGGCGCATTCGATCAAGGGGTCGAGCGGCACCTTCGGCTTTCAGGACATGATGGAGGTCACCCACATCCTGGAAACCATGCTGGACCGGGTGCGCAAGGGTGAGGCTCCGCTGACCGATGACATGGTCGATGCGTCCTTGGTGGCCGGGGATGTCCTGAAGAACCTGCTGGCGGCCCATAAGGGTGAGGAAAGTGCGGACAGGGAGGCGGCCGAGGCCATCTGTCATCGCCTTGAGGCACTGTGCCGTGCGCTGGATGCGCCCGCGGCCGCCGCGCCCGTTCCGCCGCCGTCCGCTGTGCCAGTTTCCACCGGGCAGCATGAGGAGGCGGGAGGCAAGGGCTTTGACCTCCACTTCGTGCTGGCCGGGTCTCAGGATGGATGGCGTGCCGCGCTCGCCAACCTGGTCACCGAGCTGCAGGGTTTCGGTCTGGTGGAGGTGCTTGCCGAGGCCGGAGCAGATCGGGGGGCCTGCCACCTCAGGATTCTCTCCGATGTCACCGAGGAGCCCATCCGTGGCGTGCTGGATTTTGTCGTGGATGGGGCCTCCCTGAGGATCGAGCCCCTGACGCGCAGAGCCGACGCAGAACCCGAGGAGGCCTATGGCTTCTTTGGTGATGTCGACGGTGCGGCTCCCGCAGACGCTTGGCGGAGCAGTGAAGATGCTTACGGTTTCTTCGAGCCGCTGCCTACTGCACCTGCCGCCGCTACGGCGGACGACGCTTACGGCTTCTTTGATGAGAACGAGGTGGCCAGCCTGCTCGCCCGGCAGCAGGCTTCGGAACCCTATGGTTTCTTTACCGAGCTTCCCGCGATCGAGGCTGTGGCGGCGCAGCCCGCCCCGGTGACGGAGAATGCGGCTTACGGATTCTTCGAGCCCGTCGAGCCTGCCCCGGCGGTGGCGTCCGAGCCGCCGCCTCCTGTTGCGGCGCCAGCCGAGCCTGCTGTACCGCCGGCCGTCCCCGCGCCGAAGAAGGTGGCGCCCAAAGCCGTGGGAGGGGGAGACTCGGGGTCCATCCGGGTCAGTGTCGAAAAGGTTGACCAGATGATCAATCTGGTTGGCGAACTGGTGATCACGCAGGCCATGCTGACCCAGGCTGCGAGCAATGTGGATCCCGTGCTGTTTGAGCGCTTGATCAACGGTCTGGCCCAGCTTGAGCGCAATACCCGGGACCTGCAGGAATCGGTGATGTCGATCCGCATGATGCCGATCTCGGTCGTCTTCAGCCGGTTCCCTCGGGTGGTGCGGGATCTCTCCCAGAAGCTCGGCAAGCACGTCGAGCTGAAGACCATCGGTGAAACCACCGAGATGGACAAGAGTCTCGTCGAGCGCATTACCGATCCGCTGACCCATCTGGTGCGCAACAGCCTCGACCATGGCCTTGAGACGCCGGAGAAGCGCCGTGCAGCGGGTAAGTCCGAAACGGGGACGATCACGCTCAGTGCCTACCATCAGAGCGGCAATATCGTCATCGAGGTTGGTGATGATGGTGCGGGTCTGAACCGCGCCCGGATCCTCTCCAAGGCGCGGGAGCGCGGCATGGCGGTGAGCGATACGATGAGTGACCAGGAGGTCTGGCAGCTGATCATGGAGCCCGGCTTCTCCACGGCGGATCAGGTGACCGAGGTGTCGGGGCGTGGCGTGGGCATGGATGTGGTCAAGAAGAACATCTCCGCCATGGGCGGACGGATCGAGCTGGACTCGATGGCCGGCGTCGGTACCCGAATCACCGTTCGTCTTCCCTTGACTCTCGCAATCCTTGACGGAATGAGCGTGGGGGTCGGGCCGGAAACCTACATCATCCCGCTGGGCTATGTGATGGAGTCCATGCAGCCCGAGCGCGGCATGATGAAGAGCGTGTCGGGTGTCGAGCGCCTGATCCAGGTGCGTGGTGAATACCTGCCTGTCGTGTGTCTGCATGAGGTCTTCAGGATTCAGGGTGCAATCACCGACTGGTCGAGAGGGATCATGGTGGTCCTGGAGGCCGATGGGCAGAGCGCCGCGCTATTCATTGATCAACTCATCGGCCAGCATCAGGTGGTCATCAAGAGTCTGGAAGCGAATTACCGGCGGGTGCCCGGCGTGGCGGGCGCCACCATCATGGGCGACGGGCGGGTTGCCCTGATTCTGGATGTGCCGATGCTTGTCGCGATGGCTCGCCGCGTGATGCCCGCTGCCGCCTGAAGACCCCTTTTCGCTCGTCCCCTCGTGGGATTTGGGGCCGCCTTCGGGCGGCTTTTTCTTTGGCTTGCGTTCCTCAGGAAGTGTAATTCCACGCCTTCAGAAAGCGCGCCGGCCGCCGTAAAGAACTCATTCCCAACGAGGAGCGTTGTCATGCTGCAGTCTGCCCAGGCCGCCACTGGCCAGGAATCGGAAGAGTCCGGCTTCGCCCAGGAGCTCCTGACTTTTACCCTCGGTGCCGAGGAGTACGCCATTGATATTCTCAAGGTCCAGGAGATTCGGGGTTATGACGCTGTCACGACGATCGCCAATGCTCCGAGCTTCATCAAGGGTGTGATCAATCTGCGCGGCACGATTGTTCCGATTGTGGATCTGCGCATCAAGTTTTCCGTCGGTGTCGCCGAATACACCCCGTTCACCGTGGTGATCATTCTCAATATCGGTGGCCGTGTGGTGGGCATGGTGGTGGATGCCGTGTCCGATGTGATCTCGCTAAAGCCCGAGCAGATCCGGCCGGCGCCTGACTTTGCCTCTTCGGTCGATACCGCCTACATCATGGGCCTGGGGGCGTTGGGCGAGCGGATGTTGATCGTCGTCGATATCGAAAGACTGATGCTGTCCAGCGAAATGGCGTTGGTGGACGAAGCCGCGCAGTGAATTCGGGGGAATTGAGATGAGCGCCTTTTTCGCGCCTGCCGCACGCGTCATGAACCGTCTCTCCGTGCAGGGCAAGCTGTTCCTGCTTGGTCTGATCGCGATGGTGCCGGTGCTGGTTCTGGCCGTGATGCTTCTGGAGCGGATTCAGGGGGACATCGCGTTCAGCCGAAATGAAACGCTTGCCGTGCCACTGATTGCTCCGGCCCGTGATCTGATGCAGACCGTTCAGGGGCACCGGGGAGTTGCGCAGAACGTCATCGGTGGGAATGCCGCCTTTGCCGCCCGCTTCGACGAACTGAGGGCCAAGGCGGACAAGGCCCTGAAGGCGGGAGATACCGTCAATCGAGAACTGGGTGAGAGCTTGGGTACCGCGGCGACCTGGGCTGCTCTCCATCAGGGCTGGAGTGATGTCCAGGCCAAGGCGGTCACGTTGAGCGCGGCCGACAGCCTGCGCCTGCACAACGACTACATCGCCCGGATTCAGGAGTACATCACGGCTGTTGCCGATGCCACCAATGCGACCCTCGATCCCGAGCTGGAAACCTATTACCTGATGGACCTGTTCGTGGCGCGCTTGCCTGCGCTGACCGAGGACGCAGGGCAGTTGCGTGCGCTCGGCTCAGGCCTGGCCGCCCGTCGTCAGAGCACCGAGGTGGAGCGGGTGGCGATGCATGTACTGCTCAGCCGGATGAACGAGGGGCGTTCGGCGGTTGTAGTTTCGGTTGCCAAGGCAGGGAGCGTCAGCGCCAGCCTTCGCAGCCTGCTGGACGGACCCCGGCAGAAATTCGATGCCGAGGTGTCGGCATTGGCTGAGATGGTAGGGGGCAACCTCCTGCGCAGCAGCGAGATCGGTCTTTCCTCCAGCCAGGTGTTTGAAGCCGGGTCCCGGGCGGTGGACGCGAGCTATGCGCTGCTGGATGTGGCCTCCCAAGAGTTCGGGGCCTTGCTGAAGACCCGCCTGGACAAGCTGGAGCGGGCCAGGGTGACCGCCGTCAGTGTGATCGTCCTGTCCCTGTTGCTGGCGGCTTACCTCTTCCTGGGTTTCCGGCGCACCATGCTGGGCGGCATCGGGGAGATCCAGGCCGGCCTGCACCGGATGAGCGAAGGACGGCTTCAGGAGCCTGTCCAGGTGGCTTCCCGGGATGCATTCGGAGAGATCGCCGAGTCGCTCAACCAAATGCAGGCCAGCCTGCTGGCCCGCCTGACGGCCGAGCATGAGGCTGCGGCTGTGAACCAGCGTATCCGCAACGCACTCGACCGCGCATCGACGAACATCATGCTCGCCGACAACGACGGACGCATCGTGTATTGCAATGATGCTGTGCTGGCGATGATGAGCGGCGCCGAGGCGGATATCCGCAAGGATCTGCCTGCTTTCAGTGCGGCAGGCCTGGTTGGACAGAATTTCGACAGCTTTCACAGGAATCCGGCCCATCAGCGCAATCTGCTTGGCAGTCTCAAGGGCGAGCACAAGGCGACGGTCAAGGTGGGCGGACGTACCTTCTCGCTGGTGGCCACACCCGTGCTCGATGACAAGGGGCAGCGCCTGGGGTCGGTCGTTGAGTGGATGGATCGTACGGGTGAGGTCACGGCTGAGGACGAATTGCGGGCGCTCCTGCAGTCGGCCCTGTCGGGCGACTTTGCCCAGCGCCTGAGCCTGGAGGGCAAGAGCGGCTTCTTTGCGGTGCTGGCCGAAGGCATGAATAAGCTGATGGGGATCGTCGCCACCAACCTTGAAGACATCGCGCGTGTTCTGAACGCGATTGCACGTGGGGATCTGACGGAGAAGATCACGGCGGACTACGGCGGGACGTTCGGTCAGTTGAAGGATGACACGAACACGACCGTGGAGCGCCTGCGTGAGGTGGTGGGTCAGATCAAGGAAGCGTCGGAGTCGATCAACGTGGCGGCGCAGGAGATCTCTGCGGGGAATGCGGACCTGTCGTCGCGTACGGAGGAGCAGGCGAGCAGTCTGGAAGAGACGGCGAGTTCGATGGAGCAGCTGAACGCGACGGTGAAGCAGAACGCGGACAACGCACGGCAGGCGAAGGAGCTTGCGGGCTCGAGCAACGAGGTTGCGGAGCAGGGCGGAGCGATGGTGGGCCGTGTGGTCGAGACGATGGGCTCGATCCAGGAGAGCGCGAAGAAGATCGCGGACATCATCGGTGTGATCGACTCGATAGCCTTCCAGACGAACATCCTTGCGCTGAATGCGGCGGTGGAAGCCGCGCGTGCGGGCGAGCAGGGTCGTGGCTTTGCGGTGGTAGCGAGCGAGGTCCGGAGTCTTGCGCAGCGCAGTGCGCAGGCGGCGCGTGAGATCAAGGCCTTGATTGCGGACAGCGTGGACAAGGTTGAGGATGGGGCGAAGCTGGTGAACGAGGCGGGTCACACGATGGAAGAGGTGGTGTCGAACTTCCAGAAGCTGTCGTCGCTGGTGACGGAGATAGCGGAGGCGAGCCAGGAGCAGAGCAGCGGCATCGAGCAGGTGACGCATGCGGTGGGTCAGATGGACGAGGTGACGCAGCAGAATGCGGCGTTGGTGGAAGA
>JAFLDU010000135.1 GCA_017309145.1 Zoogloea sp. | reverse complement strand
CCGCTGGAGCCAGGTGCTGATGTGCATCCACAACCCCTGCGAGCACCACTGGGCCGACATCGTCGCCGACAAGGACCTGCTGCGTGCCACCCGCAGCCGGCAGCGCCGCCGTGCCGGCATGCCGGCGGAGATCCCGGAGGCCGAGCTGCACCTCCACGCCCACCCCCTGCTGGCCGCCTGGGGCAAGCAGGGGCGCGACTTCATCGGTCTGCTCGACGAGCATGACAGCGACGTGGCCCGGGCCGGCTACCTGCAGCACTTCCTCTACATCCGCCAGCGCATCGACCTGTTCTCGCCCCACGGCGAGGCCTGCCTGCTCAACCAGTTGCAGGACGACATCCGTGACCTCCGCCCCCTGGCCGACACCCGCCGCCACTGGCCCGCCGTGAGCGCCTCGGACGACTCGATCCGCTTCCACGTGGCCCACAGCCCCCTGCGCGAGGTGGAGATCCTCCACGACCAGCTGCTGGCCGCCTTCAATGCCGACCCCGGCCTGCGCCCCCGCGACGTGATCGTGATGGTGCCCGACGTGGATGCCTATGCCCCCCATGTGCAGGCCGTGTTCGGCCTCACCGACGGGGACGATCCGCGCCACATCCCTTTCTGTATCGCCGACCAGGGCCGTCGTCACCAGGACCCGCTGCTCGGCGCGCTGGGCAAGCTGCTGGCCCTGCCCAGCTCGCGGCTGGCGGTCAGCGACGTGCTCGACCTGCTCGAGGTACCGGCCCTGCGCCGCCGCTTCGGCATTGCCGATGACGACCTGCCCCTGCTGCACCGCTGGATCCGTGGTGCCCGGGTGCGTTGGGGCCTGCACGCCCGCCATCGGGAGAGCCTCGGCCTGCCTCAGGCCACCGATGGCAACACCTGGCAGTTCGGGCTGCGCCGCATGCTTCTCGGCTACGCCGTGGGCAGTACTGGCGGTGCGTGGCAGGGCATCGAGCCCTACGACGAGATCGGCGGCCTCGACGCCGCCTTGCTGGGCCCCCTGGCGGCGCTCCTCGACCGCCTGGAGGCGGCCTGGGGCAGCCTCGCTCAGGACGCTTCGCCGGCCGACTGGTGCCTGCGCCTGCGTGCCCTGATGGCGGACTTCTTCGAAGCCGGGGACGAGGATGCCTACACCCTGCAGCAGCTCGACCTGGCCCTCGAGCGCTGGCTCGCCGCCTGCAGCGCGGCGCGCCTGGACGGCCTGCTGCCCCTCTCGGTGGTCGGTGACTACTGGCTTGCCCAGCTCGAGGAGGGCAGCCTGTCCCAGCGCTTCTTCGCGGGAGCGGTGACCTTCGCCACCCTGATGCCGATGCGCGCGATCCCCTTCCGGATGGTCTGCCTGCTGGGCCTCAACGACGGCGACTACCCGCGCAGCCGGGTTCCCATGGACTTCGACCTGATGGGCCGGGACTACCGGCCCGGTGACCGCTCGCGCCGTGAGGACGACCGCTATCTCTTCCTCGAAGCCCTGCTGTCCGCCCGCGAGCGCCTCCACATCTCGTGGGTCGGGCGCAGCGTCAATGACAACACGCCGCGCCCGCCCTCGGTACTGGTCGGGCAGTTGCGTGACCACCTGGCAGCCGGCTGGCGCCTGGCCGGCCAGCCCGACTCCGGTGCGCCACTGCTGGAAGCGCTGACCATCGTGCATCGGCTGCAGCCCTTCAACCCGGATTACTTTCCGGTCGAAGCCGCAGCCTCCCGGCTGTTCACCTACGCCGCCGAATGGCGCATCGCCGACGACGCGCCGGCCGCATCCCCGGTCATCCTTGCTCCGCCTGCGGATCCAGAGCCCTTGCGCATCGCCGAGCTGGCCAGCTTCATCAAGGATCCGGTGCGTAGCTTCTTCCAGCAAAGGCTGAGGGTCGACTTCACCCTCGACAACCCGGCCGGCGAGGATCAGGAGCCCTTCGATCTCGACGGCCTGCAGCGCTGGGCCCTGTGGGACGAGTTGATCGCCCTGCAGACCCAGGCCCTGCACGCCGGCGAGTCCCGCGAGGTGGCTCTGGAGGCCGGCCTGCAGCGCATCCGCCGGCGTGGCGAGCTGGCTGCCGGCGCCTTTGCCGACCTGGCCGAGGAAGCCCTGGCCGGCCCCATGGCCGACATGTTCGAGCGCTATGCCGAGGCCCACGCCCTGTGGCCCCATCCCCAGACCCGGGATGTGGCCGTGCACCACATAGGTCGTGGCGAGGCAACCGGCCTCGCTTTGGAGGACTGGCTGCGCGGCCTGCGCAGCGACGACGAGGGCGGCCGGGGACGGGTGGTGCTGGAGACCAGCGATGCCGTCAAGGATGGCAAGTACCAGCGCCACAACCTGATCAAGCACTGGGTTGCCCACCTGGCGGCCCACCTGGGCGGCGGCCCGCTGACCACGGTGGTGGTCAGCAAGGCTGGCAGCGTGCGCTTCGAGCCCCTTGAGGCGGGGGCCGCCGAGGACCAGCTTGACACCCTGTTGGCGGCTTGGCGGGACGGTATGTGCCGGCCGCTGCCCCTGGCGGTGCGAACCGCCTTCGCCTGGCTCGACGACCAGACCGGCCAGCGCAACAACGCCCCGGGCACCTACGACGGAGGTTTCAACTTTGACGGCGAGGGGCCTGCCAGCCCCTATCTGAGCCGGATCTGGCCCGACTACGCGAGCCTCGTCGCGAGTGGTGAGTTCGCCAGGTTGGCCGACCGTCTGCTGCGACCGCTCTACGAGGCCACCTTCGCCCGCAAGGCCGGTGCCCGGCGCCAGGAGGCCGCCCAGTGATGTCCACGCTTCCCGACGCCATGTCTGCCGCCCCCGAAAACCTTGATCCCCTGCGCTTTCCCCTGCGTGGCAGCCGGCTGATCGAAGCCAGCGCCGGCACCGGCAAGACCTTCACCATCGCCGCCCTCTACCTGCGGCTGGTCCTCGGCCCCCGCGACGAGGCCGACGAGACGGCGTTCCTGCGCCCCCTCAACCCGCCTGACATCCTGGTGGTGACCTTCACCGATGCCGCCACCAAGGAGCTGCGCGACCGCATCCGGGCCCGCCTGGCCGAAGCCGCCGGCTGCTTCCTGGCCGACCCGGCCACGGTGGTGGCGCGCCCGGTGGGGGAGGATCTGCTCCACGACCTGCGTGCCAGCTACGCCCCCGAGGCCTGGCCGATGTGCGCCCGCAAGCTGCAGCTGGCGGCCGAATGGATGGACGAGGCCGCCGTGTCCACCATCCACGGTTGGTGCAACCGCATGCTGCGCGAACACGCTTTCGACAGCGACAGCCTGTTCACCCAGCAGCTCGAGACCGACAACAGCGAGCTGCTTGCCGAGGTGGTACGGGACTACTGGCGCAGCCACATGTATCCGCTGACACCTGGGCAGGCCCGCCAGGTGGCCGCCTGGTGGGCGTCGCCCGCGGCCCTGGAGGACGAACTCGGGCGATTGCTCGGTCATCTCGACCAGCTCGGTGCCGCGCCCCCGCCGGCGGAGGCCCTGGCCGCGGCCGAGAGTGAGAAGGCGGTCCGCCTCGCCGGGCTGAAGGCGCCCTGGACGACCTGGCTGGATGAACTCCGCGACCTCATCGACGACGCACGGGCGCGCAAGGCCTGCAAGGGCACCAAGCTGCGCAAGGACTACTGCGACCGCTGGTTCGGCGCCCTCGAGGCGTGGCGTGACGACCCCGCCCTGGTATGGCCGGCGCTCAGCGAGTCCGCCTGGTCGCGGCTGAGCCCGGAGGGAATGGCCGACGCCTGGAACGACCCGGCCCAGGTGCCCGATCATCCGGCCCTGGCGGCCATCGCCGCGCTGCCCGCCGCGCTCGAGGCCCTGCCGGATGCCCGTCAGGCCGTGCTTATCCACGGCGCCGGCTGGGTCGCCGCGCGTTTTGCCGAGGAGCAGGCGCGGCGCGCCCAGATGGGTTTCGACGATCTGCTGACACGCCTCGATGCCGCCCTCTCAGGGCCCAATGGCGGGCGCCTGGCGGCGGTCATCCGGCAGCAGTTTCCGGTGGCCCTGATCGACGAGTTCCAGGACACCGACGCCATCCAGTACCGCATCTTCGACACCATCTACCGGGTGGCCGACAATGACGCGGAGACCGCAGTGGTGCTGATCGGTGACCCCAAGCAGGCGATCTACGCCTTTCGCGGCGCCGACATCTACACCTATCTGGCCGCCCGCCGGGCCACCGCCGGGCGGCTGTACACCCTGGGGCGCAACTTCCGCTCGAGCCAGGCGATGGTCGATGCCACCAACCGCTGCTTTGCGCTGGCGGAGGCACGAGAGGAGGGGGCCGGGGCCTTCCTGTTCCGCAGTGCCGACGACAATCCGGTGCCCTTCCTGCCCGCCGCGGCAGCCGGTCGCAAGGATGTCTGGCAGGTGGATGACCGGGCTGCGCCGGCCCTCAGCGTGTGGCACCTGCCGCCGCCTGAAGGCGCGGAAACGATCACCAAGGGGACTTACCTGCAGACCATGGCGGACGTGTGCGCCAGCGAGATGGTGCACCTGCTGCAGTTGGGCCAGCAAGGCCGGGCCGGCTTTGCCCGGGCGGACGGTTTCGCGGCGTTGTGCCCGGCCGACATGGCGGTGCTGGTCAACAACCGCAACGAGGCCGACGCCATCCGTGGTGCCCTCGGCGCGCGGGGGGTGCGCAGTGTCTACCTGTCCGAGCGGGAGTCGGTGTTCAAGCGCCCGGAGGCGGCGGAGATGCGTCGCTGGCTGGCCGCCTGCGCCGAGCCGGACGATGGCCGCTGCCTGCGCGCGGCCCTGGCCAGCGGCCTGCTCGGCCTCGATTGGGCGACCCTCGACCAGCTCAATCGCGACGAGGCCGCCTGGGAGGCGCGGGTGCTGCAGTTCCGGGGCTACCGGGCGTGCTGGCAGCGCCAGGGCGTCTTGCCCATGCTGCGGCGTCTGCTCAACGACTTCCGGGTGCCTGCCCGGCTGTTGGCGGCCGGAGGGGCCGGCGAACGCAGCCTGACCGATCTGCTGCATCTGGCCGAGTTGCTCCAGCAGGCCAGCACCCTGCTGGACGGCGAGCACGCCCTGATCCGTCACCTGGCCGAGCAGTGCGACGAGGACAGCGGGGGCGAAGCCCGCCAGCTGCGTCTGGAAAGCGACGCCGATCTGGTCCAGGTGGTCACCGGGCACAAGTCCAAGGGGCTGGAGTACCCGCTGGTCTTCCTGCCCTTCGCCTGCGCCTTCCGCCCGACCTCGCCCGGCGACCTGCCGCTCAAATGGCATGATGCGGCCGGCCGGCTGCAGCTGGCCCTGGCCGACGAGGATGGCCAGCTGGTCGAGCGGGCCGATCGGGAGCGTCTGGGGGAGGATCTGCGCAAGCTCTATGTGGCACTGACCCGCGCCTGTCATGCAACCTGGATCGGTGCCGCGCCCCTCGACCGCATCGGGCGCAGCGCCCTGGGCTACCTGCTCGGCGGAAGGCTGGGGGAAGGCCTCGAGACGCTGGCGGCGGGAAACCCGGCGATCCGCGTGATCGAGGCGCCGGAGGCCACGGCCGGGGGCTACGAGCCCACTGCCGGAGCCCGCATCGAGGGGGCGGCGCGCCAGCCGCGCCGCAGTGTCCGCGAGAACTGGTGGATCGCCAGCTATTCGGCCCTGCACACCGTTGAAGGGGAGGGCGCCGACACCCCCGCAGAGGATGTCTTCCGCGAGTCCGCCGCGGATGTCCCGGACGCGGTGGCTGCCGCAGCCGGTTCGGCGGCGCCCGTGCGCCAGCCGGCGGCTGGCACCCCGCATGCCTTTCCCCGTGGCGCGGCGGTGGGCACCTTCTTGCATGAGCTGCTCGAGTGGGCCGGCGCCCAGGGTTTCGCGCGGGTCGCCGGGAACCCCGAGCTCCTGCGCGACGCGGTGGCCCGACGCTGCGCCCTGCGTGGCTGGGAGCGCTGGATCGAGCCTCTGTGCACCTGGATCCGCACGCTGCTGGGCCTGCCCCTGGGAGCGGAGGCCGACGCAGGTTTCTGCCTGGCCGGGCTCGACAACTGGGTGGTCGAAATGGAGTTCTGGATCGCCGTGCATGAGGCCGACCTCGGCGCCATGGATGCCCTGGTCCGCCAACACACCCTGTCGGGGGCCGTCCGCCCGGCTCTGCAGCGGGGGCAGCTCAACGGCATGCTGAAGGGCTTCATCGACCTGGTTGCAGAGCACGCCGGGCGCTACTACGTGATCGACTACAAATCCAACTGGCTGGGGCCGGATGACGCCGCCTATTCCCCGGGCGCGATGACCGAGGCGGTGCTCGGCCACCGCTACGAGCTGCAGTACGTGCTCTACCTGCTGGCCCTCCATCGTCTGCTCCGTTTGCGCCTGCCCGACTACGACTACGACCGGCACGTGGGCGGGGCCGTCTATGTGTTCCTGCGCGGGGCCGGGGCACCCAGCCGCGGTGTGCACCGGGAAAAGCCGCCACGGGCGCTGATCGAGGCCCTCGACCGCCTGTTTTCCCGCGCCCCTGCTCCGGAGACGCCATGACCCATCCCGCCCTGAAGGACCGGGCCAGCCTGCTGGCCCTGCTCGATGCCTGGGCTGCCCGTGGCTGGCTGCGCAGCCTGGATGCCGCCTTTGCCCGCTTCCTGGCCCAGGAGGCCGGGGAGGCGCCGCCCCTGCTGCTGCTGGCGGCCGCATTGGCCAGCCATCAGCTGGGGCGTGGCCATGCCTGCCTGGACCTGGCCGACACCCTGGGAGATCCCGGATTTGCCCTGTCTCTGCCGCCGGAAGGAGATAGCCTGGAGGCCGAGGCTGATCGGCCAGTGTTGCCGGCCGACCTCCTGGACGGCCTTGGCCTGGCGGCCTGGATGGCAGCCCTCGCGGACCCTGCTCTGGTCGGCCATGGGGAAGGGGACACGCCCCTGCTGTGCATCGGGCAGCGGGTCTACCTGCGCCGCTACTGGCAGTACGAGGGGGCTGTCGCGGCGGGCATCGCCCTGCGCTTGGGCTCCGCCGATGGCGAGCCGGCCGGGATGCCCACCGAGAGGCTGGCCGTCGCCCTCGGCGCACTCTTTCCCCCGGCGCCCGGGGTGGCCGGGCCGGACTGGCAGAAGCTTGCCTGCGCCCTGGCGGCGCGTAGCGCCTTTGCCATCGTCACCGGTGGGCCGGGAACCGGCAAGACCACCACGGTGGTGCGCCTGCTGGCCGTGCTGCAGGCCCTCGCCCTCGGCGCTGAGGGCGGCGGCGCGCTGCGCATCCGTCTGGCGGCGCCCACCGGCAAGGCCGCCGCCCGCCTCAACGAGTCCATCGCCGGTGCGGTGGCCAATCTGGACCTGAAGGCACTGCCCGACGGCGATGCGGTGCGCAAAGTGATTCCGACGGAGGTCACGACCCTCCACCGCCTGCTCGGCAGCCGGCCCGACAGCCGCCACTTCCGGCACCATGCCGGCAACCCGCTGGGGGTGGATGTGCTGGTGGTGGATGAGGCCTCGATGGTGGATCTGGAGATGATGGCCGCCCTGCTCGACGCCCTGCCGACTGGCGCCAGGCTGGTGCTGCTCGGTGACAAGGACCAGTTGGCCTCGGTGGAGGCCGGGGCCGTGCTGGGCGAGCTGTGCCGCCGGGCCCGCGAGGGGCATTACAGCCCGGCCACCGTGCAATGGCTGACCGCCGTGAGCGGTGCGCGAGTCCCTGAAGAATTGATCGATCCGGTGGGGCTGCCGCTGGATCAGGCTGTGGCGATGCTGCGCCACAGCCACCGCTTCGGGGTTGACAGCGGGATCGGCCAGCTGGCGGCGGCGGTCAATGCGGGAGCGGCGGAGAAGGCGGCGGCGCTTTTCGACGCAGGCCTGCCCGACCTGTCGAGGTTGTCACCGGGCGAGGCCGAGCTGGCTTTCCGGCGGCTGGTGGTGGACGGTGACCCGGCGCAAGGTCGTGCCGGCTACCGGCACTACCTGCACATTCTGCAGACCACCCGGCCGTCAGACGAGGCTGGCCCGGCCGCCTTCGATGACTGGGCGCGGCGGGTCCTCAAAGCCCATGGCAGCTTCCAGCTGCTGTGCGCCCTGCGGCGGGGGCCCTGGGGCATCGAGGGGCTCAACCCGCGGATTGCCGGCTGGTTGCGGGATGCGGGGCTGATCCCGGCCGCGGAGGGCTGGTATCCCGGCCGCCCGGTGCTGGTGACGCGTAATGACTATGGATTGGGTCTGATGAATGGCGACATCGGCATCACCCTGGGCCTGCCCGGGCCGCGGGGGGACGAGGTGCTGCGGGTGGCCTTCCCGGCCGGCGATGGGCGGGACGGCATCCGTTGGGTCCTCCCCAGCCGCCTGCAGGCGGTGGAGACGGTGTATGCGCTGACGGTGCATAAATCCCAGGGCTCCGAGTTCGTGCATGCGGCCCTGGTGCTGCCGGACACGCTGAGCCCCATCCTCACCCGTGAGTTGGTCTACACCGGCATCACCCGCGCGCGGAGTGGTTTCACCCTGGTGGATCAGCCCGCCTCCGGGGTTCTGGAGCGGGCCATCGGCCGCCAGGTCTTGCGCGTTTCGGGGCTGATGACACGCCTCGACAGCCATACCGGCGAACACGGATAAGGAAGGTCATCTTGAAGCTGAGCAACGGGCGTTGGCGGGGCCTCGCCTTCGTCGATATCGAAACCAATGGGGGCATGCCCACCATCGATGGCATCACCGAGGTCGGGATCGTCGAGGTGGATGAGGACGGCGTGCGGGAGTGGTCGCACCTGGTCCGGCCCGAGGGGCGCATTCCCGAGTTCATCCAGCGCCTGACCGGCATCACCGACGAGATGGTGGCCGACGCGCCGCGTTTCGCCGAGCTGGCCGAGGAGATCTACAACCGGCTCGAGGGGCGCCTGTTCATCGCCCACAACGCGCGTTTCGACTATGGCTTCCTGCGCAATGCCTTCGAGCGTGTCGGGATGCCCCTGCGCCTGCCGGTGATGTGCACCGTCAAGCTGTCCCGGGCGCTGTACCCGGAGCACAAGCGGCATGGGCTGGATGCCCTGATCGAGCGCCATGCGCTGGTGGTCGGCGACCGTCACCGGGCGCTGGCCGATGCCCAGCTGGTGTGGCAGTTCTGGCAGCACATCCACGGCTGCTTCGAGCAGGCGGTGATCGACGCCGCGGTGGCCCGCATCGCAGCCCTGCCCAGCCTGCCGCCTCATGTGGATCCGACGGTGCTGGATGAGATGCCGGAGCGGCCCGGGGTGTACCTGTTCTTCGGTGAGAACGATCTGCCGCTCTACGTGGGCAAGAGCAAGGACATCCGCAGCCGGGTGTTGTCGCACTTCAGCGCCGATCACCGCAGCGGCAAGGAGATGAGCCTGTCCCAGCAGCTCCGCCGCATCGAATGGATCGAGACTGAAGGCGAGGTGGGGGCCCTGCTGCTGGAAGCCCGCCTGGTCAAGGAGCGGCAGCCCATCCACAACCGGCGGCTCCGCCGGGCCAGCGATCTATGCGCCTGGCAGCTTGTGGAGGATGGGCAGGGCGGCTGGCGGCCTGAGCTGGTGCGCGGTACCGATCTGGATCCGGGGCGGCAGGACAGGCTGTTCGGCTTCTTCACCAGCAAGACGGCGGCCACCAAGGCCCTGCGCACCCTGGCCGAAGAGCACGGCCTGTGCCAGGCCTGTCTGGGCCTCGAGAAGGTGAGAAGCGGCCAGCCCTGCTTCGGCTACCAGCTGAAGCGTTGCAAGGGCACCTGCATCGGCCAGGAAGCACGTTCCGTGCATGGTGCCCGCCTGATGATGGCGCTGCACAAGCTGCGCGTGGAGCGCTGGCCCTACGCCGGGCCGGTCGGTCTGCGGGAGGGCAAGGTGCTGCACCTGGTGGACAACTGGTGCTGGCTGGGCACAGCGCGGGACGAGGAGGAGGCTTATGCCCTGCTGGCCTCCGGTCGCCCGGTGTTCGATCTGGATATCTGGAAGATCCTCTCCAAGGCCCTGGCCAGGGGGAGGGTGGTGCCCCTGGGGCCGGTGGTTCAGGTCGAGGCCTGATCGGCAGCCGCAGCGGATGGAGGGGCTGGTCAGCCCTTCCGGAAGCTGCCGGGAATCGGCCTGGGGGCGAGCTTCTCGGCGGCAATCTCGAGGGCGTACAGGGTGCCGCCGGTAGTCAGCCAGGCATGGATCCAGTCCGGCATGCTTCCCTGGCCGTCCCAGGTGAGGGCCCGGTTGGAGGGGTGCATGTAGCGGACATGGCCGGGCGCGGCGGGCGCCTCTCCAGGGGTCGCAGCGGGCGCGGTATCGGCAGGCACCCGGGGGGACGGCTGGACGACAGTTTGCGGCGCGGTAGCGTGTTTCTGGGCGTTCTTGTCGGCGGCCTTCTTTCCGGCCTGCTCTCGGGCCGCGGCTTCCTTCTGCGCGGCAGCTTGGGCCTTGGCTTCAATCTTGGCCTGGGCCCGGGCCTCGACGCGGGCGGCAAGCTCCGCCGCTTTGCGGGCGGCTTCCTCCTCGGCGGCCCGGCGTGCTGCTTCGGCTTCCGCAAGGGCGCGGCGCTCGGCTTCCAAGGCGGCTTCGGCGGCGGCGCGGGCCTGGTCGGCTTCTTCCTGCTCCCGTTTGGCGATCTCGGCCTTGATCTGTTCGGCGAGTGCTTCCAGTTCAGGGAGTTCGTAGGACTTCAGGTCTGTCATGAAATGCGTCGGGGTCGGCTCGGGCAGGGACGGTGATGCAGGGTGGGGGCCACCGGCAGGCGGCCCCCACTGGCTCAGTCGGTGGCTTCCGGGCGCATCTGCGGGAACAGGATCACGTCGCGGATCGCCGGGCTGTCGGTCAGCAGCATCACCAGCCGGTCGATGCCGATGCCACAGCCGCCGGTCGGGGGCAGGCCGTATTCGAGGGCACGGATGTAGTCGGCGTCGTAGAACATGGCTTCCTCGTCGCCGGCATCCTTGGCCTTGGCCTGGGCCTGAAAGCGGGCGGCCTGGTCCTCGGGGTCGTTCAGCTCGGAGAAGCCATTGGCGATCTCGCGGCCGACGATGAACAGCTCGAAGCGTTCGGTGATGTCCGGGTTGGTGTCGGAGGCTCGGGCCAGCGGGCTGACTTCCACCGGGTAGTCGATGATGAAGGTCGGCTCCCAGGTCTCGGCTTCGGCGCAGGCTTCGAAGAGCTGGAGCTGCAGGCTGCCCAGGCCGCCCGGTTTGACCTTCTCGCCGAAGGCCTGGATCTTCTGCTTGAGCCAGTCGGCGTCGGCCAGCTGGGCATCGGTGAAGCCGGGGTGGTGCTTGCGGATGGCTTCGACGATGGTCAGGCGGTGGAAGGGCTTGGACAGGTCGAGCACGCGGCCCTGGTATTCGAACACCTCGGTGCCCAGGGCTTCGCGGGCGGCGTGGCGCAGCAGGCCTTCGGTGAAGTCCATGAGGGTGCGGTAGTTCGCATACGCCTCGTAGAACTCCATCATGGTGAATTCGGGGTTGTGGCGGGGCGACAGGCCTTCGTTGCGGAAATTGCGGTTGACCTCGAAGACCTTCTCGAAGCCGCCGACAACCAGGCGCTTGAGATAAAGCTCCGGCGCGATACGCAGGAACTGCTGCATGTCCAGCGCGTTGTGGTGGGTGACGAAGGGCTTGGCCGCGGCACCGCCGGGGATGGGGTGCATCATCGGCGTCTCGACTTCCAGGAAGCCGTGGCCGGTCATGTAGTTGCGGATGGACTGGACCAGGCGGCTGCGGGCCACGAAGGTGTGGCGCGATTCCTCGCTCATGATCAGGTCCACGTAGCGCTGGCGGTACTTGGTCTCGGTGTCGGTGAGACCGTGGAACTTGTCGGGCAGCGGGCGCAGGCTCTTGGTGAGGAGGCGCAGCTCGGCGCTCTTGACCGACAGTTCGCCGGTCTTGGTGCGGAACAGCACGCCGACGGTGCCGACGATGTCACCGATATCCCAGTGCTTGAAATCGGCGTAGACGTCCTCGCCGACGCCGTCGCGGGTGACGTAGAGCTGGATGCGGCCGGACAGATCCTGGATGGTGACGAAGCTGGCCTTGCCCATCACGCGCTTGAGCATGATGCGGCCGGCGACCTTGACCTCGACGGGCAGGGCCTCGAGTTCCTCGGCGGATTTCTCGCCGTAGATCTCGTCGAGTTTGCCGGCGGTGTTCTCCCGGGAGAAATCGTTCGGGAACGCCTTGCCGGTGGCGCGCCATTCGGCGAGCTTCTGCCGGCGTTCGGCGATCAGGTGGTTTTCGTCCTGGGCGGTCGAGGAGGTCTGGTCGGACATGATGGGCTCTTAAATCAACGGAATCGGAGGGCGGCGCAGCCGCGGCAGCCTGAACAAAGTGCTGCAAAGCCCTGAATTTTGACACATTCTGGGGCGTGCGTCGCGGCCGACGGGTTTCCGGTGGCGACTTTGACCCGCCTTAGAGGAAGATTTCGTCGATGTCCGACTGGATCTGGGCCTGCCCGGCCGGGGTGGTGACCCGCAGCTGGCCGCGCATGATCAGCTCGTCGAAGCCATTGACCTGGTTGCGACCGTGTTCCTTCGAGTAGTAGAGCGCCTCGTCCGCCCGGCCCAGCAGCTCGGCGGGCGACAGGCGCGGGTCGATGCGGGAGAAGCCCACCGAGCAGCGCACCTGGCCCACGCGCGGAAAATCGTGCTCCTCCACGGCCTGGCGGAAACGGTCGAAGATGCTGTTGACGTTGTCCTCGGAGACATTGCGCAGCATCACCACGAACTCCTCGCCGCCGAAGCGGAAGAGCTTGTCGTGGCTGCGGAAGCTCTGCCGCATGAGGTCAGCGACCCGCAGCAGGACTTCGTCGCCGAAGAGGTGGCCGAAGTTGTCGTTGATCTTCTTGAAGTGATCGATGTCCACCACGCCCAGCCAGCAGGGCTGGGTGAAGGTGTGCTCCACATCGCGCCGTTCGGGTTCCAGGCGGGCTTTTTCGGCGAGTTCGGCGGCTGCGATCAGGCGCTCGAAGTCGTCGTCGAAGGTCTTGCGGTTGAGCAGCCGGGTGAGGGTGTCGAGGTTGGCGTACTCCCAGGCATGATGCTGGTTCTCGAAACAGCGCAGAAACAGGCCCATGGCCTGCAGCGCCCGGGTTTCCGGCTTGTGGGCGCTGTGCAGCTCGAGTGCCCAGCGGGCCTGCCCAAGGGCTCCGACAGCGAAGGCGATGCGCCAGGATTCGCCGTCGCGGGCGATGGCGTGGCCGAAATCGGTGTGCAGGCAGTTGGCCAGCAGCGGGTCGACGGGCAGCCAGGAGTGGCCGTCACAGACGTCGTCCCAATAGGTGTCGGTGCCGTCCGACACGCAGCAGCCGAGGAGCCCGACGGTGAGGTCCGGCGGGGTGAAGCGTACGGCGAACAACAGGCAGTAGGTGCCCTCCAGGTAGCGCATGGCCGTTTCGGCCGCACTGCGGTAGATCGCCCTCAGGTCCCGCGTGCGTGACAGTTTCTCTGCGCCTGCCAGGAGGTCGAAGAGCTTGCCGCTGGATGAGGAGGCTTGGGGCGACGCGTGCATGGGGACAGGGCTGGACTGGAATGGAGCTTATTACGTCGCGATTGCAATATTCTGTAGCGCGACCTGGTCTTTCCGGGCAAGAGTCCTCACAAGGGGCTTCATAAGGCGCGTTGTATCAGCCCGATCGGTGGTGCCCAGTCGTCTCCTGGCTTCTTCTTGCGCGTGACCAGGGTCAGTTGGGCCGGGGCGAACACATTAGCATTATGAGTCACCGGTGTGGTGATGAGGTACTGGGCGCGGGTGGCGCGCAGGAAGGTGCCGACCCGGTCGATGTTGGCGATGTCCAGGTGGGCGAAGGGTTCGTCGATGAACACGAAGCCGCCGGGGCGGGCGTCGTCCATCAGCAGGGCGATCAGCAGGATGAGGGACTTCATCACCTGCTGGCCTCCCGAGGCCTCACCGTCATTGAGGCCGACGGCGCCCTTGCGGTCGAAGTCGAAGCGCACCTCCAGGCCGCTGCTGGCGAGGGCCCGGTCGTCGTTCTCGAGGTGGGGCACCGGGCAGTCCACGTCCACGTTGGCCAGGTCGCCGAGGGCGCGCAGGTTCTTGCCGTACTGGCGCACGGTGGCCCGCAGCTTGGCGATGTAGGCGGCCCGTGCCTCGGTGGTGATCTGGCGGGCGGCGTTGCAGTGGCGCTCGCGCTCCTGGTACTGGCTTTCACGCTCCCTGACGTCTGCCCGCAGGCGGCCGGCCAGGGTCAGCACCGTGTCGTCGGTGACCCAGTCGCCGTTGGC
>JAFLDU010000134.1 GCA_017309145.1 Zoogloea sp. | reverse complement strand
GAGGCGGATGGCAGGGGCAAGATCGTTTCCCGTCCGCGGGTGATGACGGCTGACAAGGCCGAGGCGCTGATCGAGCAGGGTGTTGAAATCCCTTATAATTCTGCGACCAGCTCCGGTGCTACCAGCGTGACCTTCCGCAAGGCCAACCTGTCTCTGAAGGTCAAGCCCCAGGTTACACCCGATGGCAAGATCATGATGTCTCTGGATGTGAACAAGGATTCGCCGCGTTTTGACGTGTCATTGGCCTCGGGGGTCCCCATCGACACCAAGCATGTCAAGACCGAAGTGATCGTTGAAAATGGCGGCACCATCGTGATCGGCGGGATCTATACCCAGGACACATCCAATACGACGACCAAGATTCCCCTTCTCGGCGACATTCCCGCGATTGGCTACCTGTTCCGCAACAACGAGCGCAAGGACAACAAAACCGAGTTGCTTGTCTTCATTACGCCCCGCATCATCAACGAACAGTTGGGATTGCGCTGATACCCCGGCCTGAATGGAATAACCCATGCGTGACATCTTTACCGCGGGCCTGAGCTCGCCTGCCCGTCTTCTCGTCCCGGCCTTTGTCGCCTTCGCGCTCGCCAGTTGTGGCGGCGGTGGCGGAGGCGGTAGCAATAGCAGCAACACCGGGTGCCCGGGCGGCTTCCTGACCTGTAGCGGGTCTGGTACCGACACCACCGCCCAAGCGCCCAAGTTCACCCTGACCCTGGTAGATGCCGGGACCGGCGCGGCCAGCAACAACCTGACCTCTGGCAAGCCGCTGACCGTGAGGGCTTTGCTGCTGACCGCCGCGGGTGCCCCGCTGGCCAACAAGGTTGTGACCTTCACGACCAATAGTTCGCTGGCCACCTTTGATCCTGCGTCCGGTACGCGCCTGACCGACGCGAACGGCTATACGGCCATCACTCTGCTGGCGGCTGACCTGTCCTCCAGCGGTGCGGCGGAAGTCAGCGCCACGGTGGATGTGGACGGTACGGCGGCCACCCAGAAAGTTGCCTACAGCGTGAGCCCTGGCGTCGTGACCCTCTCTGGGCTCGCCGCCAACAGCACGTCCCTGAGTGCCTACGGCAGCACCTCCGTGTCGGTTCAGGTCTATTTCAACGGTAGCCTGAGCGCCACCCCCCTGACCGTGAACTTCGCGTCTGGCTGCTCCAGCAACGGCAAGGCGAGCCTCACCAGCAGCGTGACCACCGTGAATGGCATTGCCACGGCCACCTATACCGACAAGGGCTGTGCAGGTTCCGACACCATCACTGCAACGGTTCAGGGGAGCAGTGCCCAGACGACCATCGCCGTGGCTGCGCCTAAGGCTTCCAATATCGGTTATGTCTCTGCAACGCCTTCCTCCATCGTGCTGGCGGGTACGGGTGGCGGTGGCCTGAGCTCCGATTCTGTCGTCACCTTCAAGGTGGTGGACAGCACCAATACGCCGGTGTCTTCCAAGTCGGTCAGCTTCGACCTGTCGACACGGGTCGGCGGCATCAAGCTCAATGGTCAATCGTCGGGTACCGTGCAGGCGACTTCCGACTCCCAGGGGCTTGTCAGTGTCACCGTCTCCGCCGGCTCGGTGCCCACGCCGGTCTGGGTGACTGCGACCCTGGTCGAAGATCCGACCATCAAGACCCAGTCCACCAACCTCACCATCTCCACCGGCCGTCCGACCCAGGATCGCTTCTCCCTGTCTGTCGGCACCTTCAACATCGAGGGCTGGAACCGGGACGGCACCCGGACTTCGGCGACCGTCTATGCCTTCGACCGCCTGGGCAACCCGGTGGCGGACGGCACGGTGGTCAACTTCATCAGCGAAGGGGCTGGTGTAGACCCCTCCTGCACGACCAAGTCGGGCAGCTGCTCGGTGAACATCACCAGCGGCGAGTTGCGTCCCCGGGTGGACAGCGAGCCCTCTTCCTTCGGTGTCACGGCCGGCCGTGTGACCATCCTGGCCTACGCTCAGGGCGAAGAGAGCTTCGACGACGCGAACACCAACAACGTCTACGATGCGGGTGAGACCTTCCGCGACTTGGGCGATGCCTTTGTGGACAACAACGAGAACAGGGCCTGGTCTTCCGGAGAGCGTGAGATCCAGTTCAGTTCCACCAATACGGCGGCCTGCCCGGCCTATCCGTCCGATGGCCGTTACCAGAATGCGCCTTACAAGGCCGGCACCTGCGACGGTGTGTGGGGCGCTGCCCATGTCCGCCGCAACATCGTCGTCACGCTGTCCAGCTTCGCGATCGGAACGGTGACGCCGTCCACCTTCGCGATGCCTGCATTGCCTGCTTGCACGGGGAGCTTCACCTTCCGCCTGTCTGATGTGAACAACAATCCGATGCCGGCAGGCGCAGCGATCACCGCGGTGTCGGGTGTGACCTACACGAACGACACGGGTGAGACCGTGAAGGCGACCGTGTCCATTCCTCAAGGCAATGAAACTGTGCCCAACACCAACGCGCCGGGTGGTACCTTCCACTCCATCGTTGTCGAAGGCTCCAAGTGCGCCACCAAGCCCGCTGGTAGCGTCACCATCACCGTGACCTCGCCGAGTGGGGATGCCAGCGCCAGGACCATCACGATCAATTGACGACTGCTTCGGGGATCAGCGACGGTGCCCCGGCAGCAGGGGGCGGAGCATGAATCACCCGAGATGTATCGTATTGGTCGGCATGCCTGGGTCAGGCAAGACCACCGTTGGGCGCGAGCTGGCCAAGCGCCTGGGCCTCCGGTTCATGGACAGCGATCACGAGATCGAGGTCCGGACCGGGGTCAAGATTCCGACCATCTTCGAGATCGAGGGTGAAGAGGGTTTCCGCAAGCGGGAGACTCTCACCCTCGATGAATTGACCCAGGAATCCGGCATCGTGCTCGCCACCGGTGGTGGTGCGGTCATCAAGCCGGAGAACCGCGCCTTGCTGTCCAGCCGGGGCGTGGTCATCTACCTCAATGTGCCGCCTCACGTACTGTGGGAGCGGACCCGCCACGACCGGAGCCGTCCGCTGTTGCAGGTTCCCGATCCCAGGGGGCGCCTGCAGCAGTTGTACGTGGCCCGCGATCCTTTCTACCGGGAGGCGGCCCACGTGATCGTCGAGGGTGGGCGGGGAACGCCCCACGCCATGGTCAGGATGATCGAGAAAGAGCTGCAAACCCTATGCGAACATTGAACGTCGAGCTCGCCGAGCGCAGCTACCCCATCAGGATCGGTGCCGGGGTGGTCGGTGATGCCGCGCTGGTACTGCCCTATCTGAAGACCCGGCGGGTCGCCGTGATCACCAACGAGGTGGTCGGTCCCCTTTATCTGGAGGCATTTGCAGGTGGCCTTGAGGCCACGGGCATCCGGGTGACCCGCATCGTGCTGCCCGACGGTGAGGCGCACAAGGACTGGCCAACCCTCAACCTGATCTTCGACCGCCTGCTCGCCGAGCGCTGTGACCGCAGCACCACCCTGATTGCTCTCGGCGGTGGCGTGGTGGGTGACATGGTTGGCTTTGCTGCGGCCACCTACCAGCGGGGCGTGCCCTTCATCCAGGTGCCGACCACCTTGCTGTCCCAGGTGGATTCCTCGGTGGGGGGCAAGACCGCCATCAACCATCCGTTGGGCAAGAACATGATCGGCGCTTTTTACCAGCCGCGGCTGGTGCTGGCCGATACCCGGGTGCTCGACACCTTGCCGGACCGGGAGTTGAAAGCCGGGCTGGCCGAGGTCATCAAGTATGGGCTGATCCGTGACCTGCCCTTCCTGGAGTGGATCGAGGCCAATCTGGAGCGTCTGCTGGCCCGCGACCAGGATGCCCTGGCCGAGGCGGTCGAGCGTTCGTGCCGCAACAAGGCCGAGGTGGTGGCCGCCGACGAGACCGAGCAGGGCGAGCGGGCGACGCTCAACCTGGGGCATACCTTCGGGCATGCCATCGAGACCGGCATGGGTTACGGTGTCTGGCTGCATGGCGAGGCGGTGGCGGCGGGTGCCATCATGGCGGCCGACCTGTCGCGTCGTCTGGGCTGGCTGTCCGATGCCGACGTGGCACGCGTCAAGCGCATCCACGAGCGTGCCGGTCTGCCGGTGGTGGGGCCGGCGCTTGGTGCCGAGCGCTATCTGGAACTCATGTCCCACGACAAGAAGGTATCCGACGGGACCTTGCGTCTGGTCTTGCTGAAGGCCATCGGCAAGGCTGTGATCAGTGCCGAGGCCTCGCCTGAACAGATGCGGGCGACCATTGACGCCTGCTGCGCCTAGTGCCCTCCCCATGTACGTGCTGGCGCCCTACGCAGTCACCGAGGCCAATTCCCGCGGGCGCCAGATCCTCGAGGCGGCGCCCACGGCCCGGGGCGAGTTTCAGCGCGACCGGGACCGGATCGTCCATTGCACGGCCTTCCGCCGCCTCGAGTACAAGACCCAGGTTTTCGTGAACCACGAGGGCGACCTGTTCCGGACCCGCCTGACCCACAGCATCGAGGTCGCCCAGATCACCCGCACCATTGCGCGGGCTCTGAATCTCAATGAGGATCTGGCCGAGGCCGTGGCCCTGGCCCACGACCTGGGGCACACCCCCTTCGGCCATGCGGGCCAGGATGCGCTGAACGCCTGCATGAAGGACCTGGGGGGGTTCGAGCACAACCTGCAGTCCCTGCGCATCGTGGACCTCCTCGAAGAAAGCTATGCCGACTTCAATGGACTCAACCTGATGCATGAGACCCGCGAGGGTATTCTCAAGCACTGTTCGCCGAAGAACGCGCAGCTGCTGGGGGATGTGGGAGAACGCTTCCTGCAGGGGCGGCAGCCCTCCCTGGAGGCGCAGCTGGCCAACCTGGCCGACGAGATTGCCTACAACAACCATGACGTGGATGACGGCCTGCGTTCCGGCCTCATCACCCTTGAGCAACTCCAGGACGTCCCGGTCTTCGCCCGCCAGCGCCGCGTCGTGGAAGCGGCCTATCCCGGGATTTCCGGACGCAAGCTGATCCACGAGACCGTCAGGCGCATGATCAACCTGATGGCCGTGGACCTGATCGAGCAGACCCGCGGCAACATCGCCGCACATGGTGTGGCCACCCTGGACGATGTCCATCGGGCTCCCAAGCTGGTCGCCTACAGCGAAGCCATGCTCCCCGAGCTGAGGACCCTCAAGGTCTTCCTGCGGGAGAATCTGTACCACCATTATCAAGTGCTGCGCATGACCGACAAGGCCCGGCGCATCATCCAGGATCTGTTCGGTGCCTTCATGAACGATCCGCGCCTGCTGCCGCCGCAGTATCAGGTCATGGCCCGTGCCGACACGCCGCGCGCCATCGCCGACTATATCGCTGGCATGACCGATCGCTACGCCATGCGGGAACATCGCCGTCTCTTTGCGGTCGGCGAGATCCACTGAGTCCCGGGCCGCGGCTTTCGCCGCGCCTCCCAAACACCCCCGCTCCCATGCGGCGGCGCAAAAAAATCTTGAAGAACCAAGGCCTGGAGCGGTATATTCGACCCTCGCCCAATGTGTTTGAACGGTCTCCTCGTCGGGATCGAGGTAGCCGGCTGGCCGGAAGCCGCCGGCTTTTTCACGGTTCGGACGGGGCGATTTCCGCAGTTTGAAGGTCCGGTGCTACAGGAATGTAGGTGCCGGGTTTGTGTTGTGTCGAGGAAAAACAAGATGGATCTTCCCCTGCAGCAGGGTCTCTACGACCCCGCCAACGAACATGACGCCTGTGGTGTCGGCTTCATCGCACATATCAAGGGCAACCGTACTCACAATGTGGTTCTTCAGGGCCTCGAGATCCTGAAAAACCTGGATCACCGGGGTGCAGTCGGCGCAGATCCGCTGCAAGGTGACGGTGCGGGCATCCTGATCCAGATTCCGGACACCCTCTACCGCGAAGAGATGGCCAAGCAGGGCGTCACCCTGCCGCAGGCCGGCGACTACGGCGTGGGCATCGTCTTCCTGCCGAAGGAGCATGCCTCCCGCCTCGCCTGTGAGGAAGAGATCGAGCGCGCCGTGCGCGCCGAAGGCCAGGTCGTGCTCGGCTGGCGCGATGTGCCCACCGACCCGGCGATGCCGATGTCTCCCACCGTCAAGGCCAAGGAGCCGGTGATCCGCCAGATCTTCATCGGCCGTGGTCCCGATGTGATGGTCACCGACGCCCTCGAGCGCAAGCTGTACGTGATCCGTCGCCGTGCGGCCAATGCGATCGGCAGCCTCAAGCTGAAGCACTCCAAGGAGTTCTACACCCCGTCCATGTCGGCGCGGACCGTGAACTACAAGGGCCTGCTGCTGGCCGACCAGGTGGGTCAGTACTACCTCGACCTCCAGGATCCGCGCTGTGTGTCCGCGCTGGCCCTGGTGCACCAGCGCTTCTCGACCAACACCTTCCCCACCTGGCATCTCGCCCACCCGTTCCGCTACATCGCGCACAACGGCGAGATCAACACCGTCCGCGGAAACTACAACTGGATGCGTGCCCGCGAGAAGGGCACCCACTCCCCGCTGCTGGGCGACGACCTGCAGAAGCTGTGGCCGCTGATCTACCCGGGTCAGTCCGACTCCGCGTCCTTCGACAACGCCCTCGAACTGCTCGTGATGAGCGGCTATTCGCTGGCCCATGCCATGATGATGATGATTCCCGAAGCCTGGGAGTCCCACACCCTCATGGACCAGAAGCGTCGCGCCTTCTACGAATACCACGCCGCCATGATGGAGCCGTGGGACGGCCCCGCCGCGGTGGCCTTCACCGACGGCCGCCAGATCGGTGCCACCCTCGACCGCAACGGTCTGCGTCCGGCCCGCTATCTGGTCACCGATGACGACTACGTCGTGATGGCCTCCGAGTCCGGTGTGCTGCCCATCCCCGACGAGAAGATCGTCAAGAAGTGGCGCCTGCAGCCGGGCAAGATGTTCCTGATCGACATGGAGCAGGGCCGCATCATCGACGACAAGGAGCTCAAGGAGTCCCTCGCGTCGGCCAAGCCCTACCAGGAATGGCTGCGCCGCATCAACATCAAGCTCGACACCTGTGCCGAGCCCGAGTCCGTGGCTGCGCCCGAGTGCGCCGCCTCCGTGCTCGACCGCCAGCAGGCTTTCGGCTACACCCAGGAAGACATCAAGTTCATCCTCGAGCCGATGGCCAAGAGCGGCGAGGAAGGCACCGGCTCGATGGGCAACGACAGCCCGCTGGCCGTGCTGTCCGCCCGCGCCAAGCCGATCTACGCCTACTTCCGGCAGCTCTTCGCCCAGGTGACCAACCCGCCGATCGACCCGATCCGCGAACAGCTGGTCATGTCCCTGGTGTCCTTCGTCGGCCCGCGTCCCAACCTGCTCGGCATCAACGAGATCAACCCGCCGTACCGCCTGGAAGTCACCCAGCCGGTGCTGACCTTCGCCGACATGGCGAAGCTGCGCGAGATCGCCCGCTACACCGAGAACAAGTTCCGCTCCGCCGAGCTGGACATCTGCTACCCGCTGGCCTGGGGCAAGGAAGGCGTCGAAGCGCGCCTGGCCTCCCTCTGTGCCGAGGCCGAGAACGCAGTGCTGAACGGCTCCAACATCCTGATCGTCTCCGACCGCAAGGTCAGCGCCGAACAGGTCGCCATCCCGGCACTGCTCGCCACCTCCGCCATCCACCAGCACCTCGTCACCAAGGGCCTGCGTACCCGCACCGGCCTGGTGGTCGAAACCGGCTCCGCCCGCGAGACCCACCACTTCGCCGTGCTGGCCGGCTATGGCGCCGAGGCGGTGCACCCCTACCTGGCCCTCGAGACCCTGACCGAACTGGCCAAGGGCGACGCGGAAACCGCCGACAAGTACGTCAAGCACTTCATCAAGGCGGTTGGCAAGGGGCTCATGAAGGTCATGTCCAAGATGGGCATCTCCACCTTCATGTCCTACACCGGCGCGCAGATCTTCGAAGCCATCGGTCTCAAGAAGACCTTGGTGGAGAAGTACTTCACTGGCACCGCTTCCCAGGTTGAGGGCATCGGCGTGTTCGAGGTCATGGAAGAGGCGATCCGCCTGCACCAGGCCGCCTTCAGTGCAGACCCCGTGCTGGCCAACGCCCTGGACGCCGGCGGCGAGTACGCCTACCGGATCCGCGGTGACGAGCACATGTGGACCCCGGACGCGATCGCCAAGCTGCAGCACTCGACCCGCTCCGGCAAGTTCGATACCTACAAGGAATACGCCCGGATCATCAACGACCAGAGCAAGCGCCACATGACCCTGCGCGGCCTGTTCGAACTCAAGCCCGTCGGCACCCCCGTGCCGCTGGAAGAGGTCGAGCCCGCCAAGGAGATCGTCAAGCGTTTCGCCACCGGCGCGATGTCCCTGGGCTCCATCTCCACCGAGGCTCACACCACCCTGGCCATCGCCATGAACCGGATCGGCGGCAAGTCGAACACCGGTGAAGGCGGCGAAGACCCGAAGCGCTTCATCCCCATCTCCAAGCCCACCAAGCTGTCCGAGCTCATCGGCGCCAGCCGGGTCGAGCGGGATATCGAGCTGAAGGTGGGCGACAGCCTGCGCTCCTCGATCAAGCAGGTCGCCTCCGGCCGTTTCGGTGTGACCACCGAGTATCTGGTCAATGCCGACCAGATCCAGATCAAGATGGCCCAGGGCGCCAAGCCCGGTGAAGGCGGTCAGCTGCCCGGCCACAAGGTGTCCGAGTACATCGGCTTCCTGCGTCACTCCGTGCCCGGCGTCGGCCTGATCTCGCCCCCGCCGCACCATGACATCTACTCCATCGAGGATCTGGCCCAGCTCATCCACGATCTGAAGAACACCAACCCGACGGCCGACATCTCCGTCAAGCTGGTGTCCGAAGTCGGCGTGGGTACCGTGGCGGCCGGCGTGGCCAAGGCCAAGGCCGACCACGTGGTGATCGCCGGCCACGACGGTGGTACCGGTGCCTCGCCCTGGTCCTCCATCAAGTACGCGGGTTCGCCGTGGGAGCTCGGCCTGGCCGAAACCCAGCAGACCCTGGTCCTGAACCGTCTGCGCAGCCGCATCCGCGTGCAGGTGGACGGCCAGATCAAGACCGGTCGCGACGTGGTCATCGGCGCCCTGCTGGGTGCGGATGAGTTCGGCTTCGCCACCGCGCCGCTGGTGGTCGAAGGCTGCATCATGATGCGCAAGTGCCACCTCAACACCTGCCCGGTGGGTGTCGCCACGCAGGACCCGACCCTGCGCAAGCGCTTCTCCGGCCAGCCCGAGCACGTGGTGAACTTCTTCTTCTTCGTTGCAGAAGAAGTGCGCGAGCTGATGGCCCAGCTGGGTGTGCGCAAGTTCGACGAGCTGATCGGCCGTGCCGACCTGCTCGACATGCGCGCCGGCATCGAGCACTGGAAGGCCAGCGGCCTGGACTACAGCCGCATCTTCCATCAGCCGAACGTGCCCGCCGACGTGCCGCGCCTGCACACCGAGATCCAGGACCACAACCTGACCAAGGCCCTCGACAACCAGCTCATCGAGCTGGCCAAGCCGGCCCTTGAGACGGGTGCCAAGGTCAACATTGAGCTGCCGGTGCGCAACATCAACCGTACCGTCGGTGCCATGCTGTCCGGCCAGTTCGCCGCCAAGTACGGTCATGCCGGCCTGCCCGACGACACCGTGCATATCCGCCTCAACGGCACCGCCGGCCAGAGCTTCGGGGCTTTCCTGTCCCGTGGCCTGACCCTCGAGCTGGTGGGTGAAGGCAACGACTACGTCGGCAAGGGCCTGTCCGGTGGCCGCATCATCGTGCGCCCGGCAGATGGCTTCAAGGGCGACACCCCGAGCAACATCATCATCGGTAACACCGTGCTCTACGGTGCCACCGAGGGCGAAGCCTACTTCGCCGGTGTGGGCGGCGAGCGTTTCGCGGTGCGTAACTCCGGCGCCACCACCGTGGTGGAAGGCGTGGGCGACCACGGCTGCGAGTACATGACCGGCGGCACCGTCGTGGTGCTGGGCATGACCGGCCGCAACTTCGCCGCGGGCATGTCCGGCGGCGTGGCCTACGTGTTCGATGAGGACGGCACCTTCGAAGGCCGCTGCAACATGGCCCAGGTGGCCCTGGAGCCGGTCGAGGACGAACTCGAGGCCCGCAAGGGTTCCGAATCGGGCGACGAGCTCGAGTCCCACGGTCGCGTCGATGTCCGTCACCTGGGCATGGCCGACGAGGCCCTGCTCAAGATGCTGGTCGAACGTCACGCCAACTACACCGGCAGCGAACGCGCCAAGGCCATCCTCGCCGACTGGCCCACCTACCGCGCCAAGTTCGTCAAGGTGATGCCGCACGAATACCGTCGCGCGCTGGCCGAAATGGCCGCGCAACAACAGAAAGAACTGGAGGCCGCGTAACATGGGCAAGCCAACTGGATTTCTCGAGTATCAGCGTCTCTCCGAGGCCTACGCCCCGGTCGAGCAGCGTCTCAAGCACTACAAGGAGTTCGTCGACCACCTGAGCGACGACGAGGCGGCCAAGCAGGGCGCCCGCTGCATGGATTGCGGCGTGCCCTTCTGCAACAACGGCTGCCCGGTGAACAACATCATTCCCGACTGGAATGACCTGGTGTATCGCGGTGCCTGGAAGGAGGCGATCGAGGTCCTGCACTCGACCAACAACTTCCCCGACTTCACCGGCCGCATCTGCCCGGCCCCCTGTGAAGCCGCGTGCACGCTCAACATCAACACCGAAGCCGTGGGCATCAAGTCCATCGAGCACGCGATCATCGACAAGGCCTGGGAGAACGGCTGGGTCAAGCCCCAGCCTGCCGCCGTCAAGACCGGCAAGAAGGTGGCCGTGGTCGGTTCCGGCCCCGCAGGCCTGGCCGCTGCCCAGCAGCTGGCCCGCGTCGGTCACGATGTGACCGTGTTCGAGAAGAGCTCCCGCATCGGCGGCCTGCTGCGCTACGGCATCCCCGATTTCAAGATGGAGAAGTCCCACATCGATCGTCGCGTCGAGCAGATGCAGGCCGAAGGCGTCACCTTCCGCACCAAGGTGTGCGTGGGTGTGAAGCCTGCAGCCACCGGCATCAACGATGATGCGGTCGAGGTGATCTCCGCCGAACAGCTCAAGTCCGAGTTCGATGCGGTGATCCTCGCGGCTGGTTCCGAAGTGCCCCGTGACCTGCCGGTTCCCGGCCGTGAGCTGGCGGGTGTGCACTTTGCACTCGAGTTCCTGATCCCCCAGAACAAGGAAGTGGCGGGCGACGACAAGAACCCGATCTCTGCCACCGGCAAGCACGTCATCGTGATCGGTGGCGGCGACACCGGTTCCGACTGCGTGGGCACCTCCAACCGTCACGGCGCCAAGTCGGTGACCCAGTTTGAAGTGATGCCCGAGCCGCCGAAGGAAGAGAACCGTCCGCTGACCTGGCCCTACTGGCCGATCAAGCTGCGCACCTCTTCCTCCCATGAGGAAGGCTGCAGCCGCGAATTCGCGGTGTCCACCAAGGAGTTCATCGGCGAGAACGGCAAGGTCAAGGCCCTGCGCACCGTCGAACTCGAGTGGAAGGATGGCAAGCCCACCGAAGTCGCCGGCTCCGAGCGCGAACTGCCGGCCGATCTGGTCCTCTTCGCGATGGGCTTCACCAACCCGGTGGCGTCCCTGCTCGAGGCCTTCGGCGTCGACAAGGACGGCCGTGGCAACGCCAAGGCCACCACCGACGGTGAAGGCTGCTACGCCACCAACGTGGCCAAGGTCTTCGCCGCTGGCGACGTCCGTCGTGGCCAGTCGCTGGTGGTGTGGGCGATCCGCGAAGGCCGTCAGGCTGCCCGCGAGGTGGACAGCTTCCTGATGGGCAGCAGCGTCCTGCCCCGCTGAAGCTTCATCCGCCCCACGAAAAAGCCCGCGATTGCGGGCTTTTTCGTTTTCCGGAGATGTAAGGGGGGCAGGGGACCGTGTAGGGGCGGCTTCAGCCGCCCGCGGACTCCGATCAAGCACCTGAGGGCGGCTGAAGTCGCCCCCCTACACGCGCCTTGTGCGTCCTTACAACCCGAGCAGATTCACCGTATGGTGGCCGATCATCCATTCCTCGTTGGTCGGCACCACCAGCACCTCGATCTTGCTGTCCTTGGCATGGATGCGGGTGGCGTGGCGTTCGTTGGCGGCGGGGTAGAGCGACAGGCCGGTCCAGGCCAGCCACTCGGCGATGCGGGCGCGCACGGCCGCAGCATGCTCCCCGATGCCGCCGGTGAACACCAGCGCGTCGAGGCCGCCGGCGGCCATGCTGAGCTGGCCGATCATGCAGGCGGCGCGGTAGCAGAACAGCTCGATGGCCTCCTTTGCCGAATCTTCGTCGGACTCCAGCAGGGCGCGCATGTCCTGGCTCAGCCCGGACACGCCGAGCAGACCCGACTGCTTGTAGAGCAGATTGCTCAGCGTCTTGGCGTCCATGCCCTTTTGTTCCACCAGGTGCAGGATCACGCCCGGATCCAGGCTGCCAGTACGGGTGCCCATCATCAGGCCATCCACGGCGGTGAAGCCCATGCTGGTATCGCGGGACTGGCCGTCGCGCAGGGCGCACATGCTGGCGCCGTTGCCCAGGTGGGCAATGACGATGGGGCCGTTGGACTTCTCTTCGCCCAGCAGGTCGGGCAGTTGGCGCGCCACGAACTCGTAGGACAGGCCATGGAAGCCATAGCGCTTGATGCCCTCGTTGGTCAGCGCGCGGGGAATCGGGAAGTGGCGGGCCACCGGCAGGCGGGTGCGGTGGAAGGCTGTGTCGAAGCAGCCCACCTGGCGCACATCGGGCATCAGGCCGAACAGCAGCTTGATCGCACGCAGGTTGTGGGGCTGGTGCAGGGGGGCCAGCGGGATCAGGGTCTCCAGTTCGGTGACCACCTCCGGGGTCAGCACCACCGGGGCGCCGTAGTGGTCGCCGCCGTGCACGATGCGGTGGCCGGCGGCGACGATGTCCACGCCCGGGCTGTGGCGGTTGATCCACTCGAAGATGAACTCCAGGGCGACCCGGTGCTGGCCGTTCTGGTCGGTGCCTTCGGGCACGCTCAGGGCTTCGGTGAAGCGCTCACCGGTGTTGGTGTCCTTGGCGTGCATCAGTGGTTCGGCGCCGATGCCCTCGACCTGGCCCGACAGGCGCGGCGTGTCGGCGAGCCGCGGGGTCATGGGGAAGAGGGCGAACTTGAGGCTGGACGAGCCAGCGTTGAGGATCAGGATGGCTTTCATTGACGGGTCACCTGGCGGCGTTTGTGGGCCATCAGCTGGGCGATGGCACAGGAGGCGGTTCGGGTTTCGGCGGTGTCGGCGCGGCTGGTCAGCACGATGGGGACGCGGGCGCCCAGCACCACGCCGGCCATCAAGGCATCGGCCAGGTATTCGAGCTGCTTGGCCACCATGTTGCCGGACTCCAGGTCGGGCACCACCAGGATGTCGGCCTGGCCGGCCACCGCGGAGCGGATGCCCTTGGTCTTGGCGGCGACCAGCGACACGGCGTTGTCGAAGGCCAGCGGGCCGTCGAGCAGGCCGCCGGTGATCTGGCCGCGGTCGGCCATCTTGCACAGGGCGGCGGCGTCCAGGGTGGAGCGGATCTTCTCGTTGACCGTCTCGACGGCCGACAGGATGGCCACCTTGGGTTCGCGCACACCCATCATGATCGCCAGTTCGATGGCGTTCTGGATGATGTGCACCTTGTCGGCCAGGCTCGGCTCGATGTTGATGGCCGCGTCGGTGATCAGCAGGGGGTGCGGGTAGGTCGGCACGTCGGCCATGAACACGTGGGACAGGCGCCGGGACGTGCGCAGACCGGTTTCCTTGGCGACCACCTCGCTCATCAGCTCGTCGGTGTGCAGCGAGCCCTTCATCAGGGCCTCCACCTCGCCGCAGCGGGCCAGGCGCACAGCGGTTTCGGCGGAGGCATGGCTATGGGGCACATCCACGATGCGCACGCCGCGCAGGTCGATGTGCTCGCGCTCCGCCACCTCGCGGATCTTGCTCTCGGGGCCGACCAGCACCGGGATCACCAGCCCGGCATCACGGGCCTGGATGGGGCCGCGCAGGGATTCGGTGTCGCAGGGATGGGCCACCGCGATGGGGACCGGCTCCATGCCGCG
>JAFLDU010000015.1 GCA_017309145.1 Zoogloea sp. | reverse complement strand
CCAGACCCACCGCTTCCTGGCCGGTCTGGCGAGCCCGTGGATCATTGTTTCCGCCAGCTACGACTGGGTCTTCGAAAGCCTGCTGGAGCAGGCCGGGTTGCCGTTCACGGTGGTCACCCACATCCTAACCGCGGAAGAGGATGGCCTGGATGGCCGCCTGCTGGTGATTCGGCGCGGTGGACAGGCGCCATCCGTGGACATCCAGCTGGCCGACAACTGGCTGCTGTCCGACCTGGGCGAGCACGGTGACCGCATCATCTACAAGATCGTCGGGTCGCCCTTTGCCAACGAACTGGCCGATCGCCGGGCTGGCATCGATACCGTGGTGATCACCGAGAGCGACCACATGACCTTCCTCGGCCGTCTCGAGAATGAGCACACCAAGCCCCCGAGCGCCTTCTCCCGGCGCTTCCAGAAGAGTGCCCTGCTGTTTCTCGGCTACAACCTCGATGTCTGGCATTACCGGCTGATGGGGCACATCTTCAGCAGCGAGGGGCAGGTCCGGCCGCGTCGGCGCTACGCCGTGCGCACAGCCGTGTCGCCCATCGAGGAGCGCTTCTGGGCACAGCTGGTGGCCGCCGAAGACCGGCTTCAGTCGGATTGCGAGGCCTTCGTGCAGACCCTGGGCCAGTTCAAGTAGAGGGTAAGTCATGTCTGATGCCCCGCTCAGCCAGTTGCCCGTTGATGCGAACGAGCCCTACATCGGCCTCAAACCCTATACGGCGGCGGAGCGGGATCGCTTCTTCGGGCGCGAGCGGGATGCCCAGCTCCTCATCAACAAGCTGTTCTCCCATCCGCTGACGCTCCTGTACGCCCCTTCCGGGGTGGGCAAGACCTCCTTGCTGCGGGCCTTGGTGATTCCCAACCTGAAGGCTGAAGAGGCGCAGGTGGTGTACTTCGACCGATGGAACACCGCCGACCCCTGCAGTTCCCTGGCCGCCGTGATCCGCCAGGACGAGGCGGTCACGCCGGGGCCGGGGCAACTGGTGGATGCTGCCCAGGCGGCCCTGGCCCGTGACGACAGCACCCTGGTCATCGTGCTCGACCAGTTCGAGGAGTACCTGCAGCGCTATGCGGCGAACCTCGGACTCCTGCCGGCAGCCCTGGGGGCCTTGCTGCGCACCACGATGGATGTGCGGGTGGTGTTGTCCTTCCGTGAGGAGTTCCTGGCCAGCGTGGATGCCTGCCTGCGCGGCCATGTGTTGGCCCTGTTCGCCTCCACCTATCACCTGGAGCATCTCGACCGGGAGCGAGCCCGGGAAGCCATCGTCTTTCCGGCACGAAAGTATGGCGGCACCTGCGACGAGGAGCTCGTGGATCGCCTCCTCGATGACCTCGCGCCGGGCGATCCCGAGAAAGCCACCGGACGCCTCTTCCGTGGCGGTATCGAACTGCCTTTCCTGCAGCTCATCTGCCGCAGTCTCTGGGAGCGGGGCAGGGCCGCCGGACACAGCGGCATGCGCATGGACGACTACCGCGCCCTGGGGGGGCGAAAGGGCATCATCTCGGCCTATCTGCATACCGTCACCCGGGATTTCGGGCTCTTCCAGCGCCTCGATGCGGCCCAGGTACTCAAGGCCCTGGCCCCCCGCAGCGGGGTCAAGATCGCCTATCCCCTGGAGGCCCTGGCGGCCCAGGCGGGGACGTCCGAGCCGCGCACCCAGAAGGTCCTCGACATACTGCGGGAGCATCGCATCGTGCGCACCCGTGATGCCGCCGGCGGCGTCAGCTATGAGCTGCAGCACGATGCCTTCATCGAGATCGTGCGGCCTTGGGCCGAGGCCTGCTTCAAGCGGCGTAACCGGCTCATCGGCGGCGGTGTGGCCTGTGCGGTGCTGCTGGCAACCGCCCTCAACGTCGCCATGCTGAACCGGGACCGGAGCGAAGCCGAAGCTCGTCGTCAGGCCGCGGAGGTGAGTGAGCGGATCGATGTGGACGCCCGCCGCGCGCTGGAGGAAGCCCTGGCCCTGGCCGGAGGGTCGGAAGACCACGCAGTCCGCATGACCCTGCGCCAGGCTGTCGCCACCTTCCTGCAGAGCCCGGCCTTGCCGCCGCATCCCGGCGGTGCAGTGGCAGCGGGCTTCAGCCGCGATGGCCGGTGGATCTTCAGCGCGGGGGAGGATGGCGAGGCGCGGCTGATCGAGGCCCGCTCCCTTGCGCTGCAGGCGCGCGTGCCCCATTCGGGCGCCCTCACGGCGATGGCGGCCAGCGCCGATGGCAGCCGCCTGGTCTCCGCGGGGCGCGATGGTGTGCTGCAGGTGTGGGACCGCTCCGGTCGCATCCTGACCCGCTGTGGCCATCCCGGTGGGCCGGCATGGACCGATGTGGACATCAGTCGCGACGGGAAGCGGATTGTGGCGATCCGGGAGTCCGAGGATGGGATGACGCCGGATCTGCTGCTCACGCCGGCTGGCGCGGTCTGCCAACTGACCCGGCTATCGGGGCACTTCGGCAACGTCGCATCTGCCAGCTTCGATGAGAGTGGTGACCGGGTGCTGTCCTTCGGTAACAACGACAACACCGCGCGGGTCTGGGACGCGGGACTCGGCTCCTTGCTGGCGACCTTGACCCACCCGGATGAGGTGCTTTCAGCCAGCTTCTCGCCGGACGGCAAGGAGATCGCCGTGGCCGTGGCGGACGGCAGTGTGTATCGCTGGACGCCCTGGGGGCGGCTGCTGGGCAGGCCCCTCGAACTGCCCCCGCCGGTGCGCGCCGACCTGCCACCGGCCCTGGCCACCGCCGCCCGGCATGCACCGGATGGCCGGTTGCTCGCCGTGGCCAGTTCGGATGGCGGTGTGTACCTCTGGACCCTGCAGCCTGGTGAGGAGAAGCCGGTGGACGGACCCGTGATGCTGCCGGGTAATCGTGCCGGGGCCGCGCTTGCGGTGTCCTTCAGTCCGGACGGCAGGCGCATCCTGTCCTTTGGCACGGACGACACCCTGCGTCTGTGGGAGGCACCCTTCAGCTTCCAGCCCCGGGAGTTCCGGGGGCATAGCGCCGCGGTCCGCAATGCAGTGTTTTCGCCCGACGGCACGCGGCTGCTCAGCGCGGGGGCGGACGGGGTCGTCCGGCTATGGCGCATTCCTGTCACCGACCTGCTCACGCCCCAGGGCAACGGGCTCGTGCTGAGCGCCGACCGGCGCCACAGCTTCCGCACCGCCACCGGCCAGCTGCTCGGTGGAGAGGACGACGCGCCACCCCGTAAGCTGATCAAGGCCGGGGAGAGCGTACGTGTCGCGGTGTTCAGTCCGGACGGGCACTGGCTGGCGCTGGGAATGCATTCGGGCCGGTTGCGGGTCGTATCCCTGGTGGAGGGCGAGGCCTCCTTCGAGTTCGACGATACCGCGAGTCCGATAGCCGCCCTGGCCTTCGATCTTCAGGGGCGACGTCTGGCCGTGGGCGGAACGGACGGTCACCTGCGCTTCTACGATGTGGCCACGCCCAAGGCGGATCCAAGGGGCCTGCTCGCCCACACGGGGCCGGTGGTCAGCGTGGATGTGGCACCCGATGGGGCGTACATCATCTCCACCGGTGCGGACGGGGCGGCCCGGGTGTGGGACTGGCAGCGCCAAGCCCTGAGCACCCTCGAGGGGGGCGCCGACCGCGTGCGTGATGCCCGCTTCAGTAGTGATGGCAAGCGGATTCTTCGCCGCAATGGCGACCGGATCACCACCTTTGACGCCGAGGTGTGGGCGCGTTCCGACGCCGAGCTCATCGACTTTGCGCGTGGCCTGCTCGGCAAGCCTGCCGCACCCTGATGCCGCGGGCGGCAGGAGCCGCTCAGCGCTGCACGCAGTGCTCGGTGCCGTGGTTGCCGCCCTTGAACTCCGGCTCGTAGTAAAACTTGGTGAACGTCCATTTGCCGGCCTGGTTGCGGCTGAAGCGGGCAATGCCGGTCCCGAAGTCCCGCGGTGCCGGGTCGGTGTTGGCGAAGTAGATGCCCATCCGGCGGCCATCGGCTGCCGCATGGCCGGGATAGGTACCATAGTCGGGTACTTCCAGCGTGAAGCGGTAGGCGCCCAGCCTGCCCTGGCTGTGAGCGGCTTCGAGCGCCAGGGTGACGGTGCCCTTGTAAGGGCCTTCCTGGCTGTCCTTGCCGGTGCAATCGTAGATGCCGCTGAAGTCCTCGCCCCTGAAGGCGGCCTGGGATGTGGTGCTGAGGCAGGCGAGGGCGGTGACCAGGGCGAAGCGGTGCAGGGTATTCATGGGTAGGCGGGTCCGTCCGGGGAAGCAAAAGACAATCACTGCAGCCGGCGTGCGATCCCGCTGTCCAGGCTGCTCAGGAAGCGTTCGACGGCGCTCGTGTAGGCGCCTGGCTGGCCGAGTTGTGCATTGATGTCGCCGTGGGAGACGTCCTCGCGCAGGACCTCGGCGCGGATGCCGAGCTGGCTGGCTCGTGCGACGAATTGCTGCGCCTGCTGGCAGGAGTCATCCCGGCGGGTCGAGCACACCGACAGCAGGGGAGCGGCGCCCGGGGCGAGCGCCTGGATGGGCGACATGCGCTGCCAGTAGGCGGGATCCTTGCCGAAGGGGGCGTCGTATAGGGGGAGATGGCGGTGGCTCATGATGGCCGTCACGTCCATCGCCGCGCTGTCGAGGGCGACGGTGCCGATCACCGGGCGCAGTGCGGGCTCGTTCGCATGCTGCGGGGCTGCGCCCAGCAGCGCGACCAAGTGGGCGCCGGCCGAGTGCCCCATCAGCACGAAGCGCTGTGGGTCACCCCCCCAGGAGGGGGCCTTGTCCTGGGCCACGGCCAGTGCCCTGGCCACGTCCTGCAATTGCAGGTCGGGCGCCGCCTCCGGGAGCATGCGGTAGTTGGTCGAGACCAGGATGAAGCCACGGCTCACCCAGCGGGCAACCTTGGCATCGACGACCCGATCCATCTCCTTGTCGCCCCATTTCCAGGCCCCGCCGTGCACCATGAAGATGACTGGTGCGGCCTCGGGGCGGGCCGGCAGATAGACGTCGAAGCGCTGGGCGGGGTCGGCACCGTAGGCGATGTTGCCGAGGCGCCGAGCCCCGGGCGGCAGGCCGGATTCATCCACGGTTGAGGCCGCCTGGTGTTCGGCGCGCATCTCGCGGAGGCGTTCGCGAAGGGGGCCGGCACTGGCGCCTTGCGCGGTGGCGATCAGCAGAAAGGCCAGTATCAGCGGCCGAGTGAGGGCGCGGAGGGGGTAAGCAGGGGGCGTCATGCGTGCAGGGTCAATCCAATCTTGCCGAATTGTAATCCCGACTCCAGGCGGTCCAGGGCCTCGTGAATACCCGCGATGGGGAGGCAGCTGTCGATCACCGGGATGATGTTCTGCTGTTCAATGAAGGCCAGCAGGTCGTTGAACTCCGAGAAATCGCCGTGGGTGGACCCGAGGATCTGCAGTTGCCGGATGAAGATCCGGCGCAGGTCCGCCGGCGGCTGGTCGCCGCTGGTGGCACCACAGGTGACCAGCCGACCGCCACGAACCAGGGACTTCATGGCGGCAGACCAGACGGCTTCGCCGACGTTCTCGATGACCACATCGACGCCGCGACCCCCGGTGAAGGCCAACACGGCCTTGGCGACATCGCTGCTGCGGCTGTTGATGCCATGATCGGCACCCAGGGCCTTGGCCCGTTCGAGCTTGGCGTCGTCGCGGGAGGTCACGATCACGCGGGCGCCGGCGGCTTTTGCCAGCTGCAGCGCAGCCAGTGACACGCCGCCGCCGATGCCGAAGACCAGTACGGTCTCCCAGGGCTTGAGCCGGGCCTTGGTGAACAGCATGCGCCAGGCGGTGAGGTGATTGACCCCCAGCGCAGCGGCCTGTACGAAGTCCAGGTGCGGAGGCATCGGGAACACATTGCGTGCCGGGACGCTGATCCACTCCGCGAAGGTGCCGTCCCGATGCTCGCCGAGGAACTGCATGCGGGTGCACAGCACACCTTCGCCACGCTGACAGAACTCGCAACGGCCGCAGTTGAGGCCTGGATGCAGGACCACCTGCTGGCCGGGTTTCAGGAGGGGCTCGTCCGCATCCACCTCCTCGATCAGCCCGGCCCCATCCAGGCCCATGATCTGGGGCAGGGCGTGCGTGATGCCCTGGCCGCTGTTGCGCATGTACAGATCGACCTGGTTGAGGGTGGCAGCCTGCAGGCGGATCAGCACTTCTCCCGGCCGGCGGGGCGGTCGATCGCGTTCGCCGACCTGGACGACCTCGTTACCACCGTGACCGGTGATGAATGCGGCTTTCAATTGTGCGTCCCCTCATGAATGCATGTGTTGTGCGTCCATTATAAAAAAATGCCCACCTCCTGGCGGGGGTGGGCATTTCGGCCAAGCATGGGCGCATCGGCTTGCTGGCATCTGCTTCCAGCGGTGCAGCAAGGCCGTCAGGACAGGGCATCCCGACGGCCCCGGGGTGGGGGGGTCAGCCGCAGGTGCCGACCGCGCCGCAGGCGGTGCAGAAGTCGCAGCCATCCTTGCGGATCACCGAGTAGTTGCCGCACTCGTTGCACAGGGCACCCTGCATCAGCTTGGGCTCGTTGGTGTCGCGGGGGGACTCGAGGATGCCCATCTCGCGGGTCGGATAGCCGTCTTCGTCGAGCACGCCCAGCATGGCGTAGCGGTGGATGATCAGCGCCGCCAGGTAGGCCACGGTGGACGGCCAGTTTTGCTGGCGACGGGTGCCTGGCACGAAGGCCATGAAGTCGCCGAGGGGTTCCGGGTAGTCGATCAGCTTGCGCAGCTTCATGCCGATCCAGGCCGGATCCATGACGCGCATGTCGAGGGACAGGATGCGCGACAGGCCGTCGAGGGCGCGCGGGTAGTTGCCCGACAGCCACATGGAGTAGGGGCGGGTGACGCCGTCCGGCAGGGTGATCTCCTTGAGGCCGAGCACGAAGTCTTCGCCGGTCGCCGGGTTCTGGATGTCCACCGTCCAGGACAGGGTGCCGTCGGTGCCGGTCTTGGGCTCCTGCAGGCTGAACACGCTGTCGAGCACCGGGGTCGGCAGGTCACCGTCGAGGGCTTCCAGCTTTTCGCAGCGGTAGCGCACCACCTGGGCGAAGGCCGAGACCACGCCGGGCATCAGCTTCTGCTCGCCATGGGGCGGGAAGCGCAGCTCGAAGGACTTTTCGCCGACCGTCTTGGCCAGGGTCTCGAGCTTGAGCTTGAGCCAGCCGCGGTCGTTGGCGCGCATGTCCATCGACAGGGTCTTGGCCACGGCACCCAGGCCTCGGGGCTGGTCGGCACCATTGACCCACACCTCGAAGGGGAAGGCGCCGCGCACGGGGCTGTCCTCGACCGGGTCCATGTGGCCCACGAAGAGGGCGAAGTTGCCCTGCGGGGTGTTGAGCATGTAGGTCCAGGCAGCGTTGCCGTCCGGCAGGTCCGGGCGGCCGGGCCAGCGCAAGGAGGACAGCACGGGGGCCGGCAGGCTCTTGATGGAGAGGCGACGGTTGGTGTCGTCGGACATCTCCACGTCCTGGGGCTGCTTCTGCTCGGAGCTGGGCGTCACCGACAGCACGGAACCCAGCACGCTGTTGGGACGGTAGGTGGCCAGGCCCTTCAGGCCGGACTTCCAGGCTTCGAGGTAGAGGTTCTCGAACTCCGCGTAGGGGTAGTCTTCCGGGACATTCACCGTCTTGGAGATGGAGGTGTCCACGTAGGGGGCGACGGCCGCGACCATGTCCTTGTGGGCCTTGGCAGAGATCTCCAGGGCGGTCACGAAGTACTCGGGCAGCCGGGCGACATCACCGCCCAGGTGCTTGTAGAGGCGCCATGCGTAGTCCTCGACCGCGTGCTCCTTGAAGGTGCCGTCGGCCATCCGCTTCTTGCGGGTGTAGGTGTAGGAGAACGGCGGCTCGATGCCGTTGGAGGCGTTGTCGGCGAAGGCCAGGCTGATCGTGCCGGTGGGGGCGATGGACAGCAGGTGCGAGTTGCGCAGGCCGTGCTTGCGGATCTTGTCCTTGACCTCGGCCGGCAGGCGCGAGGCAAAGTTGCCGCCGGACAGGTAGAGGTCGGCGTTGAACAGCGGGAAGGCACCACGCTCCTTGGCCAGCTCGACGGAGGCCAGGTAGGCCTGGTCGCGCATGTACTCGGAGATCTTGGTGGCCATGGCCCGTGCCGCATCGGTGTCGTAGCGCAGGCACAGCATGGCCAGGGCGTTGCCCAGGCCTGTGAAGCCGAGGCCGACGCGACGCTTGGACTGGGCTTCCGCGTGCTGCTGCTCCAGAGGCCAATGGGTGGCCTCGAGCACGTTGTCGAGCATGCGGATCGAGGTTTCGACCGTCTTGCCGAAGGAGGCGAAGTCGAAGGAGGCCTTGTCGCTGAAGGCGTCCTTGACGTAGAGGGTCAGGTTGATCGAGCCCAGGCAGCAGCAGCCGTAAGAGGGCAGGGGCTGCTCGGCGCAGGGGTTGGTGGCCTCGATGGTCTCGCAGTAGTAGAGGTTGTTGTCCTTGTTCATGCGATCAAGGAACAGGATGCCCGGCTCGGCGTGGTCGTAGGTGGAGCGCATGACCTGGTCCCACAGCTCACGGGCGCGCACCTTGCGGTACACCCACAGACCGTCGTCACGCTGGTAGCCGCCAGCCGCCTTGATGTCGGCAGAGGGTTCGGCCTTGTGGGCGAGTTCCACGTCACCGTCGGCTTCGACCGCCTGCATGAACAGGTCGGTCACTGCGATGGAGACGTTGAAGTTGGTCAGGTCGCCGTGGTCCTTGGCGTGGATGAATTCCTCGATGTCCGGGTGATCGCAGCGCAGCACGCCCATCTGGGCGCCGCGGCGAGAGCCGGCGGATTCGACGGTTTCGCAGGAGCGGTCGAAGACGCGCATGTAGGACACCGGGCCGGACGCGTTGGACTGGGTGCCACGCACCATCGCGCCCTTGGGACGGATGGAGGAGAAGTCGTAGCCCACGCCGCCACCCCGGCGCATGGTTTCGGCGGACTGGGCCAGCGCGGTGTAGATGCCGCAGCGGCCGTCGACGGATTCGGTGATGGAGTCACCCACCGGCTGCACGAAACAGTTGATCAGCGTGGCGGCCAGGTTGGTGCCGGCGGCGGAGTTGATCCGGCCGGCGGGCACGAAGCCGCGCTCCTGCGCCTCGAGAAACTTGGTTTCCCAGAACAGGCGCTTGTCTTCCGACTCGATGGCCGCCAGCGCCCGGGCCACGCGCAGACGCACATCGGCAATGGTCTGCTCATTGCCCTTGGCGTACTTCTCGAGCAGAACCTCGCCGGAGATCTCCTGCGGTTCGAGGTTGGCGGCGGTGGCGGGCTGGACTTTTGCTGATTTTGTCGTGGCGGTCATGACGCGGACTGGGCCTCTTGGATGATTGATTGGCAGGGACTTAATTCGGCGCATAGCTTACCCCGAAGGAGAAAATCGACCAAATTTTTTAATTGTTTAAAAACAAATACTTAAAAAATGCAATAGTGCTGATAAACTTTTTTTTCTACTACATTTAGTAGTGTTTTTAGTATTGAAAATCAAGGTTTATCTTCACCCGAGTGGCCCAGTGCCTTGATTTTTTTGGGAAATAGTGGGGGGGCAGATCGAAAACAGCGTGTTGAGGCAGGAAAAAAACAGCGTCAAGGCCAGGAGGGGCGCGGGCTGCGGCGGATCGGAGCGCGGCTGGGTGAATGGACAAAACTGCACCAGGACCGCCCAATAATGATCACGGAACGGCTGGAAACGCGCGCCGTTGCTGGGATTCTGAGCAGGCGGGGCGGCGTGCGGAGGGGATGAACAGCGGGCGGGACGGGTGTTGTGGGAAAGCTACTGCAGAAGGGCCGAAAGGACGAAAACCGGACGGATAATCCTCTAAGGATAGGGTTGACCGGTCTCCGTTGACCGGTTTGACCGATGTTGACCGGTCTCGTAACCCATGTTTCGTAACCCCTCGTAACCCTTCGTAACCCTTCCTGTGAAGCAAGGAAGGCCTGTTACTTGGGGTCTGTGCCAATAGCAGCGCGAAGGAGGCCGCTCAAGAAGCGAGCTTGACGGCATCCGCAACACGTCGAGGGTCGATCTGCCCACCGTTCTCCTTCACGTCTTGATAGAGCAGGATCGCGGCCCGCAAACGCTTTTCGGAGGCGAGGGTAACGCCCGCCAGGTCAGCCGCTTTGGTGACCGCATCTTCCAACTTGGCGAGCAGGCTCACGTCAACGCAACTTTCTATCTTGGTGGCCGTGCCGAGCCAACGAAGGACGTTCTCCATCCAGGGGTTGTAGTCAACTGAGGCGTGGGGAGCGTCCGGGTTCTCGTTAAACCAGTTTGCCCCGTCGTCAATCTCCACGAGTTCCTTTACTAGCCCTTCCAAGCGCTTCTCTTCGAGCCCAAGAAACATCTCTAGGGCGTAGAGCATCCGGTTGTAGGCCCGTGCATACCTCCAATCCTTGCCCGCTCTGGTGGCAGTGAAAACGTAGTGCAAATCAACGCCTAGCTTCTCGGCGGCATCAAGGTAGAGCGAACCGGGATGCCGTTCGCCTCGCTCATAGTTGAACTGAGCAGTTCGACCCACGCCGCAAAGTTCGGCGAATTTCCCTTGCGCGATGCCGAGCCGCTCCCGCTCTTCTTTCAGTCGCTTTCCAAAATCTTCCATGCGGACCTCTTGACATTGTTCCCATGCGGGAACATAGTCCCGATTGCGTTTATTTGTTCTCAACCGAGAACTATCGCGCCAAATGGTATCAGGAGGAAGCATGCTGCAGAAGACATTGAAAACACGGGAAGAGGTCGTCGCCGACTTCGAGCGCAAGGGGATCAGCGTGTCCAGCTGGGCCAGGAAGAACAACATTCCTCGTTCGATTGTGTATGGCGTACTCAACGGTACGCGTAAAACCCGGATTGGCCTGGGCCACAAGGCGGCCGTGCTCTTGGGCATCAAGGACGGCGAGATCGTGGAGGAAGAAGGCCATGAGCACGCCTGACCGTTCTCCGAAACTGCTGGAGATTGCTGGACGCATTGCGGAAGAGCGGAACCGCCTTGGCATTTCTCAAAGCGAGTTTGGCAGGGCGACCCAGACCCACCGAAACACCGTCCGTCACTATGAGACCGGTGAGCGTAAGCCCGACCCGCTCTTCCTGGCCGACCTCCAGAACATCGGAGTCGACGTCCTCTACGTGCTGACGGGCACCCGCCAAGTATCCGTTTGCACTGTCCTCTCAGGGCTCGCTGTCGACCTGTCACCCGAGGTCATCGCAGACAAGGTGCTCGCCATCGGCGACAAGCGCAGCGCGGCGTATCGGCGTGGGCTGGTCGATGTGCTGGCCTTCCGCCTCGAGGGAACGCGTATTCAGTGCCCCTATCAGCCCGGTACTCCCGAGTTCGATGCCTACTTCGCAGGGAACGAACGCGGTCACTTCCAGTGGCGCTTGATGGTGGAAGGCGCATGGAAACCCAACTGATCGACGCACAGTGGGTTCCCGTCAGCGCCTTCAGTGGCCTAGTGGGAATCTCTCGCGTTAAGGCGTCCGCTGCATTGCGCAAGTGCTTCTCCGGTGGCACCTGGAACGGCACCGCCCTCCAGGTTCGCAAGAACGGCCGCGCCTACGAGGTTCACGCCGCGTCCTTGCCCCTGCCGCTGTACACCAAGTTCCGCGACCAGAACCCGGACCTCTTCAAGCCCGCGCAGCTCCCGGCCACGACCAGGACCGTTACGCCGGACGTCGATCTGTCCCGGATCTCGTTACTGGTCAACCATCGGCATGAGGCGGAGTGGAAGGCCGAGATCATCGCCCCGGCGCTGAAATGGCCCTGGAAGACACCGGCTCGCGCTGCGGTGCTGCGGCAACTGGCTGAGAAGGATCACATCCGCCCGACCGACGGAAAGCCGGTCAGGTTCTCCGCGACCACCTTGGGCAAGTTCTGCTCGGCCTTCGAGATGGGCGGGGTTGAAGCGCTGGTCAGAAAGCCGCGTGCCAAGGAGGAAGAGCACCGTTACTTGATCAACAAGAAATGGGAGAAGGCCTGCCCGTTGGCGCAGCCGGTGAAGACCCGCATCGCCGAGGCGATTGAGCAGTATGTGGTGGATCTGTGGGGCAACGGTGCGCCAAGTCGGGACAAGGTGCGGCACATGGCCAGCGCCAAGCTTTTCACCTTGTGCCGTGAGGCCGGGTGGGCCGATGCGACCCTCCAGGCTTGCGATGTGGGGCAATACCTGGTTGAGCGAAACCAGGGGTTCCGCAATCTGGCAGTTCGCCACCGTGATGCGAAGCGCTTTTCCGACAAGTACAAGCCGCGCGTGGCTCGGACCCGCAAGGGGCTAGCTCCAGGGGAGGCGATTGTGGCCGACGTGCACCCGGTGGACGTCCTACTGTCGCGACCGGATGGCAGTACCTACACGGCCCGGATGATCGCCTGGTATGACCTGGGCACCAACCGCTTCTTCTACACCCTGCTGCACCCGGGGCCGCGCAAATCGGTGACCCAGGCGGATATTGCCCGGTCTTTCTTCGAGCTGTGCCAGGCGTGGGGCGTGCCGCGCAAGCTCTACATGGACAACGGAAGCGAATACAAGTGGGCGGAAATGATGGACGCCTTCCGGGCCTTCGCTGTGCTGGTGAAGGAGATGGAGGTCAAGATGGAGTCGCTCGAAGCCTTGGAGGCGCGCTTCGCCGCAGAGGATGCGGGTGAACCGTTGGTGGGAGAGGACGTGCCGAGTCAGGACGCGGCCGTTACTGCTGCAGACGGCGCCATCGTTCGGGCGAAGCCCTACAACGCCGCAGCCAAGCCGGTGGAGGGCGCCTTCGCTGCTGTGGAAAAGTTCATGTCCATGCTCCCTGGCTATATGGGTGGCGACCGCACGAAGAAGAAGCTCACGAAGGTGGGCAAGCAGCCCGATGCCTACCCGGGAGATGCTGAGGCCTTCAACCTGGCCTTTGCAGAAGCAGTTGAGTCCTACCACAACACGCCGCAACGGGGCTTCCTGGGGGGGCTCACGCCCAATCAGAAGGCGGAGATCGTCCCGGAGGGCTACACCGTCACCTTTGCACCGGAGGTTGTCTTCCGCGTGGCCTTTGCTGAGGAGCGGACGCCGAAGGTCCAGACCAGTGGTATCCAGATTGATGGCCGCTGGTATTACGACGATGCGCTGATTCCCTACATGACCAACAAGGTCACGGTGCGCTTTGCCAAGTGGGCGCCGAGCGCCGTGATCTTAGTCCGGGATCGTCCGTTGCCGGGTGTGGGGCAATACACCGTGATTCATGAGCGACGCGTGTTTGGCATCTTCGATCCGGCCGGAGCCGTCGAGTCTTCACGCCGTGAGGGCGTGCAGAACCGGCACTTCCGGGAAGTGAAGAAACGTGTTGGAAAGATGGACATGCTCGAAGAAATGCAGAACTACAACCGGGTGCACCAGCACCTCGCCGACGAGCGTCAGGCTGAAGGTGGGCACGCTGTTCCGAAGGTGCGCCAGATCGGGATGAACGACGAGATGCATGCGCTTCAGGGGCAGCTCAGCGAACCCAATCCGAACCCGGTGGAACGCCTCGTGGCCGGAGATCTGATGGATGGAAAGGGGGTGGTCCACAAGCCGCCGACGCGCGAGGAGATTCTCAAGGAGCGGGAGGAAGAGGACGCGAGCAGAAGGAAACGTCAATCCATCCTGACGCAACCGATCGCTCCTATCGAGCGCCCCACCAGCAACACGATGCAGCAGGACATTGAACTGGGCCGACAGCTACGCGAAGAGGCCCGTCAGCGGAGGTTGTTGGACAGGGGTTGAGCCCTGTCCAACACGTACTGAACGTGCCACGCCAATGGCACGCAAAACAACAGGAGTTGAGAGCATGAAGGAAGAAGTAACGGTTGTGCAAGCCCCGATGGACCAAAGCCGGGCTGAGAAGATTGTGGATCGCGTCAATGCTTACATTGCTGCGGGGGTTCGCGTGTCTCGGATCTGTGCTGAATCCGAAGTCGATCTCGGCCGGGAGCAACTGGAGAAGCTCCTTTCAGAGCAGAACATCAGACCCCTGATTGGCCAAGAGTGGTTTGGTGGTCAGGCTGAGGCGCATTTGTTCGCGCTGGAGCGCTGGCTGACCGAGGAGGATGCGGAACGCTCGGCGATGACAGCCATACACGCGGAGACGGAGACGTTCGGCATCGTCTACGGTGCTTTGAGCATCTGCTACAAGACGGGCTCGATGAAGGCCATTACAGGGCCGAACGGCATCGGAAAGACTTTTGGGGCACGCGCGGTTGCCCATGATTTCCCAAGAAGACCGAATGAGCCCGGAGCGGTCTACTTCGAATTTGGCCCCGGTACGAAGGGGGATGCGGGGGTGTTGGACACCATCTTGACTGCTCTGGATCCGTATGGAACGCCGACTGGAACTGTCAGCAGAAAACTAGATCGCATTCTCGATCTTTTGAGACCGGGGGACTTCTTGATCGCGGACGAGTGCGGCATTCCTGCCGAGCGCGGGACCGGCCTACGTTTCATGTCCTATATCCATGAACAAGCGGGAATCCCGGTTGCAATGATCGGCAACACCTCCTTTCGTACTGCAGTATGGGGTAAGCGCAGCGACTATGACGCTCTCGCGAGTCGCACGCAGCATTTGGCGCTTGGCGGAAATAGCGAGGTTGATGTCGACGCGTGGATGGATTTCAAGGGGCTTTCTGGCCGCAAGCTGAAACAGACTGTGATGACGGTTGTATGCCAGTCCGGCCGTGAGGGAGGCTTGCGAGGTGCTCAAGCCGTACTCGGCGAAATGCTCGCACGGAACCTAGAGGTGACCCCTGAGAACTTCCTGGAGACTGCCAAGCTATTCGGGAGGATGGGCTGATGGAAACCCGCATGACTTTGATGCAGCTCATCCCGCTGGCAATGAAGCGGATCCATCACGGTGGCCGGACGATGACCCTTGAGACGGTCTTGGAATACGTGACGGATCGCGACAGCCTCGAGGAGTGCTCCGACGAGGAGCTGTTCGCGGTGCTTCGAACCCTGCACGGGTACGACGCCTTCAACGACGTTCGCGTCGTCCCGGCAAGGGATGACAAAGTGGTCCAGATGGAGCTGGTGAGTACCCAGAGGATTCTGGACCTAGACAGCGACGAGCTGCGTTGGCTGCTCTTTGCCTTTGCTTACTGCTGCGAACGGAAAGGGCTGCAGCGCGCGATGGAGTCGGGCTTGCTCGCAACCTGGCTTCGCATGCTCCGCCTGTGGGAGGCCTCGCAGTTTCCCGGCGTCGACAACCTGAGCGCCAGCCAGGTGCGCCAGGCCAGGTAAGGGAGGGCAGGGCATGACGACGAGAAAATCCCTGATCGCGATGGTGCACATCGCCAAGTCCCGCATGGGCATGGATGACGAGACCTATCGGGACTGGCTGGCCAAGAACACCGGCAAGCGCAGCAGCAGCGACCTGAGCGACAGGCAGCTCGCCACGCTGGTGCAGACACTGCGCACGGCCGGCTATCTGGCCGAGGCGCCCGCCACGGCGAGGGTGATCGCCGGCAAGGGCGCCAACCGGCCGACCGACGCCCAGTGGAAGACAGCCCGTGGCCTGGTCAAGAAGCTGGGGCTGGATGGCGGCCTGGATGGTGAGGCCTTCGCCAGCTTCGTGAAGCGCGTGGGCAAGGTGGATAACCCGCGCTTCCTGACCAAGGCAACGATGGCCAGCGTGCTGGTTGGCCTTGAGAAGTGGTGGGCCGATCGTGAGGAGAAAAAGGGTATGAGCGACAACAAAGGCCGCAAGGCTGCCAACAAAGTGGAGTGACCGATGAGCCGCACATGGGAAGACAAGCAGTACGAGCGACTGGCCGAAGCGGCGGCGAGCGCACTCCGGCTCGGGGACAGGCGCAGCCGGGAGAAGGAGCGGAACGGTTTCGTGTCCGTCCTGGATGATGCCCAGGAAGCCCATGCCGCCTTCGCCGCCGTCGCCGGTCTTGCGGAGTGCGCCCGTGATGATCAGGGGATCAGCGTTCGCGGCCACGAGCTGGCGGCCTTGCTGCGGGTGGTGAATGCTCGCCTGGAGCGGGCGATTGATGTGGCGTCGGCGGCAGCGGCCGGGGAGTCCGGTGCCGTGGTGTTCATGCGTGAGTAACGGGAAATCCTGGGGTAGGGGGTGAGGGCGCTTCGGCGCCCTTTTTCGTTGACGCAGGCTCTGGGCGGTGATTAAACTGAAAACAGGTGCTCGGTAGGCGCCTCTGTCCGAAATCGAAAGCTCAATGCACTACCAGGCCTGCACTACAGGGCATGCCAGATCTACATTCAATCCCCTTCATGGTTCGGACCCCTGAAGAATAATCTGGAGCCCAAGATGGCTACTATTTCCTATTCCGACATCCAAGCAGTCAAGCGTGAAGCCAAACGGCTGCGCACCGAGCACCCCGACCTCAGTCTCACCAAGCTTCAGGACATGGCTGCCGCCGAGCTATTCGGTGTCAGAGGCTTCCATGAGCTGAACAAATGGCGGGATCGAACCGTCGCTGAAAATACCGTTGAAGGCGACGGAGGCGGCTTGACTTGTACCTATTGCGGAACCACCTTTTATCCGGACATCTCGTCGGAGCGTACCCTTCACCGGAAGCGTCATGACGCATTCGAGGAGGCGGCCACCTATTTGGGCTATGCACCGAAGCAGCACGCGGAGCGCGAAGCCATGAAGAAGGCCGGGTATGAGCTGCTTCGTGCAGATACCCTAGATAGGCAGGTGGAAGGCCTGCTAATGGTCGCTCGTGGATGGTTTGATCGCTCCCTGGACGCCGCTATCGATAGCGCCTATTGGAAGCGGCATCCGACCTTTGAGGCTTATGTCTCGTACGTCATCGGAGACCTGGAGCATCTCCCCGCTGCAGCCGTGAAGGCCGTCGTGGAGAGATACGGGCGTGTCGATGGCGTTATTCCTCAAGGTAAGAGCTACTGGTATCCGCCGAAGAAGGGGCGGAAGGCAAAGGTTCAGTGAGTTTCTCAGGGGGCGCTTCGGCGCCCTTTTCATCTGAAGTCGAAAGCCGCTTAAACGCGTTTGGAGCGGTTTCGGGGGCTTGGACTACATGCACAGTCCAGACGTGATCGTTGATGTCATCGGGTTTGTGTGGGCGTGTGCATGGCGCAGGATTTGCTGGTTGGAGGGCAATGCGCCGATCGGGGAGCGTGCCCTATACTTCGGATGTCCGGCCCTTCGGAAACAGCCTTCCGACGCCTTGGCCACCAGGCCATGATGAGCGCTACCGGGTAAGGCGCCCCGGGGCCGGGCATTTCTATATCAGTGGATGAGCATAGTCTGGCGGGATTCAGTGCATTTTGGATATACACAGACTAAGTCGTGGAGATATACTAACCTTCTCATAAACAATGTCACATAGCGGCATATTGGCACTCGGGCTGTTGAAAGAAGGATTTCACCAGTGCGGGCAATTTCTGGATGCGGCGCAAAGCGCTGAGGGCCAGCCGTTTCATTTCGTCCTTGGACTGCACGAGCTGCCGGGCGACCTTGCGTTTGACGTGAGCCCAGACTTGCTCGTCAGGATTCAGCTGCGGCGAATAAGGCGGCAGGTAAAAGAGCTTGAGCATGCCGTTCTGCGCCTCGACAAGAGTTTTGATCAACTTCGCCTTGTGAATCGGATGACCATCGAGAATCAGGAAGACTGGCCCGCTGGCACCGATCAGCAGGCGCTTGAGGAATTCCCGGAAGATTTCCGCGTTGACCGTGCCGTCATGCAACATGAAGCGAAATTCGCCTTGCGGACTCACTGCCGAAATCATATTCAGGGAGAAGCGACGTCCTGTCACTTCCACCACCGGCGTTTCGCCCACCGGCGCCCAAGTCGTGCCCGTATGGTAGTCGGAACGAATGCCCGACTCATCAGCAAAGTAGATCGTCGCCCCGCAAGCTTTGGCTTCGGCGCGAATGGCGGGATAAAGCTCAGTTTCCCAAGTACGCACCAGCGTCGCATCTTGCTGCCAGGCTTGGTAAAGCGGCTTCTGAGCGGAGAAGCCCAACAGCTTCATGATTCGGCTAACCGAGGCCAGCGAGAGCTTCTTGCCGAATTCTCGTTCAATCAGGGCCGCGATCAGCGACAGCGTCCACAGACCGAAAACAAACTTGAATTGCAGCGGGGTGTGGTCTTTCACCGTCTGGGCCAGCCAGCGCATTTCTTCCGCACTCACCTTCGGCGGGCGTCCCGGGATCGGCTTGGACAGAAGGGCGTTCTGACCGCCGTTGGCAAAATCAGCCAGCCAGCGAAAGACGCTGCGCACATTGACGCCGTAGGCCGCCGCAACACTATTCACATCCTGGCCTTCACGGATCGCCTTGATTGCTTGTTGCCGCATCACCGGCAACGCGGCTCGCCCATGCTTGCGGCCATCGTTCGTTCTCATGCATTTCATACGCATACTTTATCATGTTTATGACAATGCTTTCTGAAAGGTTAGTAGCTGATGCTGCAAATCGCGACTGGGAAGCTCTTCACGCGAGAAACTGAAAGGGAGAATCACCTTCGCGGTGTCCTTTTCACCAACCTGCACCTAGGGGGCTGGCCTGCGCATGTGCTTGAGGCGCCCTTGTTCGGTCGCATTCTCCAGGCGTCAGACTTGGCTGCTAGCCCAAAGACTCTGATTTATGAGTTTACCGAGCGGATAGAAACCCCTAAGTCGGGGCCGCTCATCATTCTGTCGCACTGTGTTGACCCATATCTTCAAGACATGGCGACGATTGTCAGCTTTGCGCTCAATTGTACGTGCTCGCCAGACATTGACTTGGTTCGCAGACTTACCAGCGGCCAAAGGGGGATTGCTACTGGTGAGGCACCCCGCAAGTTTTTCCGTCGAGTATTTGACAAAGAGGTTCACCCGCAACCAGGCGAGTTGGAGATGTTTGTCACATTTGTCAATCATCTGCTAGGCCTTCATCGGAAGACATACCTTGGCGTCATGCGTGCAATCCGGACCTATGTCACAGGACTCCATCGTGTTTTCGACGACCTAGAGCTGGCGTACACTCTCTTGGTCGCAGCAGGCGAGTCACTTACACAAGATTTCGATGGTCACACTTCGGACTGGGAGTCCGTCTCCGAGCACAAGCGTCTCGCTATCGATAAGGCACTGGATGGTGCATCCAGTGATATTGCAGAAAAGGTAAGGGACGCAGTTTTGAGCTTTGAGCACACGGCCTTGAGCCGTAGGTTCCAGGCCTTCGTAGGCAGCAACGTGGCGTCGGATTATTTCAAGGGCCCGTTCGAAAAGGACTCTCATCCAGTCGGCCGTAGCGAACTCCCTGAAGTGCTTGCAGCCGCGTACAAAGTCAGATCCCAGTATGTTCACCAACTCCTGCAGTTGCCCGACATGGTTACGTTGGGCAATGGTTACGTCGAGACGGTACTTGACGGACGATGCAAGATGCTGACTCTGCAGGGACTTTCAAGATTGATGCGTCATGTAATCATGAACTTCATTCTGCGACAGCCAACGATCGACAGCGAGCCCTACGAGTATATGCTGGAACTTCCCGGGGTCATGCGGGTGCCACTTGCGCCCAGTTACTGGATCAGTCGTGTCGATGGGGATATCTCGGAGGCAGGCCGAAACAAGCTTGAGGGCTTCTTGGAGGAGCTTGCAGGCGTGCTAATGAATCTGCCGGGGGCAACTCTTACGGACATCAGTGAAGTCCTCGAGAAATTCGTAGCGCAAGCTCAGAACATGAAGCTGAACCCTCGGCGTCCCTACCTTGCGATGCTGGTTATGTTCAACGCGATCATCGGGGCTAAGCAGATTCCAAGGTCGAGCCAACTGGAAGCCTTGATTCAAAAAGACCTTGATGATGCATGTTCAGAGGCACTGGTGGCTCATGCCTTTTTCGAAGAAGCTCCGAAGTGGTCGCTTGAGGAGCATTATCGTGCCCTCCAGAACTACCGCCGTCGGCGAGGGAACAAGAGCGGAATTCGCTTCCCTCGATTGTTCGAGGCTGCCATCGCTCTCGAGGTGGCTGAGCGTTACCGAGATGTCGGCTCGTTTGCTCGCTGTAGAGAAGTAGTCGTTGAAGCCGCAGATGACTATCCTGAACACACTGGACTTCGGATACTGGCGGAGTCTATTTCAAAGGATGAACCTTTGCGTTGGCGAGAGGTGCTCTTGCCAAGACCAGAGCTAAATGATCAGGGGGCGTCCTGAGCTTTGATGTCGCACACCGCGCATAGCATCTCCCGCCTTGTGCATTTTCAAAGGCCAAAGAGGCAGTCCACATAGGTGCGGAAAGGTTGGGTGAGCAGGGCATACATCACGTGCGCCAAAACTAGGCCAACGACGACGATCACACGCACAGCCCTAAATGCCCGTCGTTGAGTAACTAGCCGTTTGTCCAGCAGTGGGAAGGTATTGCCGACGATGTCCTGGACGTCGCCATATTTCTCCGCCTGAATTTTGGTCTTCTTCCGCTCGATGTCGTCGCTGATGACGTCAAGGGTGTGAAGCTGATTACGCAAGACGAAGTGCGTCAGAACCGCAAAGATCCAGACGCCGATGAGGATGGCGGTATTGACCCAGAAGGCGGCATCCCAGGCCTGGGCTGGCTTGAGCTGCGTCGCAACAACAAGCGTCGCGACGGGGATGCTCAAGATCTGATTCTGGATGTCCGAGAAGGTCTTGTGGATCTTGGCCATCTCTTCAAGCCGAGAGGCCTCCAGCTGATCCCGTATCTTCTCGTAGGAAAACTCTGCAGCGAACAGGCGGTAACCGTCGTCGAAGCGTTTCGAGAGGGCTCCGAGTTCCGCCAGCAGGCGTGTGAAGCGTTCGTTGGCCGGCGCGCTGTTGCACGTCTCGTGCACGGCCTTGGCCAGAAGCTCAAGCTTCTGTTCCCGGTGCGTGTCCTGGGTAAAGCGCGTGATGAGCGTATCTAGGGCTGCAACGTCGAGATCATTGAGCGCATCAGTGTTGTAGAGGACGGGCAGCGAGAACTTCCCGTCGACCAGGAAAACCAGCTCCTGGGCTTCTTTGTCGAGGTATGCCGCGCATTCGCTCAGCAGCGCGATCAAGTTCAGGACTTTGCGGTAACGCGTCACCACCTCGGGCGGGGATGCGTCGTTGTAGGCGTAGCCCAGGTCCAACAAAAAGTGCCGGGGCTCTTTTATTCGGCCGCTCGGGAACTTGAGAACGTCAGCGAACGTGTCGGCCAGCAGGCCCAGGCCAATGCGGGGATCATCCGCGCGCACCCGTAACGTGCTGCCAGTGGCAAACTCGTCGGGCTCGCCTGGCGCCAAGGCGAGGCCGTACCTCTGGAAATCCGCTAGGAGGGTTCTGAGAAGCTCGGCCTGCTCAAGGGACGCGACCGTGAGTTCGCCACCGCGACTTCCTGGTTCGAAGCGGATGGCGTGGTAAAGCGTTATGAGCTGGTCGAATCCCGGTCTAGTCATCGTCTTCTTCGTCGAGCAGTTCTTTCCGGAGTTCATCCGGAATGCTGGACAGTACTATGGTGTCGGTTTTCTTGTCGTAACGAAGATCACCACAGCGCAGTGCTTGACGATCAAAATTCAGTTTCCAGAATCGCGACTTACCTTCGAATTTTACCAGTGCGCGGATGGCACGTCGGTCCGGAACGAAGCCATCCGACAGAGACAGGTCTTCCGCAGCCAGGATTTTCCGAAAGGCCTCGGGATCGTCGGGCCAGAGATGGTTCGTCAGTGCATCCAAGCTGACGGGGGTCTTGGTCTTGCTCAGTTCCTCAAGGTACTGGTGACCTGTATTGAGCAAGCGGTCTCGCTTTTCACTGTCGAGATTCATCTCGTCGGCGAGGCGCTCCAGGCCGATGACCAGCTTCTTGGACTCTTCCAGCGCGATCAGCAGATCGTTGCAGCCCAGGAACAGCTGGAAGTACTCCGCCACATCGCCGCGGTTCTTCAGAAAGCTGATGTAGCGCTCGGCGCCGGTCTGCCAAGCTGTGAGATCGACTCGCCCGGCGACACGTAGCTGGCTCATGTCCAGGTGGACGCTGTCGACAACGTCCTTCCCCTCGGTGATCGCGGCACCGAGCACCTCGGTGACGATGGCCACAAGCAAAAAGTCCGTCGCGCCGTTATTGATGAGCGCGATTAAGACATAGCCACCTCTTGCCAGGGCCTCGCGTTCAGCCCGGGCCCGAAGGTGTTCCATCAGCTCAAGTGAGAGCTCCAGAAAGGTGGTTTGGCGATCGATGAGATGGCGTCGAATGTACTTCTGGGACGGATACTCATCCTCGTTGGCCTCGAATCGTCCGTAGCCCTTGCCCATCCGCTCCGCGTAAAGCTTGTGAATCTGATTGACCAGGCGTTCGATCGTCGGGTTGATGGCGAGCGGTTCCTTTCGCGGATCGGTTGTGGCGACGCGCTGGTGCGGTTCCTTGATGAGTTTGTGGACGATGAAATCGGTGATCTGATTGTGCGGGGCGTTCATGGTGGTCCTGAAGGCATTCAGACGGTTATCGAGGTGAGCTCAGACGGCTTGGGCTTGCAACGGGATGATTGAGTGACAGTGCCGACCATGTCGGCGACGGAGGCCCCTATGCGGTAGGTGTGCGTTACTGATGCGTGACACGACGCACCGCTGATATCGTTGGCGACGCGGTGCTATGTTTTAGCCACCGAGCCAAGGAGCTTTCTGAACTCATCGTCTCGGCTTCGCGGATCCAGAACTTTCTGAATCTCGGTAGTAAATGCACGCTTCGCTTGTTCAATGCCTGGTCGACGTGCGCGGTTCTTTGAGTGGTCCTTGTAGTCGAGAGCGCATAGTTCGCGATAGGCTGCCACCAGGCCATCTAACACTTCATGGCGGTAGCCGCGAAACGCCTCTTGCTTGTGTTCGCCCACCCCCTCAGCACGATAATTGGGGAAAAACCACCGGCCGCGATCGATGTGCGCGGAGAGTCTGACCCTCAGGTAATGTCGACTGTCAAAGAACTTCGTCTCTCCCGTCCGTTGCGGATCAAGCTCGCAAAGGTGCATCGCCTCTGAGAGTATGAGCATGGCCTCATCAGACCACTTGAGAAGATCGGCGAAGTACTCCTTCTTCCATTTCGCGGCCGCAATTTTCTGATTGAGCTGCTCGCGCCGGTAGTTCCATACCGTGATGAGCGCTGAAAGCGCGGCGATGATGGACGACAGCGCTGCAATGTAGATTGCGGTTGAAGTTTCCATTTAAGCCCCTCCCACGTTCACTGCTGTCCCCCACAAAACACCCCCAACCCGAAGTGCCGGCCGCGCCCAAGCAGTAACGGCCCGCGTAACGGCCGGTGAAACTTCAGCCGTACGTGGAGCGGAATCAGCCGCGCCGCCTTCCAGGCCTTGAGCCGGTAGTCCCCGACGTGATGGGACTGTGGCAGGTAGGGCACGCGGCTCGTCGAAAAGTTGGCCAGGAGCCCGGTGTCGATGCCGGCATTGCGGAGCGCCTTGAAGATCAGGTTCCGTACCAGGCGCGGCGAGTCGGCGTGATCGCCGGGCAGGATCACCGGTGTGATGCTGGTCCAGTCGGTGCTCTCCCGCCGATACGCGTTGAAAACACCATCGTCCGGATCGGCCAGTACGGCCTGCGCGACACACTCGCCGCTATCCTCATCAGTCATCTGCAGGGCGTCCTGGCCCAGCATCCCCGCCAGCTCGGCCAATTGCGGAAGGCATTCGATCGGCGCAATCAACAGCGCCCGCCGGATCAGGCCGTCGGTGTGGGCATGTCCCAGGGAGGGCAGCGGCACCCACGACAGACGGTGGTCCGGCTCGTTCTCCGGTCCGTATCCCGCAGCAAAGTCGGCGAGGTGCGATGACTCGGTGCACCGCATCACGGCTCCTCGCAGCAGTCCGGCGACGACCACCGCATTACGTGCGTCGAAGGGGCGGAACGACTGCCCTTGGTGAGGCTTTCTGAGGTGCAGCGGTAACATTGCCACGCGTGCCACCTGCCCGGCGGGCGAGTACGCCATCACCTCGTGCACAGCCGGTGCCTGTACTGGCGAGAGCCAGCCCTTGTCCTTGTTGAGCCGGGTCTGGCTGGCTTGGAAGCGGGCCTCCAGCGCAGCGAGGGAGCCGGGTACCGGGACGCGCAGTTGCACGTCGATGTCGCTACGTAGCGGCATCACCCGGCTTGCGTGAGAGGCGGCGTAGTGGATCTCCGACGTTGAGCCGACCGGCGTTACCTCTTCGACGGATCCCGCCAGGCTCGCTTGATCCTGTCCCGAGCCCAGGGTGTGGAGCTGACTGGCGGTGTCTATCAACCGCGTGGCCTCGGCGAGGTCAGCATCAGTCTTCAGCGGGTAGACATAGCGAACCGGCCCCGACACCCGCCGTTCTTTGATCTCTCGGGCATCGCTCTGGCCGTCGCGCTTACGCCGATCTGTGTTGTGTGGGACATAGATCTTGTAACGGCTCTCCGGCACGTCGGCCGGCGCAAAAATGTCTGGTGCCGCCCGCTGTTCAAGCCAGGCCAGCCCCGGCGCTTCGATCGAACGGTTACCGGCGACGATGGCCTGGAGGAGTCGAAACGGGGAGGGCGGCCACTCTGCGCCACGGTACATGCCCGTATGAAACCGGGCTTCGAGAACCAGCCAGCGTTCAGGCACCCGCAGGCTCCTTCGCACCCTTCTTGGCGTTGCCCTTTCTCGCCTTCTCTGCGATCAGCTCGGGTTGGAACTGCGCTGTGATCGGCTCAAGGTCGGCAACGCCGAACCGCTCGGCCGCCGCCTGGGCGTAGGCCAGCGCTTCGTCGGCCGTCAGTGCGAACACCGTCTGGCTGCCATCGCGCGCGCGGACCACCGCTTCCACGGGGCTTGCGGCCACAAGCAGGCAGCCCTGGCGTAGGAAGACTTCCGGATGCAGCGTCAGTGCGACCAGTCCGAGCCCGAATATATAGGCCGACAGGGCGTCAGGCGCCTCGTCCGCCAGATCGGTTTGGCAGTTCTGGCGCAGCGCAATGAGGTTCAGCACCGAATCACGTCGAACGCCTCCTTCGGCGATCACGCCGCCTAGACTGCGTTTGGGGAGTGCATTGTCCAGACCGATCTCCGATAGCTTCGTTTCCTCATATCCGATTTCCTTGCGGGTCAGGGATGCCGCATACACCGCATGCCGCTGCAGTAAATGCACGTTGTAGGCGTCGATCCGGGACGTGAAGGCTCGAGGAATCTTGCATTGGGTTCCACCGCGGGAGTCCCAGGCGCCGAGCAGAAGCGACATGGGAGAGAGCTTGGCGATGCCGTCCGGTGCCGATCGGAAGGCCTTGAAGGCTTCTTCCACCGTTTCTCTAAGGTCAGAGAACTGCAGGACTGCATCGGCAAGGCGATGTGACGCTTCCAGTACATCGATGATTTTCACTTCCCCGCCCACGAGCTGTGCCTTTACGGACACACGCCTGACTAAAGCCCGATAAGGCGCAAGGAGAAATGCGGCCTCGATCCGGTTGGCCTGGGATTGCACCGAATCGATCGCGCAGATGTTACGACCGTCGGCAAATGTGCTGATGTTGTAAGTCGGTTCGTCGCCGTTGGCTTTGTCCAAGTAGGTTGGCGGGAAGATCACGCCCGCCGGACCCTCCACGGATTCGAGCGCCTGCTTGCAGACGATGGCCACCGCCTGGCGGTCGAGGAGGAGGGCGTTCAGACGATCAGATACTTCGGCAGACATGGGCGTACCTCGTGAGCGAGCGTGATTTCGGAAGTGAAGACGTCTTTCATGTAGCCGGACGGCATCAGGCGGGGGATGAGGTGCTGGTGGGCTACCGGAAGCTGGCCCTTGGCGGCCAGCAGGCACAGACCGAGGGGCAGGGGCGCTGTCCAGGTCGAGTAACGGAAAGGCCTCTGGTCGGCCGGTGGTGCGAAGGCGAACTGCAGGCCAAGGATCGACAAGAGTTCGAGAAACACCCGGACGGTACTGAAGCGGTCATTCTCATTGAGCGAGAAGCCCGCATCCAGGGCCGACCAGCTGGTACCGGCGTCGAAGCGGAAGCGCTCCTTCATCGTGGTGCCGACCTGCAGCAGATCCGCGGCCCCCGTCAGCGACGGACGCAACTTCCGAGCGGCCGCCTGTAAGCCGCGCAGGATGCTGACCGCCTCAGTTTGGCCGGCGCTCAGTTTCCAGTTGGACCCTTTTTCGAAGTCCGGCCGCAACCAGTTGTTGATCAGGATGGGCGGACGCGTTCCGGCGAAGTGCAGCTGTACAGGCGGAAACTTTTCCGCCGCAAGGGCGGGGCGCAGTGCCATGTGGTCGAGGTGTGCCTCGAAGGTCAGGAGCGTATCCAGTGCGTCGAGCACCGCCGCGTCGTCTGCCCCAATCAGGCGGAAGCCGGTTGGTGTCCAGTGCGCCTTCAGTGCCGGATGAGCGGGTTCAAGCAGGCTCAGCAACCCGAAGGCGGCCAGGTACTCCCCAAAATTCCGCGGGTCGGCGGGAATGTCGACCACCCCCTCAGGCCCGGATTCGATAGCGCTCGGCGTTACCGGCTCTGCCGGCTTGGTAGTGTCGAGAGAGGGAATCAGGGCTTCCGCATCCAGCTCCGCGAGGACATCCGCACTCTTGACCAGGGCCTCTAAGTAGGCGAGTCCCCACAGGCCGTACTGCGCATTCAGCCGGGTGAAGGCCTCTGCGATTCGATCCGCCTCGGGCGACCCACCCGGCTTCTCCCGTGCCTTGTCCGTGAAACTGGGCCGGGCCCAGCCGTGGTGGGCGGCGACCAGGTGGCGCGCGAGTGGGCTCAACTGATCGCCAAGCCGGATGACTGAACCCAGCTCATGGCGATACCCATCATTGAGTCGTGTGTCAAAAGCCGTGCGCCGGCTCTTTGCAAGGGGAACGGCCGGATCCGGATTTCCCAGTGCTGTCTGCCAGCGTGTGTCCCGCTTGCCCAGATCGTGAACACCTGCCCCGGCTTCGACAGCCTCGGCCACCGGAGCACCGAGGCCCAGTGCCTGGGTGAGCCGTTGGGCTGCCCATCGGGCCAGATCCAGATGCACGGAGAGCAGTCGATCGCAGCGACCGAGGGAGGCGGGATCACCCGCGTCCGGGCCGTCGATCTCGCGGGCCTGCAGCCAGACCTTGACCGCCCGGGTAACGAAGGCGTCTTCGTCCACAAGATCCGCCGCCGGCAGCGTGACGTCCTCGACGAAGACCACTTTGTGTCCTGGCGCACAGCACGCCGTCAGGCTGGCGAGGTCCGCCGCTGAAGCGTCCCCGTATGACCAGGTCGTTTCTCCCTCGGTGATGTCTGCCCTGAAACGAACGGTGAGCACCTGTCCGCGCCCTTCGGCCGACACGTCCGCCACCACGGCCGCCTGTTCGGCGTCGGGGAGCCCTGTGACGGCCAGCCCACCCAGGTCCGGACGGATGACCAGGGTGCGTCCGGGCTGAATGCGTCGCTCGATGGCACGCAGCGCATCCTGTGTGCTGAAGACGCCGTCGTCGATCAGGCGGCCCTGGCCATCCAGCACTGCGAACGCGGGCAGGGCGTTCTTGACGACTTGGGCCCGCTGCCACAACGCCTCGACCAGACTCCGCGCCTGGTAGATCGGGAGCCGCGCCCGCTCCTGGCGCAGCACCGGCCAGGCCTCGAACCAGTCGGGCAGCCGTGCGAGATCACTGGGGAGATCGCGCCAGACGAGCTCGACCTCCCGGTCCTCATCATCAAGGCCATGCAGAAAGAAGTCCGGCGCCGGCACGCGTAACGCGTCGAGCCGCAGGGAGGTCATGGCCCACTGGGTGAGGATGGCGGGCTCCAGCGAGCGACGCGGCGGCGGAGGCGGCACCGCCTCGACGTAGCGCGGATCATCCGTGAGGCGGGACAAGGACAGGGGGCTCACGTCGTGGCCGGCCGTCTGAACATCCAGTTCTTCCAGCAGGGACAGTGTCCGGGTGCAGAGGGCCTGGAGCGGTTCGCTCCATTCAGCGCCACCCGCGTGAACGAGTACCAACTCGCCGATGCCCCGGCCGCGGCGATTCACGCGCCCGGCCCGTTGGATGAACCGGTCCAGCGTGACCAGATCCATCAGGCCCACATCCGCATCGATGTCGAGACCGACCTCGCCCGCGGAGGTGCAGATGAAATACGCCGTTGGGCCCGTCTCATCGGTGCGCTCCGGCGAGAAGCGCTGGAAGGCATCGGACCGGGTCAATTGCTCCCGTTCCCACGCCCGGAGTGTCCCGGTCAGCAGGGCGATGCGTTCGGTCGGTACGCCGCCTTTGACCAGGCGCTCGGCGATCCGCGCCGCGTCGTCTGGCCGGCTGACAAAGAGGACTACGGCCCGTGACGCGTCGGCATAGGTGAGAGCGTGTTCCGCCAGTGCCTGGACGACCAGCGACGCAGGTTTGCCCTTTGGGGCTGCCAGGGGGATGGCGTGGAGTGTCAGCCACTTTGGGGCGCCCATGCGCTGCGCCAGGATGGGGTCATCGGCGACAGCGCCGACGAGGGCACGGGAGTGGTCCGCCTGTGGTGGCAAGGTGGCGGTCATCTCGATGACCTGTAACGGAGGGCGTCCGACCACGACGGCGCTTGGCCGCGCCAACTGCTCGATCTCCCGCAGCACCCCTGAAAAGGCCGGAGCCAGGTGGGCCTCATCGTGCACGATCAGTGTGTCGATGCCGAGCAGACCCGCATGCGTTGCCGCACGGGAGCGCCCCAGACCATAGCCGCGGAAGAGCAGGCGGCTCCCGATCATGTCCGGGGTGCCGAGGATGAGGGCCGGGGTAGCTGGGTCGAGACTCCAATCGCCGTTGTCGGCAAGCGCCCCGCGCAAGGTGGACACCGCCAGGGGTGTGCCCCGCGACGACAGGCGTGCGAGCGCGTCGCTGAGGTCGGGTATCACACGGTCCTTGATGATCCCGGACAGTCGCTCGGCCAGCGCGCTCGCCTGGTCAACAAGCGCCCGGCGGTTAACAACCAGGACAAGACGACGGGGAAGGGTGACCGCTCCAGCCTGAGCCTGAGTGGCCAGGGCCGCCAGGAAGATGGCAAGGACGGCAGTCTTGCCGCCGGCGGTGGGGACCTTGATGAAAGCGGGGAGCGCTCCCGAGACGAAGGAGACGTAGGCTGCCCGTTGCCAAGCGTTGGGCGGGGCATCAAAGAGCTCGCGAAACAGCGCGTCCAACATCCGGGGCCCCGAGTAGTCGATCCGTATATGTGGTGCGAGTATAACCACGGGGGGCTGCGGTGTGGACGGACTGCAAGCAGTCTGGATGCAGAAAACGCGATTACATGGCCGTGGTGCGATTTTTAGGGGTGGGAGCTACGTCCGGGCATCTGCCCCCCTGATCGTGGAAATTAACGGGGTAGTAACGGGGTCTGTGGGGATGCCTGTGGTCGTGCAGGCGGTGAAGGTGGTTTTGAAGCCCTGGAGAGGAGGTTTTAGGGGGGATAGGTCGCCGGGTGGGGCAGAATGGACGGACAATCTGGTCGGGTGGTTTATGAGCCTAGATAGTCTGGTGCGAACCACAAGCGGACGGTGCCATGCCGGGAGGTTCGCACGTGAGTGGGCTCCAGGAATTTGCTATGAGGCAGGAGCCCGATGGCTCATTTGGAAAGGCGTTCCTGTTGGGTTCGCGCACTGCCCGGAAATCGGGCAAAGAAATCAATTGGTTTCTGCTGCGCGGTGACACTCGCTCCGTGAGGAGCGACTTCGTTGAAGCTCAAAGGAACTTGATCCACAGGCCATGGCTGCCAAGGTGACACTCGCTCCGTGAGGAGCGACTTCGTTGAAGCCGCGATCTGGTGTCGGGCCTCGATCTCACCACCGAGTGACACTCGCTCCGTGAGGAGCGACTTCGTTGAAGCCTCAACATCACCAGGCCCTACGTGGATGCAGGCTGGTGACACTCGCTCCGTGAGGAGCGACTTCGTTGAAGCCACATGATCGTCTCGTAGGAGTCGAACAGCGGGTGGTGACACTCGCTCCGTGAGGAGCGACTTCGTTGAAGCTCGCTCCAGAAGAACGGGATGGCCGACTTGTCGCGTGACACTCGCTCCGTGAGGAGCGACTTCGTTGAAGCTGGAAGGTCGCCTCTTCCACCCTGGCGGCCCCCGGTGACACTCGCTCCGTGAGGAGCGACTTCGTTGAAGCTGGAACGCCCTGCCGGTAAAGAGCGATCGGGTGTGTGACACTCGCTCCGTGAGGAGCGACTTCGTTGAAGCAGCTGATGATTTTGGCGTGACTTCGTAGACCTTTAAGGTGACACTCGCTCCGTGAGGAGCGACTTCGTTGAAGCAAGTCCTTGCGCTCGAGCGGGCTGACCATGGGAAGTGACACTCGCTCCGTGAGGAGCGACTTCGTTGAAGCCAGAGCACGCCCATTACTGCGCATCGACTCGCACGTGACACTCGCTCCGTGAGGAGCGACTTCGTTGAAGCGGCTCCGTGGCCCTGAAGGGTCGTGCCAAGATCCCGGTGACACTCGCTCCGTGAGGAGCGACTTCGTTGAAGCAGCGTGATCGTGCCGGTTGCCGTCCCATCCGGAACGTGACACTCGCTCCGTGAGGAGCGACTTCGTTGAAGCGACGTTGCGCAGCAGGCCATCGCCCAGCACCTCCACGTGACACTCGCTCCGTGAGGGGAGACTTCGTTGAAGCATCAACAACGCCACCAATCAGGCGTTGCTGGCCAGGTGACACTCGCTCCGTGAGGAGCGACTTCGTTGAAGCTACGACCAGGCCAAGGAGATCGAGCAGATGTATGCGTGACACTCGCTCCATGAGAGGCGACTTCGTTGAAGCATGGTGTCGAAGAGGTCGGGCGTTTTGTGCTCGTGGGTGACATTCGCTCCGTGAGGAGCAACTTCGTTGAAGCAGCAGGCTGGTGTTGGCGTTGGACCCGCCCAGCCATGTGGCACTCGCTCCGTGAGGGGCGACTTCGTTGAAGCTGGTGAGCATGGCCGAGAAGCCGCTGGGTATTGAGTGACACTCGCCCCGTGACGGGCGACTTCGTTGAAGCTTCGAGCAGATGCTCTCCGAGATCAAGATTCCCGCTCGTGACACTCGCTCCGTTAGGAGCGACTTCGTTTGAGCACCCTGGCGGTGTGAAGAGCTGATCAGAGAGGCGGAGACGCCGAGCATCGTGTACTCATCTTGCGGGGCTGCACTACTTGGGCACTAAGAATCCGTTGCAATTTCCGGTGATTCTACGGGCGGGTACCCCGTTAGAATATCGGCAATGCGCCTTGTCATCCTGATCGTTGCCGGCACCCTGGCCGGCTGCGGCACGTTTCACCCTAGCCCAGTCATCGTTTCGGAGCGATCTGCTCCCCAGCAGCCTGCGCCCCAGCCTGTGGCGCCGATGGCCGCCCAGGTCAACAGCAAGCACGAGGTCGGCCCCCGCAACTTCGCCAACGCCAAGAAGGTGTTGCCGGCGGTCTTTGCCGGCCTGGAGGAGGACATCTACTGCGGCTGCAAGTACATCGGCACTGTCGTGCACCTTTCCTCCTGTGATGCCAAGCCCAGAAAGAACGCGATCCGCGCGGGCCGCATCGAGTGGGAGCATGTCGTGCCGGCCTGGGTGATCGGCCACCAGCGGCAGTGCTGGCAGGCCGGTGGCCGAAAGGACTGCGCGGAGAACGATCCCGTGTTCCAGTTGGCCGAGGGCGACCTGAACAACCTGGTGCCGGCGATCGGGGAGATCAACGGCGACCGGAACAACTTCGCCTATGGCGTGCTCTCCCCCGAGCCGTCCCCGATGTATGGCTCCTGCGCCACGGTGGTGGACTTCAAAGCTCGGAGCGTTCAGCCCCGGCCGGAAGTGCGGGGCCGCGTGGCGCGCATCACCCTCTACATGTCCCAGACCTACAAGCTTGCCCTGAGCGCGAAGGACAAGAAGCTGATGTGCGCCTGGGCAAAGACCTACCCTGTCGACGACTGGGAGCGCACGCGGGACCAGCGCATTGTTCGGTGGCAGGGGACGGGTAATCCGTTTGTGACGGACCCCACGGTCCTCAAGAGCGCCTGCAGGTAGTTTGCCCAACGATCAATCGAGGTAGCCATGTCCATTTCTCGCAAGCGGCGATCTTCATCCCTGGTGCAGCCTTTTGCGGCGGTGAAGCCCTATGTCACCAAGGATCAGAGCATCATCCGGGAGCTGATGCACCCGGGGACACATAGGAACAAGGCTCAGAGCCTGGCCGAGGCCATCGTGCCGGCCGGAACCCGCACGGTGCTGCACCGGCACCATGTCACGGAGGAGCTCTACCACGTGACCGAGGGTAAAGGGATGATGACCCTGGACGGGAGGACCTTCCCGGTTGAGGTGGGTGACACCGTGCTGATCCTTCCGGGCACCCCGCACTGCATCCAAGCCAGCGAGGCTGGCCAGCTCAGGATCCTGTGCTGCTGCTCCCCGGCATATTCTCACGAGGACACCGAGCTGCTTGAGGCCGAGCCTCACCGGGAAGGGCAAGAGCTTGCCCAGGACGATGCAGCTGCATTCCTAGTACCGCGTGACGGCGCAGGCTCAGGGCGAGCGATCTGGGCGTTTCGAATCCACCTTGGGCTTTCCCAAACCGAATTCTGGGGCCGTGTTGGCGTCCTGCAGAGCGCGGGGAGCCGTTACGAGAGCGGTGACTCGATACCGCACCCCGTTCAGATTCTCCTGCGGCTTGCGTATGTACCGGAGGCTGCACTTCCTGCCGCTATGGCCGAGCTTCGGACCCCGTTCAAAGATCTGCAGCGATCGGCCGCCACGGTGTTCTCCGTTGAGAAGTGGACCACAGGGCCCGATCTCGCGGCACAGCGGGTTGCGCTGGGGCTGACTCAGACGGTCTTCTGGGGGGCGATTGGATTGTCACAGTCCGGCGGCGCCAGGTACGAGCAGGGGCGTGATGTGCCGCCCTCGGCCGTGGTAGCCCTTCGCGTAGCCTTCTGGCCCGAGGCGAAGGCCTTGCGGCATGTCGAGAAGCTGAGGGGAGGGCGCCTGTTTTCTGGGCAGGCGTCTCTATCCCGGTCAGGACGCGGCCTGTAACGCGTTGTTCAAGGAGTTACCCACAGATTTTGTGGACGGATTGAAAGCCACGCATACCCACATGGGAGTGGCTACGAAAGGAGGGCCTTGAATTCGTCTCCAGCATGTTCTGCAAACTCCTTCATGGATGAGACTCGGCCAGTCTCCGGGTGAGTGCCCCATTGAGAGGTGCTGGCACCCAATGCAATGAGAGCCTTGGCGCTTGCTGCGTCCCTCTCAACGAACGCCTCCATCAACGGGGTGAGACCGCGAGCCCCAAAGCGATTCAGGTCTGCACTCGTCGGATACATCTGACGGAGCTTGGCTGTGAGTTGCTGCTGCGCAGCCTCTGGGGCTGCTCTCCCAGCGTCAAGTGAAGCTCCGCCGACGTCCGAAGGAATGTCGCGACTGCAGTGCTTACAGACAACAGCGGCGGGCTTCACCAGTTCAGCACAAAACGGGCATCGGCGCATTCCATCTGAGAGCTGCTGTCGTTCGAGCGATGCAGGGTCTGGCTTCATCAGCAGAGAGTGGATGAAGGCGATCGGGAATAGGAACACTCCATAGAGCCACCACACGCCCCTGGACTCCCCTTTGTTGGCAGCGATCGAGGCCGGAATCAGCCCCAGAAGCATGGCAATGATGAGGTACATCGATGACTCGAACATCATGTCTCCAGAGGGTTGCGCCACTGGATTCTATGGAGCATGGAAGCGACCCAGCTATGACAAAAGCCCGCTTAAATTGCGTAGTTGTTGCTATCGAGGGTCTGCATGCGTCACGAACTCAGCCGAGGCGCGTTCCGCCAGAATCCCCGCCGCATCGCGATCCGACTTGCACCGCAGCCAGTCGCCCCAGGTGTCATCCGGCAGTATCACCACCGACCGCTTCTCGTCCTCCGGCTTGTGGAAGCGTCGGAACACGGGATCGTTGTCGGCGTTGATGGTGAGCATGGTCATGGACCAAGAGGGCCGGCCATCGTCGGCCAGCTTGCGCTCCCACAGGCCGGCCAGGCCCATCGGCTTGCCATCCGCCCGCTCTATCCGCCATCGCACGGCCTTCCCGGTTTCGTAGCAGGGCTCGAAGATGGCGTCGGCCGGGATGATGCAGAGCTGCCCCCGTTTCCATGCATGCCGAAAGGACGGCTTCTCGGCGACCGTCTCCGACCTGGCGTTGTAGGTGCTGCGGGCGATCTTGGCGTCCTTGGCCCAGCCGGGAATCAGCCCGAAGCAGGCCGGCACCCAGACCCGCGGGGCGAAGTTCGTGACGATGGGGACGACGGACCCGGGATAGGCTTCACCATAGGTGAAGTCCGGAGGAGGCAGCGGGAATGCGGCAAGGGCTTCCCGGCTTGAGGGGCGGTAGTTCGCGCATATGCCCCATGATGCTACATCCCGTGCGAAATCGGCGGGCCTGACAGCCGCTGAAGATCCTCGGGCGTGAGCACATGGCAGACCCACTCCTGGAGCGCCCCAGGGCCGTTGTGGTCGTCGTAGCTCCGAGCATAGAAGTCAGGTGCCTGACTCGAGAGAATGCAGCCTTCGTTAAGGACCGTGATTGAGAGGCTGCATCCTGCGGCCTTGCTCATAGGAGGTCTGTGACGCAGGTCATTGGCGGGAAGCGCCGGTTTTTGACGATTTTTGGTGTGCTGTATATATTTACAGTTTTAAACCCGTCGCCACCATGAACCGTGTCCACCTTCCCGTGCCAGAGGATTTCCCCGATCACTGGTTTCCCTTCGCGGATGCGCTGAAGCAGACATTCCCCCTCGGTTTGACGCCCATCTCGGCTGGCTTCCCGTCGCCCGCCGAGGACTACGCGGACCGTAGCCTGGATATCAACGACTACCTAGTCCGCAACCCGGTATCGACCTTCTTCTTCCAGGTGCAGGGCGACTCCATGCAGGGCGCTGAGATCTTCGATGGGGACATCCTGGTGGTGGATCGCAGCATCACTCCACAGCATGGCCACATCGTGGTGGCGTTCCTGAACGGCGAACGCCTGGTGAAGCGCTTCTTTCGCCGTGGTGGTCGTGTCGCCCTGATCGCCGAAAATCCCGCCTATCCGGCGCTGGACCTTTACGACGGGGTGGAGCTGATCATCTGGGGAGTGGTGGTCGGCAAGTTCAAGCGCATCGGGTCCTGAGATGCCGCTCTTCGCACTGGTGGACTGCAACAACTTCTACGCGTCCTGCGAGAAGCTTTTCGATCCGACCCTGGCCGGCAAGCCCATCGTGGTCCTGTCGAACAACGATGGGTGCGTTGTCGCGCGGTCGGCGGAGTCGAAGGCTCTCGGTGTGCCCATGGGCGCTCCCTGGTTCCAGCTCCAGGAGTTGGCGCGCGCCCATGGCATTCTTGCCTTCTCCAGCAACTATGCCCTGTATGCGGACATGAGCAGCCGGGTGGTGCGTGTCCTGGCGGACTTCACCCCGGCCATGGAGATCTACAGCATCGATAAGAGTAAGTTGTATAGTGCGGACGCCTAAGCTATTGAGTTCTATCTATGGACATTGTTAAGCGTCCCAGGGGCGTTGAATGGCGACGCTAGAGCGCATTCAT
>JAFLDU010000133.1 GCA_017309145.1 Zoogloea sp. | reverse complement strand
GGGTCGATCACCACTACCACACCCAACGCCGCCGCGAGTACCCGGCTCGGTGCCACATCCCGCCGCAGGACCAGCGCCAGGCTGACGCAACCGAGCATGTAGAGGGTGCGCTGCGCCGGCACGCCCCACCCTGCCAGCAGGCAGTAGCCCCAGGCCACCAGGAAGCCGGCCATCACCCCGGCCTGCTGCGCCGGCCAGCGCAGGGCCAGGCGCGGCCAGCGCCGCCATCCGCCCCCCACCAGCAGGGCCGCCAGGGCGGCGATCATGGTGACGTGCATGCCGCTGATCGCCACCAGATGCGAGATCCCCGTCCGTGCGAAGACCCGCCATTGCTCCGCCGGAATGGCGCGCTGGTCGCCGATGGCCAGGGCGATCAGCACGCCGGTGTAAGCGCCCTCCGGCAAGGCCTGACGGAAACGGTCGCGCACCGCTTCGCGCAGACGCTCGACGGCGAGGCCGAAGGCCGGCACGGCCGGGTCCAGCAGGGCCCGCTCCCCGTCCGGACGCACGTAGCCGGTGGCGCGGATGTCCTGCTGCAGCAGCCAGCCCTCGTAATCGAAACCATGGGGATTCAAGTTGCCATGGGGGCGCTTGAGGCGCACCGTGAGCCGCCAGCGCTGGCCGGCTCGGAAGCCCGGAGTCTGCCCGGCCGCCTCGTCCGGCCCGGCATACCAGGTCAGCGAGATCCGCCCCGGCACGGAGCGGGGACGCTCGTCCAGCTCGAACACGAAGCGCTGCCCCCGCTCGAACGCCTGGGGCAGGGACGCCACCACCCCTGTCACCGCGATGTCCTGCCCCTCCAGCGCCAGCGGCAGGGCCTCGGACAGCCGGATCTCGGCCCGCCAGCCTGCATACAGAAACCCCGCCAGCACGCCCGCGACCAGCCACAGGCCGCGCCCGCCTCCCGACCACCTCCGGCGCAGCCCCCAGGCGGCCAGCATCGCGAACGCCATGCCCAGGCCCAGCGCCACGAAGGCGGTGTGCCTGGGCATGGCCGGGATGAGCTGGAACCCCAGCACGCCGCCACAAAACACGATTGTCATAATCCGCATGAAGCGGAATCTAACCGGCGCCGCCCGGGCCGCCAAGTCCGGCCGGCTCGGTTAGAATCGAAAAGAGCCCCGCAGGGCCGCCGCCCTGGCACCGAGACCATGCGAAGACTGCTGAAACGCTACCTGCCCGACCACGAATCCCTGGCCGCCAATCGCTGGCTGGCCCCCTTCGGCTCGACCCTGTTCCACCCCCGGCTGTGGCACCTCAACCGTCACTCAGCGGCGGGGGCCATCGCCGCGGGCCTGTTCTGCGGACTGATCCCCGGCCCTTTCCAGATGCCTGCCGCAGCGGTGTGCTGCCTGGCCTTGCGGGTCAATCTGCCCCTGGCCCTGCTCACCACCCTGTACACCAACCCCTTCACCATCGTCCCCATCTACCTGCTGGCCTTCACCATCGGCGAATGGATCCTCGGCCCCGGGGTCGGGCAATTCACCGCTCCCCCTGAAATGGGCGACGCCGGCCTGCGGGCCTGGCTCGAGGCCCTGCTGACCTGGACCTCCGACCTGGGCCGCCCCTTGTTCCTCGGGCTGATCGCCCTGGCCGGCATCCTGGCCCCCAGCGGCTACCTGCTGACCCGTCTGGCCTGGCGCTATTACCTGATCAGGCACTGGCACCAGCGCCGCACCCGGCGCGCCTGAACCCGCCACGGCCGGGCCCCGAAAGCAGAAAGGGGGCTTGCGCCCCCTCCCTGATCAGGATGCCGCCAGACGGGCTCAGATCCTGAAGTGTGCCACCTCTGACCTCAGTTGCTGGGCCAGCCCCTCGAGATGCCGGGCGGTGTCTGCCGTCTCGCGGACGGCACCGGAGTTCTGCTCGGCCATCGCCGCGATGCGCTCCACATTGCGGGCGATGTCGGTACTGGCCGCACCCTGTTCGCGCAAGGCGGTCGAGATGTCGGTCACGGCACTCACGACCTGGGTCGCCCCGGCCCGGATCTGATCCATCGAGGCACCCGCCTGACCAGCCAGCACCACGCCTTCCTGCACACGCGCCACCCCGCCCTGCATGGTATCCACCGCGCGGTTGGTCCCGTTCTGGATGGCCGCCACCATGCCGGTGATCTCGTCGGTGGCCTTGGCGGTCCGCTCCGCCAGCTTGCGCACCTCATCCGCCACCACCGCAAAGCCGCGGCCGGTCTCCCCCGCGCGGGCCGCCTCGATGGCGGCATTGAGGGCCAGCAGGTTGGTCTGATCGGCGATCTCCTTGATGGAGTTCACAATGGTGGAGATCTTCACCGACTGATCACCCAGATCCTGGATCACCGAGGCGGACTGGCGGACGGTTTCGGCGATGCGCTCCATCTCGCTGACGGTCCGCGCCACGACTGCGCCCCCCTCGCTGGAGAGGCGCCCCGACTCCGAGGAGATGCCTTCGGCCGACGCGGCGCTGGAGGCGATCTCCTCGATCCCCACTGTCATCTCCTCGACAGCGGCTGCCATCGTGGAGGCCGCCTCGCTCTGCTGGTCCGACCCCTTGGAAACCATCGAAGCCGAGTGTGCCAGCGACACGGCCGACGCCGCCACATCGTCGGCCCCGGACTGCACCTTGGTGATCACGTCGCAGAAGGAATGCGCCATCTCGTTGAACTGGTCGGCCACCAGCTTGAGCTCGTCATGGGCAGAAAAGACGATCCGCGAACGCAGGTCGCCATCGGCCAGGGCCCGCGCCCCCACGCGCAGTTCCTGGACCGACTGCATGACCGCCACGCAGAAGGCCATCGACAGATAGAGCAAGACCAGCAGGGACACCGCCGACAAGGCTGCGGCGATCATGAAGTCACGCTTCAGGCCCGACAGGCGCTGGTCCAGGAGGGCACTGGCTTCGGGGATCAGGGACTGGTAGGTCTTGTCGAAGACCAGGTCGATCACTTTGGTGACCATGTCGAAGTACGCGGGCGCGGGCATCTCGAAGTCACCCTTCAGCACATGGTCCTTGAGGTGTCCGACGACCTTGCCGGTCGCCTCGTTGAAGTCCTTGCCCAAAGCCTCGAAGGTGGGACGGATGAGGGGGTTGGCGATGGCGGCCCGCTCGAAGTTCTCGTTCAGGTCCGTCACCGCCATGTTCAGCTCACCCAGCTGGGAGCTGATGTCGAAACGCCGCTGGTCGTCGACCGCGCGGGCTGCGAGGGCGCCGGTTCCCATGGCGCGGAGGCGTCCCAGGCGCTCGGACACGTCGGGCACACGACGCAGGGTGTTGTCGATCAGATAATAGGTGTCGGCGGAGGGGTCGAGGGTCAGGTTGCCGTCATCCCCCAGGTCGTGCAAGGTCAGGATGACCTTGCGGATCAGGGCGGTATGCGCCACCAGATTGTCCCGCGGGGCCATCTGCAGGCCGCCGCTGCGCAGCGCGTCCCAGCCGCTCCGCACCTCGCCCCAGCGACGGTTGGCGAGCGGAGTGAGCCGCACATCCAGCCCCTGCTCCGCAGCAGCCATCGCAGCCACCAGCTCCTCGGTCTTCTTGAGCAGGCGCGGACGCAAGTCCTCGTTGCCGTTCAGGACCCCCGACGACAGGCCCCGGTGCTGCTGGGTGAGTTCGATCACCTTGAGGATCAGAGGGACGCGCTGCATCCCTTCCCGCTCCTTCTCGGTGAAATCGATGCTCGCACGCAGGGAAACCGCCAGTTGCCCCAGCAGGAACCCGATTGCGAGCAGCGCAATGAGGCCCAGCAGCGTGAACTTTGCCGGGTAACGCAAACGGTTGAGCAGGGCTACCGCCGGGGCGAAGATTGCGTTCATGATTGTTCCAGTAGGTCTGAGGCCGCATGACTGCGGCCATGCGCCGATCTATCGGCCCGCACATCTGGAAACTTGACGCACTCGACGCCCGCAATGGGCGGTCAGTCGACCTCTCCGCCGAACGCCCCGTCCCTCAGGTGGAGGATGCGGGAGGCGCGTGCCGCCAGCCCGGCATCGTGGGTGACGATGATGAAGCTGGTACCGTGGGCCTGTGCCAGCTCCAGCATCAGCTCGAACACCCGCTCCGCCGTGTGGCGATCCAGGTTGCCCGTCGGCTCGTCGGCCAGCACGCAGGCCGGCTGCGTCACCAGGGCCCGGGCGATCGCCGCCCGCTGCCGCTCCCCGCCCGACAGCTCGCCCGGCGTGTGGTCGAGGCGATGCCCCAGGCCGACCGCCTTGAGCGTCTCGGCGGCCCGCGCCAGCGCCTCGTCCTTCTTCATGCGCCGCACGAACAGCGGCATGGCCACGTTCTCCAGAGCCGAGAACTCGGCCAGCAGATGATGGAACTGATACACAAAACCCAAGGATTGGTTGCGCAGCAGGCCTCGCTCCCGGTCGGAGATCTTCGAGAAATCCCTGCCCAGCAGACGCACCTCGCCACCGGAGGGTACGTCCAGCCCGCCCAGCAGGTGCAGCAGCGTGCTCTTGCCGGAGCCGGACGACCCCACCACAGCAACCCGCTCGCCGCGCTCCACCGACAGGCTGACGCCGCGCAGGACCTGCAGGGCATCTTCGCCCTCACGGAAGGACTTGCTCAGCTCGCGGCACTCGATCACCGGCTCGTTCATGCTCGCCTCACTCATAGCGCAGGGCCTCCGCCGGATTCAGCCGGGACGCACGCCAGCTCGGGTAGAGGGTCGCCACCAGGGTCAGCACGAAGGACACCCCGGTGATGGCGAACACATCCGACCACAGCAGCTCCGACGGCAGGTCGGAGATGTAATACACGTCCTTGGCCAGGAACTGGATGCCGAAGGCCCGCTCGATGGCCGGCACCACCACATCGATGTTGAGGGCCAGGGTGACGCCGCCCAGCACGCCCAAGCCCAGGCCGATGAAGCCGATCAAGGCCCCCTGGATGACGAAGATCCCCATGATGGAGCCCGGGCTGGCGCCCAGCGTGCGCAGGATGGCGATGTCCGCCTGTTTGTCCTGCACCGCCATCACCAGCGTGGACACGATGTTGAAGGCCGCCACCGCGACGATCAGCAGCAGGATGATGAACATCACGTTCTTTTCGATCTGCACTGCCCGGAAGAAGTTGGCGTGGCTGCGCGTCCAGTCGGACACCAGGGTGTCCGCGTCCAGGTACTTGATCAGCTCGCGGGCCACCCTGGGCGCCTCGAACAGGTCATCCAGCTTGAGGCGCACGCCGGACACCCGGTCTTCCATGCGGTAGAGGGTCTGGGCATCCTGCAGATGCACCAGCGCCAGGCTGGAGTCGTACTCGTACATCCCCACCTCGAAGATGCCCACCACCCGGAACTGCTTGAGCCGTGGCAGGATGGCCGCCGGCGTGACCAGCCCCTGGGGGGCGATCAGAGTCACCTTGTCGTTCATCGAGACGTGCATGGCCCGCGCCAGATCGGCCCCCAGCACGATGCCGAACTCCCCCGGCCGCAGATCGTCCAGGCGGCCGGCCCGCATGTGCTGGGCGAAGTCCGCCACCTTGTCCTCGGCATCCGGCAGCACACCACGGATCAGGGTACCGCGTACCGTCTGGTCGAAGGACAGCATGCCCTGGGCCTGCACGAAGGGAGCGGCGGAACGCACCCTCGGATGCTTGGCCGCATCATCGGCGACCCGCTGCCAGTTGGCCAGCTCGCCATCGAAGCCGCTCACCTGGACATGGGAGGCCACCCCCAGGATGCGTGTGCGCAGCTCCCGCTGGAAGCCGTTCATCACCGACAGAACGACGATCAGGGCGGCCACGCCGAGGGCGATGCCCAGCATGGAGACCAGTGAAATGAAGGAAATGAAACGATTGCGTCCCTGCGCCCGCCGCTTCGAGCGGGTGTAGCGCAGGCCGACCAGAAACTCATAGGACATTCGGGACAGGACCGGAAACGCCGCCAGGCGGCGCGAGCGAGCATTGTGCCGGAGAAGGCCGGGGCTGGGTATCCCGCCGTGCTCGCCATACGGCCTGCCTGGGCCGATAATCGTGGGCTGGTATCGGAAGACCGGAACCCGCCATGCCCACGCTCGCCACCCTTGCCGTCCGTCTCCTCGCCCTGGCCTTGCCGGCCGCCGCCTGCCTGGCCGGACAGACCACCCTGACCCGCCCGGACACCTTGCGCGAGCACCCCTCTGGCTTTTCCGGCCGGATCATGGAGGTGCAGCGCCGCAGCACGGTGGAAGTACTGGAAGTCCGCCAGGACTGGCTGCGTGTCATGGCACCCGGCAACCGCAGCGGCTGGATCCTGCGCCAGAACACCGACCTCGATGCCCAGTTCCCGACGCCAGGTCAGCCACCAGCTATGCACACCCCGCCAGCCACCGGGCACAGCGGCCTTCAGTCACGGGGCAGCCCGCGGGCCAGCAATCATGCCCTGATCATCGGCGGCGACCCGGGCAATGCGTCGGCGGCGACCCGGCTGGCCAGCCTTATGGGAGTCCCGGACGGCAACATCCGCTACCTCCCCGGGCCGGACATGTCGCTGGAAGCCCTGCGGCGGGCCTTCGTCGATGCAGACGCGCGCCTGGGAGACGGCGACCGGCTGCTCATCCATGTCACCCAGGCCGCCCCAATCGACGCTCACCCGCCCATCGCCCGACGTGCCTGCCCGGACGGTATCCCCACCACCGACAGGCAGCTGTTCAGCACCGACGAGCTGCTCCGGCATGTCGGCACCCTGGCCCGACGCAGCGATAAGCTCTTCCTGGTCATGGATACCGCTTCACCGGGCCGGAGCAGCTGCCCCTCACCCCATCCGGGCGGAGGCGCCCACCCCTCGTTACCTGCCAACGTACTGGGGCTTGCCGACGGCGGCCAACGCATCACGCCCGCGCTGCTCGCCTGCCTGGAGGGCGATGCCCCGGGCCTCGTCAAAGCCTTCGCAGACGGCGACGCCTTGCAGCGCTGCGTGCAGGGCGCACCCGGTACCCCAGGGCCGCGCCTGCGCCTGGTCGGCAACGCGGCCCTGGTGCTCGTCCCCCGCGCGCTTCCTTCGCCTGCGGACAGCCAGGACTCGGCAGTCAGGCTGCTCGACATTCTGTATACCCAACGCGACCAGCGATCGGTGCCGGACATCCACCCGCAAGCCTCCACCGACGGAGCCCTGCGCTTCCGGGCCAGCACCCAGGCTCCAGCCTACCTCTACGCACTGGCTGCCACCCCGGACGGCATTGCCTTGCTCCACCCCAACCGCCATGACAGCGAGGCGCGCCTCGATGCCGGCAACGCCGTCAATCTGACGCTCCCGGCGCTTCCCGGGGGCGCCCAGCGCGTGCTGTTCGTGCTGACCGACGGCCCGCGCTCGATGCAACGGGCGGGCTTCATCGCCTCCGGTGAAAGCGCTTCGAGCGGCCCCGACCCTGCCAGCCTGTACCGGGCCCTGGAGGAGTTTCTGGGCGGCGACAACAGCCCCATATGCCGCCTCAGTGAAACCCGTAACCTCGGCGCCGCCCAGGCACGCCAGTGCGCAACCCGCGTCTCAGCGAAATGGATCACTCCCACATCGGGAAAAGCCACTCGATAAGGGCCGCGTCGGCAGCTAAAATATGCAGGTTTCGAGCCGGCCACGACCGGTACTTGCCAGGACATCCGTCCACATCATTCAGGGGAACTTAGACATGACCAGCCGTTTCGGCATTGCACGTCAGGCCAGCACGATTGCCGCCATTGCCACTCTCGCCGCCCTCAGCGGCTGTGCCAACATGCAGATGGGCTCCCAGGAAGCCAAAACGGCCGCAACCGGTTCGGCAGGCGGGGCCAACTCGCAAAACGCCAACTCCACGCTCGAGAAGTGCGAGGCCCCGCTCGGGACGATTGCCGTGGTCGAAGACACGAGCGCTCCCTGGTTCGGCGTCCTGACCGGCCAGATGAAGCTCGGCTCCACCGTGCCCGTGCTCAAGCTGCTGATCCAGCAATCCAACTGCTTCGTGGTGGTCGAGCGTGGCCGTGCCATGAACAACATGATGCAGGAGCGCGCCCTCCAGCAATCCGGCGAGCTGCGCAGCAACTCCAACTTCGGCAAGGGTCAGATGGCGTCGGCCGACTACTCCCTCAGCCCCTCGATCACCTTCAGCAACAACAATGCCGGCGGTATGACCGGCGGTCTGGGCGGCATGCGTGGTGGCGTCCTGGGGGCGGTGATCGGAAGCATCAACGTCAAGGAAGCAAGCACCATGCTGACCATGATCGACAACCGCTCCGGCGTCCAGCTGGCCGCTGCAGAAGGCAGTGCCCGCAACATGGACTTCGGCGGCATGGGCGCCCTGTTCGGTGCCGGCCTGGGCGGCGGTCTGGGTGGTTACACCAACACCGCGGAAGGCAAGGTCATCGTGGCAGCGTTCACCGATGCCTACAACAACGTGGTCAAGGCCGTGAAGAACTACAAGGCTCAGGAGGTCAAGGGTGGCCTCGGCACCGGTGGCCAGCTCGGCGTTCAGGGCGGCAGCACCGGCTCGTCCGACACCGCGACCAAGCCGACCAGCAAGAAAAAGAAGAAATAATCCGCCGCTTCGGGTCACACTCTAGCCGGTCCGCTGACCGGCTAGAGTTCGTTTACGTGGCCCATGCCTGACGCAGCCGATCCGGCACCCATGCCCCGGCCACGCCGCAGAATCCTCCATCACCCCAACACCGCCCTGATGCGCTTCGAGCTGATCCTCCCCGGCCTGTGCTGGCCCACCGGCCAGGGCCCCCACCCCGCCCGTGGCCTGTCCCTGCCCTCCCTGAGCACCCTGCTGGGCTTCAGCACCGCCCGCTGGTGCCCACGGACGAGCCTGGAGACGCTGCTGGCCACACAGTTCCAGGTCTCCGAGGAGGCGTCCCAGGCCCATCTGCGGCGGCTGGGGGAAAACACCCCCGTCCCGGCCACCGGTCACTGGCTGTGCTGTGACCCGGTCCATCTACATTTTGCCCGGGACACCCTGCTGCTGGCCGACGCCAGCGGCCTGGCCATCCAGCGGGACGAGGCCGACACCCTAATGGCCGGTCTCAACGCGCTGTTTGCCGACATCGGCCACTTCGAGGCGCCGTCCCCCGACCGCTGGTACATCCGGCTTGCCGACATGCCGCGCCCCCGCTTCCCCCCCCTGGCCGATGTGAACGGGAGGCCGGTCCAGCTCTTCCTGCCCGAGGGCGAGGACGTGGCCCGCTGGGCTCGGCTATCCAACGAACTCGAGGTCTGGCTCTACAACCACCCGGTCAATCAGGCCCGCGAAGCCAGCGGCCAGCGCGCCATCAACGGAGTCTGGCTGTGGGGCAATGGCGCGCTCCCCGGCAAGGTCACCCACCCCTTCAGCCAGATCCAGGCCAACCTGCCGCTGGCCCGCGGCCATGCACGCCAAGCCGGTATCGAGCCCGCGCCGGCCGAGCGCTATCAAGCTCCGTCGGGCGCCACGCTGGCGGTTGTCGACAGCCTCCTGAAGCCGCTGCTGCACCGGGATCCGCAAGCCTGGGCTGCTGCCCTGCAGGAGCTGGACCGGGACTGGTTCGCCCCGCTGCTGGCCGACCTGAAGAGCCGTCGCATCAGCCACCTGCACGTCTCCGTCCCTGACGACCAGCACAGTCTGGACCTCGACATCGCCGCCAGCGGGCTGTGGAAGTTCTGGCGCAAGCCGCGCCTTCTCGACACCCTGCTGGCCTCCGCACCGCCCACCTCTCCGAGTACCCCATGACCCGCATCCTGCCCCGCCCCGTCCCCGGCCCCGCCGTCATGCGGCTCCTGGAAAACGGCACGCATCCGCTGCTTGCCCGCATCTACGCCTCCCGTGGCATCTCGAGCCGCGAAGAACTCGACTACGGCCTCAAGGCTTTGCTCCCCCCGGCGAGCCTGAAGGGCGTCCAGGAGGCAGCGCAGCTCCTCGCCGATGCCATCGAGGCCAATGCGCGCATGCTCATCGTTGCCGACTACGACTGCGATGGCGCCACGGCCTGCGCGGTGGGCATCCGGGCCCTGCGGGCCTTCGGTGCCGACGTCGGCTACCTGGTGCCGAACCGTTTCGAGTACGGCTACGGCCTGACCCCGGCCATCGTCGAGCTCGCCGCCCCGCTGGAGCCCGAGGTGCTGATCACAGTCGACAACGGCATCGCCAGCGTCGAGGGGGTGGCCGCTGCGCGGGAGCACGGCATGGCCACCGTGATCACCGATCACCACCTGCCCGGTGACGAGCTCCCCGAGGCCGACGTGATCGTGAATCCCAACCAGCCCGGCTGCACCTTCCAGAGCAAGTCCCTGGCCGGTGTCGGTGTGATGTTCTACACCATGCTCGCGCTGCGTGCGGAACTCCGCGACCGGGGAGCCTTCGAGGGCCGGAGCGAACCCAACCTGGCCGACCTCCTCGACCTGGTGGCCCTGGGCACCGTGGCCGACGTGGTCAAGCTCGATCACAACAATCGCATCCTGGTCGCTCAGGGCCTTCAGCGCATGCGCGCCGACCGCATGCAACCGGGGGTCCGGGCCCTGTTTGCTGCCGCGGGACGTGATGCTGCCAAGGCCACCACCTTCGATCTGGGATTCGCCCTGGGGCCCCGCCTCAACGCCGCCGGCCGCCTGGCCGACATGCGCCTCGGCATCGAATGCCTGATCACCGACGACATGGGACGGGCGCTCAACATCGCCCAGGAGCTGGACAAGCTCAACCGCGAACGGCGTGCCATCGAGGCCAACATGCAGGAGGAGGCCTTGAGCGGACTCGACCGCATCGATCCGGGTAGCCGCGCCAGCCTGGTCATGTTCGAGCCGGAATGGCACCAAGGGGTGATCGGTATCCTGGCCGGGCGCATCAAGGAGAAATTCCACCGCCCGACGATCGCCTTTGCGCGGGGCAATGAGGGCGAGCTCAAGGGTTCAGGGCGCTCGATTCCGGGCCTGCATCTGCGCGACGCGCTGGATCTGGTCACCAAGCAGGCCCCGGGGATGATCCTCAAATTCGGCGGCCACGCCATGGCTGCCGGGCTCACCATCCCGGAAACCGAGCTGGAGCGCTTCGAGAAGGTTTTCGAGGAAGTGGTGCGCGATCTGATCGACCCGGCCGACCTGACCCGCCGGCTGGAGACCGACGGGGCGCTGGAAGACAGCCTCTACAACCTCGAGACCGCCCGACTGCTGGAGCGAGAGATCTGGGGGCAGGGCTTTGCAGCCCCACTGTTCGACGATGTCTTCTGGGTGGAAAACCAGCGCATCCTCAAGGACAAGCACCTCAAGCTACAGCTGCGCAAGGGCAATACGCGGATCGACGCCATCCTGTTCAATCATTCAGAGCCCGCCGCTGCGCAGATCAGGGCGGCCTTCAGACTGGCTGTGAACGAGTACAACGGAGTCGCCGGCATCCAGCTGATGCTGGAGCATTTCGAGGCAGCCTGACTCAGGACGCAGAGGCGTCGGACCCACCCGGTTCGGAGCCCTGGGTGTCAGCGGTATTGTTTGCGCCCTCAGCGGCGTCCTGGTCATCCAGAGCCTGCGGAGCGCCCGCGCGGTCATCGAGCTTGCGCAGCCGCTTGGCCTCCTGCTTGCGTTTCTTCTCCAGTTCCCGCTGGCGCTTTTCAAATGAGTAGTTGGTTTTTGCCAAGACGGGGCCCTTTAAAGAAAAAATCACCCCCCGCGGTCTTCATCGGCCGCGGAAAGGATGAAAAGCAAACCTGATGCTGAAGCCCGACAACGCCGGGCCTGGGGTTTACAGTCAGCTGAGCGATCAGTAGCGACCACCGCCGCCGAAACCGCCGCCGCCGGGGCCACGACGACCACCGCCACCGCCACCGCCACCGCCGAAACCACCACCGCCACCCGGACCGCGACGACCACCGCCTCCGCCACCAAAACCGCCACTGCGCGGCTCCTGCGGACGAGCCTCGTTGACCGTCAGGTTACGACCGTCACAACTCTTGCCGTTGAGGGCGGAGATGGCTGCCTGCGCCTCCTGATCGGAAGACATTTCGACAAACCCGAAACCCTTGGAGCGGCCTGTTTCACGATCCATGATCACTTGGGCCGAAGTCACAGTACCGAATTCGCCAAAGATCTCTTCCAGACGACTCTTATCTACGCTGTAGGACAGATTGCCCACATAAAGCTTAGTACCCAATTGACGCGCTCCATTCAGAAAGGCGGCCTTGAGGCGGTCCGCGCATAGACACAATAGCAAGGCATCTCACGCGCGTCGAATGTTTTCGTATTGATTCGGCAAGCGTGTTTCGCCCTGCCCAACACCGTCGCGTCGGGGGCGCTGCGGACACCTCCGACGACGCACCAACCAGGGGCACAGCAAGGCCTTCCATGCCCCATGGAAGGCCTTGCCGGAGCGTCACTAAAGGCCTTCCAACAGGCGCTCGCAGGCAGCGATGTTGTCCAGGTGGGAGGTCCGCATCAACTCCAGCATGTCTCGCGCGGCGAGATCTTCGATACGCGGCAGCACTTCGGAAATGCGCTTGACCACCCACATCTGGCCGCGATTGAGGAACTCGAGACGCGGCACCAGCCCTTCGATGGCCAGGGTCCGCCCGACAAAGGCTCCCGTCTCGTGGGAAGGCGCACCGCCGAGGCGCTTGATCGTCTTGTACAGAACGACGGCATTGGCGCCTTCATCCTGCTGCAGGCGCGCCAGGAGCTCCCTGGCGGGGGAGCGGGGATCCAGGCCGTCACGGAGCACGGCCAACACCTTGGCCCCTGCCCGCTCGGCCTCGAGCAATGCGTTCAGCGCAGCCTCGACCATGGGGTCAAGCAAAGCCCCCTCTTCCGGAACCTCGCCGAAATAGTTGGGAAACTCATCGGCCATGCAAGGAGGTGACCCGGGGCCTTCCAGCTCGGGGGAGGATTTGGAGCGCGGGCGACTCATGAGAACTCCTGATGAACACGGCTCCCGCAGCGGACCGGACGGCGGATAGCCACAACTCTGAAAGGGCGAAGCGTCAGCCCCACAGGGCCAAGCCGGGTGATGCGCAACTTCGCACCTCAAGCCTACGCGGCAGCCCGGAAAGGGGCCTTGACCTGTGATAGGGCGCCTCTCAGGTGCGCCGGAACCCGCCCAGCCGCTCCCGGATCACCGGCCCCAGGCGGTGAGCGGCCAGGAAGCCCGCCGCGATGAAGACCCTGCGGGAACTGAAGTCGGTGCTGCGGGCCCGCCCTACATCCGGCCGGATGACGAGGTCCGCCCCAGCGGTCTCGTTGGCGCGCAGTGACTGGCTCATGATCTCGAAGGAACGCTGCAGCAACTCGAACAGCCCGGCCTGTGGCTCGTTCCCCTGATCTGCGCCCCCGACATCCACCGCCACCACGAGGTCGGCCCCGAGCTGCCGTGCCGTCCTGACCGGAACGGGACTGATCAGGCCGCCGTCGAGATACTCCTGCCCGCCCTGCTCGGCCGGCACAAAGACCCCAGGAATGCTGCAGGACGCGCGCACCGCGAAGCCCGGATCGCCACTGCTCAGCACCGCCAGGTCGCCCTGGGGATAGCGGGTCGCCACGGCGGCAAAACGAGTCGGGAAGGACTCGATCGGACGCCCCTTGAGGGACTGGCTGACAAAGTTCTGCAGGGCCTGTCCGGTCACCATGCCACGGGGCGCCGTGCCCTGAACGAGGTCGATGATCTCGGTATCCCGGACCCGCAGGGCCAGTTCTTCCATGCGGTCGCCGGAAATCCCGGCCGCCCAGAATGCCCCGACCAGGCTTCCCGCGCTGCATCCGACGATCAGGTCGGGCTGGATGCCCCGGGCCTCGAAGGCCTTGACCACGCCGATATGGGCAAACCCCCTGGCGGAGCCCCCACCCAGCACCACAGCCAGCCGGGGACGCTCGCCTCGAACGGTCCTGGCAGGCCGGTCGGCCGCCAGGGTTGCGGTTGCGGGCATGGCCAGCCCAGCCAGCGCAGTTTGCAGGACACGCCGGCGGCGGATATCAGGCGGATTCATCGGGATGCCTTGTCACGTCCGGTGAGGCGGGCATTCAGCTCGGCCTTGAGCTTGCTGAAAGCCGTCTCGAAGGCGCCATCGTCTTCGCCCCGGATCAGGTTGTCGACTTTCTCGTCGAGAATGACGATCTCGACCCGCCGGTTCACCCGTCGGCCGGCCTCGATCTGCGCCACGTCGAGCAGGTCGTCGACCAGCCGCTGCATGAAGCCGACCGATTCGCGGATCGTGCCGAGGAAACCGCGTGCTTCGGCGCCCAGCGCCGC